>CAYFJO010000023.1:0-53665 GCA_964343305.1 uncultured Pirellulaceae bacterium | reverse complement strand
GGCCTGTTGCAGCGACCTCGCGAGCATCGGTGCCTTGGGGTCAAGCCACTGCGCAATACCACGTTTGTTGTTGTGGTCGCGGTTGCTGAGAAACGAACCGATTCGCCAGCGCTGCGGATACTGACCGGTGGAGATCGCAGTTCGCGAAGGCGAGCAAATTGGTGAGTTGACGTAGAACTGCTCAAAGCGAATTCCCTCTTGCGCCAGCCGGTCGACGTGCGGCGTTTTCGCGTCCTGGTTGCCGAAGCACGAGAAGTCGCCCCAACCCATATCGTCAATGAAAACAAGGACGATGTTTGGTCGCGCTGCCACGATGGCCGGATGGCTCACCAAAAGAACGGTAAGGGCAAGAAGCAAACGACCGGCCAGCAGGTTCAGTGTTTCGAAGGCGTACATTCGAGTATTCGCTTTTCTTTGCAACGCAGTCATTCCGCTAATCCTGGACCATATAGGTGCTTGTCGGACTGAGAGGCTCTCGCAGTCTTAGACGGTTTCTTGAACAGAATTTTGTGCAGTTCGGCCAGTTCCTTCGCCGGAATCTTGATGACCTTCCGGTCGTACGTCATGAGGCCGTTGATTTCGCCTTCGACATCGGTCGTCTGAGTGTAGATGCCGGCGGCGATGCCTCGTGCTCGCAGGTCGTTCAGCATGTTGAGCGACGTGACGTAACGTTCTTTGTATTCGGCTTCATTCTGCGGCAGCCCGCCGTAGCCCCAGTTCCGGCGATTGGCGTCCCACAGATGACCTTTCACGGGATAGCCGTGCCCGCCGAACTCGCCCATGACCTTGATGTACTTATCAAAGCGACCGCCCGCGCCGTCCACAAAAGGAAACTCCGGATGCGGGTACTTGTGAGCGTCAACGATGTCGCCGACGGGCCAGAAGTTGCCGCCGCTGGCGATATTTACATGACGTGACGGATCTCGCTCGACCGTCCACTTGCCAATTTCCATTGTCTTGTGCTGGCCCCAGCGTTCGTTCAACGGCACCCAGCACACAATCGACGGATGGTTCTCCAGCGCGGAAATCATCCGATTGAGTTCCAGCATAAACTGCTTGTGTTCTTTCTCCGGCCATTGGGCATCGACTGGATTCGGCTTCAGGCGAGTCCACTCCGGCCAGCCGGACTTCTCACCGCCGCTGACATGGTCCTGCCAAACCAGCATGCCCAGCCGATCGCAGTGGTAGTAGTAGCGCCGCGGTTCGACTTTGATGTGCTTGCGGATCATGTTGAAACCGGCCGCTTTCAGCCACTGGATGTCGAACAACATCGCTTCGTCCGATGGCGGCGTCAGCAAGCCATCCGGCCACCAGCCCTGATCGAGCGGTCCCCAATGAAAAACTGGCTTGCCGTTCAACGTAAATCGCCAGTGACCATCAGCGTCCTTGACCTTTCCGACCGACCGGATTCCGGCATAGGTGTGTACTCGGTCCATTGGCTTACCAAGAACATCGGTGATCGTGATTTCAATCGAGTAAAGGTGAGGTGATTCGGGCGACCAAAGTTTCGCATCCGGAATACGCAGCTTCACCCGACGAATCGTTTCGCGAATCTCCGCGACGCTTTTATCGCCATCCTTGACGACGACCCGCATCATCGTGCGTGTCTTCGCGCCGACAACGTCCGGCCGGATTTCGATGCTGCCCGACTCAGCGTTTGTGTTGATCTTCAAGTCCTTGAAGTACATCGCGGGGACATGTTCCAGCCACACGGTCTGCCAAATTCCCGACACCTGTGTGTACCAGATGCCGCGAGCGGTCAAGACCTGCTTGCCGCGAAGCTGCCAGCCTTCCGTCTCGTCTTCTACTCGTACGATCAATTCGTTTTCTCCCTCGCGAACCGCCTCGGTGATGTCGAACGAAAACGGAGTGTGCCCGCCCTGATGCGTGCCAACGGATCGGCCGTTCACGAACACCTCGCAGCGGTAATCGACGGCCTCAAAGTTCAGCAGCGTCTTCCCTGCGTCCGACTTCGACGCATGGAACGCGCGGCGGTACCAGAGTGCTTCGCTGGCGTCGAGCAATCGCTGCACACCGCTCAGCTTCGATTCAAGGCAGTACGGAACGAGTATCCGGCCGTCCCAGCCTGTCGGAACGTCCGTTTGCCCCGCCGGAGTAATCGCGTATTCCCAGTGACCATTGAGGTTCTGCCAGTGGCCGCGTTGCATCTGGGGGCGCGGGTATTCGGTCCACGCGTTTCCGGCCGTGACGTCTTCGCCCCACTTCGTGATCAGTTCCGATTGAAACGGTCTTGTGCTTCTTTCTAACTTGCCTGGTGTCACCTTTAATCCACTGACGATCCCATTGAACGAATTCGGAGCCGTGTAGTTGCCAGCCGCCGAGAGTTCGTCACGCCCGATGTTCATTCCGTCTTTGGGTTGCACCGGAATCAATCCTGGCGATGCCGTCTCGCCGACCTGCCGGCCATTGATCGAGAGCGTGAGACGATCGGCCGCCAAAGTCGCATCGAAGTCGAATTCTTTGGGAGCATCCGCTTTCGCGGCAATGCGAGTCACGTTGCCTTTCACTCGAACATCAAACGCGAGCCGCCCGTTGATCATGTGGACGGCGTAGCCATGTTCTCGTCCACCTTGCGCGACGATGACTCCCTGCCCCGCTGCTGTCTTCACGTGGCCGGTGATTGTGATTGGGCGATTTGCGATTTGGGGCGACTTGTCGAACGTCGGCTTGCCGTTTCGATCAACCGGCTGGGGGTACTTCGCCAGTGTCCGTTTGAGCTGGGCGACAAGCTCAGGTTTTGTTGACGCCAGGTTTCGTGTTTCCAAAGGATCAGTCTCGTAGTCATATAACTCGTATTCCACCGACTCCGCCGATTCGCCAAATGCTCGCCACTCGACGAGCCGGTATCGGTCGGTGCGAATCGCTCGTCCAAGTTTTTGCTTTGGATAAGCATGATAGGCATGGTCCCTCACGCGCGCCGCTGGATCTTTCAACACCGGCACGAGGCTCACACCGTCCATCGGCTGAGGTCCCTTGGGAGCGGGCAGGCCCGCGAGTTCCGCCAGCGTCGGGAAAATATCCACACTCTCAGCAAGCTGCCCGGTCGAAGAATTTAGCTTTGCGATCCCAGGCGCCGTGATAAGAATCGGAATCCGATTGGCCTGCTCGTAATTGGTGTGCTTCGTCCAGATGCCAAGATCGCCAAGATGAAAACCATGATCACCCCACAACACGACGATGGTGTTGTCTGTCAACGCCAACCGATCGAGTTCGTCGATCACCTTGCCAATTTGCGCATCAACGAAGCTGGTGCTGGCATAGTAACCGTGAATCAGTTTCCGTTTTAGTTCCTCGCTATACTGCGCGTTTCTTTCTGTTGGAACCGGTTTGTAATTGCTGATTTCGCCGCCCCGTTTTCCTGCGACCGGCGGAGCATCGGCCGGCAGTTCTTCAAACTTTGGCATGGGCAACGCGGACGGGTCATGCAGGTCCCAATACTTTTGCGGCGCGCTGAACGGCAGATGCGGTCGAGCGAACCCAGCGACCATGAAAAACGGCTTGCCATCCCTGGTGCGACGCTCTTTGGCGGCTTGCAGCCGCCGGATCGTCTCCGCCGCGACTCGGCCGTCGGCATATTCCATGTCGCCAACATCGGGAGATTCAAAGGCCGCTCCGCGCGGCAGCGACTTGATTTGACCGAGCTTTTGATTCGTAAAGAAAGCTTCTTCGCGCGTGAGCTTACCGCCGTCAGTACTCGCTGGGTCGAGATACTCGATCACCTTATCGTGAAAGTGTGGCACGCTGAACGATTGCGAGTCGCCATGATTGCCGTGCCCGATATGAAACACTTTGCCAAGCGACTCCGTTCGATACCCACCATGGTTGGCAAAGTACTGCGGCATGGTGACGGCATCTGGCACGATCTGCCGAAGTTGGCTGCCAAGTCCATACAGCCCCGTCGATGTCGAGTGCGAACCGAGCATCAGCGTAAACCGCGACGGGGCGCAGACGGCTTGGTTGCAATAAGCCAGTTCAAACCGCATCCCGCGCGCTGCCAGGGCATCAATATTCGGCGTCTTGGCGATTGGATCGCCATAACAGCCCAGTGCCGGTTTCAAGTCGTCGACGAGGACCAACAAAACATTCGATCGGTCGGCGGCAAGCACCGAATGGCAGCAGAAAAGGATGGTAGCACCGAAGGTAAGCAACGCGCATGTCAAGTGTTGTTTCCCAGCAAGCAAGTTCATCTCCCATTAAAACGGTGGTCACCGAAGCAAGCATACAATTTGATCAAAATGATGAGAGTCATCAACTATGCCGCGTCATGGGGTGCAGTCCGTGTGGTAGCAAACAAGGCTGGGGCTGAACCTTGAGATTCAAATTGGAATTGGTGAAAAATGACGTCCGTGGCCCAATGGTGTTTTTTGGTTCTCGCCAAAACCTCCAACAGGAACGGACACCATGCAACAGCTTACAACCGGGGTCAGTATAGGGACATCCAATGATTTACATGGGCGAAACTTGCGATTGGCTTGTTTGGTTAGATTTTTTTGGGCCGGCGCGGGAGTTTGCTGCGGAGAATCACTCGTTATTGAGTGTTTTTTGGGCACAGGGCGCGCAGATTGGCCGGAGATTCTTGATCGCTTCAAACGACTGGGACGATTCGTTGATCGGGCCTATTCGCGGGCCGGAGCGCAGAGAACGTGACATACAGGGGCGGTCTTTTGACCTCAATCTTTGCGCTCTTCGTTCCTCTGCGTTTGAAAGAGCCCGAAATTCAACGCAGAGGAACGAAGAGCGCAAAGAAATTCTCGGACATTGAATTGACGCACCTAGAACCGGTTCGTGATGGAGAATCGTCGGAGAAAGAGTGTCTCATGTCAGGATCTCTGGAGCCAACAGTGAGAGGCCGGGGACGTGCAGGTAGCTTTGCCCCGACGGGCTGCTTCCGTCCGCTATGCCCCCAGTACAACGGTCTGGCAACAACGGACAGCCAAACGTCTGGGGTTGGAGTCATCCTTGCGTGATCCCGGCCGCCCACGCAAAAAAACTTCATCCAAAAAGTAGGGCTAGATGCAAAAATGAGACCCGACCCCGTTTCCGCCCGCCACTGGCAATCCGCTTGGCCGAGATTCGGTTGTCTCGACTGACTTAAATTCAACTTGTCAAACAACTATTGGCTCGTTCGAATTTTTTGACCACACGGCGGCCGCGCAAACACCGGGCTCGTCATCAGGGATCAGGCTCCTCGTCGAAATCAAAACGGTGACGATCGTCTAGCGAGATTTCGCCACAATTCAACAGGTAATCCAGTTGTTTGGTTTGTATTTCTATTTCTCGTTTCACAAATGGACTTTCCGCTGTGGCTTCCAACATTTCCGATGCTGCTTCTGGTCCAAATACCGTAGGTTCGCCGCACGTGTACTCATCAACGGCTGCGTGGTGGGCTGCTTCAAATGCTGTTTCGCCAACCAAAGCGACATTTTTCAACGTATTCGACAAAATCCCCTCTAATGTTGAATAAACAGCAGCAAGCGCATCTTCCAGTTGATTGCGGATATCCTTTCGGCAATCATCATCACATTTCACGTCTAAACACCAACGTATTGCGCCGCTAATGAACTCTGTTCGTACTTCGGCATTCACAATATATTGCCAGACACTGTCTAGTATCTCTCGGATGAAATCGAACTGGCAACTTAAACTATTATCCAGGGCGTTGGGTGCGGGCAGCAATCGTTTACAGCACCACGCCGCAAAAGCGATTTGTTTTTGCTCTGTAAGACATGAAAGTTCACGTTCAGCGCTTTGTCGGTAGTCGTCGATTTCGAATGTGTGTTCCCAGGCACTCATGTTAGAACTCTAGTATTCCGGAAGTGACCTTTGTAACGTGTGGCAGGCATTCCCAACAGGGGTACCATTTTTGATCGGTGGTCCATGATATTCCCCAACGTTTGATGGTTGCTCCATCTGTAAATTGTTCAGACAAAGCAGTAATTATGTGCGTTTCTGCATGGCTATCTCCGGTAACGAAGTTCACGCCAAGTTGCGCGAGACGTCTTTGTTGTGGTCGGGTAAACCTAAATGAAGTCGATGCCCAGATCGATCGTCTGCCATTTGGCGATACGACTTCAGCTACGGCTACTGCTGAATCCTGAATCCACCTTGGGCGGGCATACATATCGTGGATTTCACGTGCCAACGCCCTTAACGCACCGTTGTGTTGCAAATCTGGATGAACGAAATCCTCTACTGCGTTTCGCCATTTTATTTTGATTGAAGCTGGCATCGACCAGCCCATTCCAGCCCATGCCCTTCCGTAGTCGACCTCAAATCCATCGAATGCTCGTAAAGCCTGCCATCCGCGACGTCCCGCACGCCCAATGCCTCGAAACGCGGGAGCCAGAACGCGGCTCGTTATTGCTTCGCCCCCGAAACTGCCAACCGTGTTTGTTACCAACGCCATTCCAGGGTCGTAGCCATATACCCCGACATCAATCACGGTGTCGCCGGTGATCTGAATTCCTTTTTTCAGCAAATAAGCCCCGATCTTTCCGCCCCATTTGAGTTTGTTGCCAATCCCAAACGTGAGGGAATTGATGGCCATGTTTTTAGCGAAGGATGCACCTGCATCGAAGGGTGCCTCGAAGTAACTGGCGACGTAAGACTCAATGGTCGTTTCCACCGCGGAGAGTCCAGCCATTGCCGCAAAATATCCTGGTGCCGCATAGATGGCGGGAACGATTGCCATCGCCCAGCCAGCCGTTTGGATGGTGCCCTCTACATAATTGCCCTCGGCCCAATTCGAACGCGGATCAAAGTAATGCTGGTAGCGGTCCCAGAACAGTTCGTTTTCCGACATGCCCGGAGTGCTGGTATACGTCGTGCCGCGTCCCGCGACATTGCGATTGACGGGCGTGTTGCCGGCAAAGATGTACGGATTGTTTCCGCTGCCGCGCGGACTCATCAAGCGTCCGCCAAGGGGTTCGTAGACGTTACTCCCCGCGACATACAATTCGGCGTGGACGTCGTATTCCATGCCCATGTGCCGCGCGGTCACGATGTTCCATAGCGGCGCATGCGTATCGGCCAACCAGGGATTGCCCGGTTGGTCGGGGCCACCGAAGGGATCGTAGGTGATGTGCTCTTTGCGTCGCTCGCCGTTAATCTCTTCCGTGGAGTACAACCCGCGAATCGTTCCCTGATGATCGGCCATCGTCCACACCACGATATCCGACGTTGGCACGGAGCCTGTCCCAGGATTGTAGTCTTCCACCGCCAACAACGGTCCGCCAGGACCGGCGTAAAGACGACTTCGTTCCACCTCGCCGCTTTCATTAAACTCCAACAGCGGCTGGCCCGATTCGTAAATTGAGTACCATTTTTGGACTTGACCGTTGTCCACCGTCGTGCCGATGCGATTGCCGATGACATCGTACAGATAACTGGTTGTGGAATCCCAGGCGTAGCCGGTCCAATTAAAATTGTCCGACAACTGGACCGTCGCGGGGTTGCCTTCGACATTGACTGCCGTCAGGCGGTTCTGGTAGTCCCAGTCGTAACCGTAAAGGTTTTCCGCGACTTCGACGTACAGATTTCCGCCGTCGATTTCGATTCCCGTATTCGGGTCGGCTGCGGGGAAATCGAATTCCAGTTCAATTTCCAGGCGGTCATGTGCCGCAAGTTGGACGTCCCAGAGAACAGGCAGCGAGCGATAAACGTGAGCGAATGGAAAATCCGCAGTGGCTTCGCCGAGCAATTCTTTGGTCAAATCCATTGGGAGCGGAGTATTGGCGATAGGTTGACCGGTATCCTTGTCGCGAATCGTTAGCGTGACTCGTGCTAACCCGACCAATAGCGTGGTGTCAATGTTTAACGAATCAAGACGGATGCGATGGGCTCCCGCTTCCACTGAGAATTCTGGGGAAGTCACCTCAACAGAGGTGCCGAGAACAACGCTGCCAACGAGATTATCCTGATTGATGACCGTCGTCGCACTGTTGAGGCGCTTGTAGTTCCAACGCCGGATGACGTTGCCTTCGTTGTCGTACACGTATCGATTGTTGGAATCCCACAGCAAGCGGTTGTGTGAGGGAGTGATGCATGGGGTCAGACCCTGTTTTACGGAGTTCCGCTTAGCCGCCGGGCACGAGAACACGTACAACACGTCGGCGGGCGCTGCCGCTTCGCAGTATCGCGAAGATGTCAATACCGCGCTGGCGTGTTCGACGTGGCCGCGTACACCGAGCACAACACCAACATGCAGGCGTCGCTGGTGGCCGTGCAAGCGGGCCTGGCAGCACGTTCAGCAGCACCAGTGAAACATGGGTCGCCTTCCAAGCAGCCACGGCCGTGGCCGACGAAGTGCTGGCGGGTGATTGGACACCGAACGTACGACGCTGCACAGCGGCATCACGGGGGTCGAGGCCGACGTCACGTCGCGGGCCAACACGAATTACAACAACTCGCAAACCCAAACCGACAAGCCGTACGACCACGGCCTAGCCGACACCGACAAGGCCCACACGATCGCCTACGACACGGCCGCCGCCTGAGCCGCCAAGCAGCGGCAAACCCTGCGCACCAAAGCGGGCGGCGTGTCGCGAGTCATTCAAAGTGCGGCTCAACAAAAACGCCGGCAAGGCTTGAACGGAACCAAGAAAGATGACGCATGCGCAGTTAGAATTAGTCCAACGTCGATCAACCGAAACGAACTAATACTAATAACAGGGTGAATCACAATGAAATTACGATCCTTGAACTTGGCTGGCATTCTCTTTGGACTTATTTTCTGTGTTGCGTCGACTCGTGGTGCGGACAGTGAATTCGCGCAAACGACGATCGATCTGGGTGTCGTTGTCAGTGACATCAAAAAAGCAGCCGCGTTTTACACCGAAGCGATCGGATTCAAGGAGATTGACGGCTTCAAGGTGGAAGCAGACTTTGCAACCGATTCTGGCTTAACGGACAACCAACCTTTAGAGATTCGAGTTTTCGTACTTGGCGAAGGAGAATCGGCCACGAAATTGAAACTAATGCAGTTGCCCGGGGTGAAGAGCAAGAAAAGCAAAAGCGATTCCATTCACGCCCAACTGGGATTCAGCTACATCACCGTTTTCGTGAACGACACCAACGCCGCGATGGCGAGGCTGAAGAAGACAGGTGTTCCACCGTTGGCGAAGGGACCAGTTCCACTTCCCAAGGGATTTCCGGAGGGAGTTTTCTTAACCGTCGTTAAGGATCCCGACGGCAATTTCGTCGAGTTGGTTGGACCTCAAGAGTGACTTTTTCGCGGCACATTATGCAAGCGTGAACGAACGCGGCTCAATCGCGGCGGCAACTCACCGTGCGCGACATCGACGCGTTGCTCGCCACCGCTGCTCTGCGAGACTCATGCAACATCTCTCACGCGGCTTTCACTGTTGGCCTCGGCAGCGGCATACGCATAGAATTCCAATATGCCGAGAATCATCGAACCCTTCCGAATCAAGATGGTCGAGCCCATCAAGCTCACCACGTGCGAGCAGCGTGAGGAAATCCTGCGCCGGGCAAAGTTCAATGTTTTCAAGATCCCCGCCGAAGATGTAATCATCGACTTGCTGACCGACAGCGGCACATCGGCGATGAGCAGCGAACAGTGGGCCGGAATGCTGCGTGGCGACGAGTCTTACGCGGGGGCCAAGAGTTGGTATCGTTTTGAAAAAGTGATTCGCGATCTAACCGGCATGCCGCACATCTTGCCAACGCATCAAGGCCGTGCCAGCGAACGCATTCTGTTCGAGTTGTTGAGTGGTGCCGGCAAAGTCATCCCGGGTAACAATCACTTCGACACGACGCGCGGCAACATCGAGCACTCGGGGGCGGAAGCAGTCGATCTGGTCATTGATGAAGGTGGGCAACCTCAAAATCGGCATCCATTTAAAGGAAATCTTGACGTCGAGAAACTCGAAAGCCTGATCGCCAAGGTTGGTCCCACACGCATTCCGCTTTGCATCGTGACGGTAACGAACAACAGCGGCGGCGGGCAGCCTGTCAGTCTTGCCAACCTGCGCGAAGTGCGTGAAGTTTGCCAAGAACACGAGATTCCGATGTTTCTGGATGCATGTCGATTTGCCGAGAATGCGTTCTTGATCAAGCAACGTGAACCTGGTCAGTCACACAAATCCGTTCGCGAGATCGCCCGCGAAATGTTCGAACTCGCCGATGGCGCGACGATCAGCGCCAAGAAGGATGGACTGGTCAACATCGGCGGGATGCTGTTGTTGCGCGACGAACATCTGGCTCGTCAAGCAGACAGTCTGTTAATCCTGACCGAAGGCTTCGTCACCTACGGCGGACTCGCCGGCCGAGATTTAGAAGCGATGGCTCAAGGATTCCTCGAAGTCGTCGACGAAGACTATCTGCGTTATCGAATCGGCAGTGTCCAATACTTGGGCGAACATCTTTTGGACGCTGGAATTCAGATCATCGAACCGCCCGGCGGACATGCGATCTACATCGACGCGGCGGCATTCTGTCCGCAGATTCCCGCGAAAGAATTCCCCGGCCAGGCACTGGTTTGCGAGTTGTACCGGCATGCCGGTGTTCGCGCAGTGGAGATCGGCAGCGTCATGTTCGGCTCGGCAGCGTCAATGGAGTTGGTCCGGTTGGCAATTCCACGCCGCGTCTACACAAAAAGCCAAATCGACTACGTCATTGACGCGGTCGTCGAGGTTTACGAGAACCGTGAGTCGTTGCGCGGGTTTAGAATTGTGGACGCCCCGGAGACGATGCGGCATTTCCAAGCAGAATTCGAACGGTTGGCAGAATAATGTATGGCAGAATGAAAAGAGCCAGCTTCCGCTTGATTCTGCCATACATCATTCTGCCATCAAAACCGGTTGGCCTTCCCGCAACTGGGCTTCTTGGCCAATGGCAAACTCGCAATGGTGACCGTTGAATTCGCCGAGAAATCTAACACGAACCGCAGTTTCATCATTTGAGTGGTCGAAGACAAACAAACGCCGAATCGCGTCTCGTTGTGGCAAATTCAACACGCAACCCCATTGACCAGCTTCGTTGCGCAACAGCACGCCGACCCAATCGTATTCTGGTTGGCCATCGAACGCAATCAACTCGTTCAGTTCTTTCGCGGCGGCAACTCCGGCCGAATCGAAATCGGGAAGGTCCGCCAGTAGGTTGACCAACTGTCGCCGTTCGTCTGACAACTCCTTCGCATCAGGATCGAGCCAATTCACGTCGAGCAACGGTTGCGCTCGCCGAAGGGCCTCCAAATGTTCTTCAAACGCCTTTGACAGCACGTGACTGCCTCGACAACCTGTCTCGAGCACGGCACGCAACCAATGGACTTTGACAAACACATCGATTTGGTCATCCAGCGATTCGTCCGCCGAAAGATGGGCTTCGAGCAAAATCGAACGAGCCAGGCGAAAAAACGTCGACTCCCAGTTATCGTCGTCCAATCGTTGCAAAAGCGCAAGCGATTCACGGGCCAAGCCGGCGTGGGACAACCGACCACTTGCGCGCACATTCAATTCGTGGCTGGCGATAGACCGCTGCTTGGTCTCCAAACGTTTATTGATGACATAGTCGAACGTCATGCTGCCGTTGGATCTGGCTGGCGGCGCTGTCAAGTAAAATCGCTGGCCGGCGATCGTCTGCAGCACGTACGGAACACGTGCCAACGGCGACTCGAACATCGGCACCATGTCAGCGGTGATGGAATTCCCGGCGTCATCAACGCGGCTTGCCACCCGCGCAAGCAGCGCGAGTCGATCTCGGACGGCCGCTCCGTTGGCCGTTTGCGGAAACATTGGGACGAGCGGCGACGCGGCTGCGTTCAGCTTTGCGGCCTGCGACGGACTGAGCCCCAGCATGTCCAGTCGCGACCAAGCGTCCAACAATCGATTCCAACGAAGCAACACGTCCAAGCGCGGCACGTCGTTTGTCATGACTTGTTGAAAATGGATCGCCCGTTCGTCTTCCGGCAAAGACTCGATGTAGGAGGCCAATTGTGCTCGAAAACTTGAAAGGTCACCAATCGCATCGGGCAACTCCAGTGTGGATGCCGACACGTTGCTCTCGTGCTTTTCACGATTCGATGTGGACACACTTGCGCGGGGCGTCGTTAGCGCCAGCGGTTGATCCGGCGCGGCTGGCGAAGATTCTTTAATCGTGGACGCGACGTGGAAGTCGTCGCCAGCGACAAATTGGCTTGCCTTCCAGCCAAGCAAACGATACGTGCCGATCGCACCAGCGCCGAGCGCGAGTGCAAAGATGCATGCGAAAATGGTGAGTGTCGTCCAGAACCGTGTTCGAGGCACAGAGATTGGACACGGCATTTCGTCCATGCCTTCGGCGTACACAATCGTTTCCGCATCGGGATCGGCCGGCTCCACATCCAGCTCGATGACAATATTCTCACTGCTTTCGAATTCCTCCTCATGGCGCGGTTCGCGTTCGACGACTTCCTCGTCCACCTCAACAGCATCGAGCGCGTCGGGAAAATTGCCGTTCTCAACTTCGAAGGGATCGGGAATGTAGATTCGATCTCCATCTGCCTGACGTGGGTCGGATCGTGGGAGAAACGATCTAAACATGCGGGCGCTCCTCCGTTCGAGACTACGAGACGGAACTGAATCAAATACTACCATTCACTATATCCATCGCTTCCAGTGTGTCGATGAAATGGCGCGACGACTTGTCGTTCCAACTCGGACGGTGTTGCCGTACGGCTTGGCAACGCTCAAACTGGTTATCGTGCGTACGAATTGCAATGTCCCAGCGGCCCGGCTGTTGTGACCAGCAGGGCCATGACTCAGTAGAAGTGAAGTCTGCCGAACTTTTGGAAGACGGCAAATCCGTCCGATTGAAGATCAACGACATGCAACCTGTCATGCAAATGCGAGTCGACTACGAATTGACAGATTCAGATTGGGCCAATTTAATGGGAACGATTCACAACACGATTAGTGTTGTCCGTAACGGTGATTCTTGACTATGAAAACACGTTCACGGATTTTCGTTTGGATTTTGGCACCTCTGATTGTATGCATTGTTTGGTTTTGCGTAAGTTCCCAACGACCACCGTTCGCCAACGAATACAGAATTCACCCCGATGGGCGCCCGCCTTGGCCGCGATGGTGGATACATCCACCTTTGAGAGATGGATCTGGAATTACGGCTCGCGCTGACCACACAACGAATGTCCTGATTGTCCACATTCCAGAGAAAAGTTCGTTGTCACTGGATTTTGTTCATCCGGGTTATCGGGTGTTCGATGAAAACAACAATCTAATCTTAACCACGGGCTCTGCAGCGAAAACGCCCGACATTGTATCGGCCCGTGATCGACTTTTTATTCTGATTGATCGACAGCGATGGTATGAGTTTGATACTCCACGCGAGTTCGCGCAAAGATTTGAATCGCCAAACGCTCCGCCGGTTGAGGGAGACATCAACCTAATAGAGAGACTAAAGGTCGTCGCAAAAAACGAAGAGATGAACAAGTTGAATAAGTGGTTGGGTGATCGTAACTGACAGTCAATTGGTCAGGAGCTCGCTAAACTAGAGAGAACCTTCCATCGCCAACAACCGCCGCTTCATGTCCAAACCGTCTGGTGCCGAATATCCGCCCAATGATCCGCCGGCTCCGACGACTCGATGGCAGGGCACAATCAATGGAAATCGGTTTTTCCTCATGACGCTGCCAACCGCGCGTGCCGCATTCGGCGACTTGGCTTTGGATGCCAACTGGCCGTAAGTCAACACGCTGCCGAATTTGATTTTTCGACATTGGCCGATGACGCGCCGCGCGAAGGTTGTTAAGTGGTCCAAGTCAAGCTCAACGTCCAAGAAGTCGTCGCTCTTACCGTCCGCGAATGCTTGCAAGATCCGTACGACCAGTTGGTTCGAGCGGATCTGCACCGCGGCGGTGACTTGCCGGCAACAAGGCCGTAGCGCTCTTGCTTTTCCTTCGACGGCGGTCACCAACCTCTTTGCAGGCCTTGCCGCTCCCACCCTGTTTCCCGCCCCCGACACATCCTAACGCAACACCTGCCCTTCATTTCTACTCGCCTACCACCCTTCCGCTCAACGTCCGTGGACGGTTACCGGTTTCATTCCTTCCTGTTCACTCTGTTTGATGCAACACTCGATCGAGTCAAAATGACTGACGTTTTCCACCGGAAACTGACTAGTGTCGAGTCCGGAAACTCTACTTCGCCCGTCGCGGAAAAATAGGCGGGGGTATAGCCCATCACATTTTTGTAACTTTGCTGGGTGACTTCGTATCGTCCAACTCGAAACGGCTTGGTAATGCGAGTCGTGTGTCGTGGTGTTTCATTGCTGCTGCCATCGTCTTTGGGTCCCGCGCCTCGTTGACATTCGCTGGATTCGATGGCCACGAATTCATCGCCATCGGGAAATCCTTGGAAAATCCTTAATCTGTCGTCGAGAAGGCACCCTCGTGCGGCGGAGAACGTAACATAGAAGCTGTTGATGACGACGGATTTCCAATCCGTCCTACTCGTAAAAAGGATGCGCAGATGCAATTCGATTGGAAACGGATCCCGCCAGGCGTGGCGCCCATCGCGACGATTGATGCCCACGCAGCCGGTGAACCGTTAAGAATTGTCACTAGTGAATTGCCCGATATTCAGGGCCAGACGATGCTCGAGCGCCGCAACTGGTTTCGCGAGAATCTGGATTGGGTTCGTCGAGCCATCATGCACGAACCGCGAGGGCATCGTGATATGTATGGTTGTGTGGTGACGCCGCCTGTGACACCCGAAACGGATCTAGGTGTGCTGTTTATGCACAACGAAGGTTACAGCACGATGTGTGGGCATGGCATTATCGCGCTGGTGGCGACGTTACTCGAAACTGGGACGATCGAATCGACTGACTTAGCGATCGACACTCCGGCTGGCTTGGTGCGAGCGACTGCCGATGTTTGTGATGGGCGAGTTCGAAGCGTTTCGTTTCTAAACGTGCCGAGTTTTGTTTATCAACGGGATGTTGAAGTCACGGTGAAGCAACTCGGGACAGTCACATTGGACATCGCATTTGGCGGAGCGTTTTACGCCGTTCTGGCCGTCAGTCAATGGAACCAACAACTCGATCTGTCACGGGTGTCTCAACTGGTCGCGAATGCCGAAGAAATCAAGCGGGCCATCAATGAGACGATCAAAATCCAGCATCCGATAGACGATGACCTGGGTTTTCTCTACGGTGTCATTCTGACTGGGCCGCCGGAGAACGCGGAACATCACAGTCGCAACCTGTGCGTTTTTGCCAACGCGGAAGTCGATCGTTCACCGACGGGTACTGGTGTTTCAGCCCGGCTGGCGATTCATCATGCGAAGGGTGAAATTCAACCGGGTGAGTCGATTCAAATTGAAAGCATTCTGGGAGAAGAAAGCGTGTTTGAAGGACGGGTCGCGGAACTGACCACGATTGGACCTTTCGATGCGGTGGTTCCAGAGATTAGCGGCCGGGCGTTCGTCACCGGACACAGCGAATTTGTCGTTCATCCAGACGACGCGCTTGGGCAAGGGTTTCTGTTGTAGGATGGGTCTCTAGACCGTCAACGTCAGGCAATGGACGGGTCTGGAGACCCATCCTACAGGACAAACACGCCCGAATCGTCAATATCGTAGCGAAAGATCTCGTCGCTACACGCGCTGCCCCTGTGCTTGGCGATGTACATCCCGCGGCCAACCCGATTGCCGTCGCGCAGCTTGCCCATGTAAATCAATGTGGTGGCGTTTGACAGCGCGTCCCCTTCCTCAATCCCACGTGAAATCAAATCGTCCAACATCGTCTCGTGCGAAGTTACCAACAATACGCAACCAATCTGCTCGCGGTCGTACGTGTGCTGCCGTACCGAGTCGGCGTTTTTGCGGTAGCTTTCGCGAAACAGATCGCGGGCGACCCAATCCGGTTCCTTCTTCATGACCTGGTGATAGATGTACTCGAACAAATTGAATTGGATGGATTCGCCGGGGCGATCTGTCGGTTCAATGCCATCGATGGCCACGCGCCGGCAACCTGTCAAGAAATTGCCGTAAAGAAACGCGATTGTCGAGCGCAGCTTTGCATTCAACTCGCTCTGCCATTCTTGCCATTGTTCGAATTCCAGATCACGCCGCGTCACGCGTTGGCCGCGGTAATCGAACACGTGCAGATAGTCGCCGTGTTGGCGACTGTCAGTGAAATAGTCACTCAAGTCTGGATTCTTTGTGGCGTCGACGGGCGAAAGATTCCAATCAAACATGCGCCGGGCATATTCGGCATGACTTTGTGAATCGCCACGCGCGCTCATGTCGAAAATCACGCCTCGCCGCGGTTCTTGCTGGATGCCGGCGCTGGTGTATTGCACGCCAAATTGCGTTTTGCCGATGCCCGTCGCACCGACGACAACGGTTAGAGTTCCCGGCAGCAAGCCACCACCTAGTTTTTCGTCGAGACCGGGGACGCCGGTGGATTGTCGTTTGTTTGTCATGATGTCCACTGTAGGACGGATTGCTAATCCGTCCAAGGCGTGTGCAGACGGATTAGAAATCCGTGCTGCAAAAGAACTAACGCAGTGCTTCCCACGCCGCGATCAACAGATTTGCGGCTCGGTCAACGTCGTCTTCGGAGGTGTAACAGCCGACGCTCAGCCGCACTGTGCCGCTGGCTTGGATGGGCGTCAGTCCGATCGCCGCAAGCGTGGCCGACATGCTGGTCGTGCCACTGTGGCAAGCCGCGCCCGTCGACGCACACAACTCTGGCGCGCGACTGAGCAAATCGTGTGCATTCACCTCCGGAAAATTGGCGCTCAACGTGTTCGCCAACCGCTCGACACCGCTGCCGTTGACGGTCAATTGGTCGCCGATAGCAACGGAAAGATGATTGTATAATCGATCGCGAAGCGACGCCATGCGGTCCAAGTTTTCATCGAGACTCTTGGCCGCCAGCAGTGCCGCGCGACCAAGGCCAACAATGTACGGAACGTTTTCAGTGCCCGCTCGCAACCCGGATTCGTGTCCCGCACCGTGATTGACCGCTTCCAGCGCCACGCCGCACCGCACATACAGCACGCCAATGCCTTTGGGAGCGTAAAGCTTGTGTCCCGCCAACGTGAGCATATCCACGTCCAACTCGTCAACCATCGTGCGAATCTTGCCGCAACTCTGGGCCGCGTCGGTGTGGACCAGGACATTGGCGGCGTGGCAAACTTCGACGATGCGGCGGATCGGCTGGACCGTGCCAATTTCGTTGTTGGCGTGCATAATGCTGACCAACCGAGTGTTGGGACGCAGCGCGGCTTCCACCGCTTCAGGTTCCACGACACCGTGCCGATTGCAATTGACGATCGTCAGGTCGTAGCCCAGCCGTTCGAGGAATTTGGCGGGCTGCATGATGGCGGGATGTTCGATCGACGAAATGATCAGGTGGCCATCGGCGTTTGGCGCATCGCGCATCATGACGCCCTTGAGCGCCAAGTTGTTGCTTTCCGTGCCGCACGCGGTGAAAACGATTTCGTCCGCTTCGGCGCCCATCAAATGTGCAACCTGGCTTCGCGCGTCTTCGATCGCTTCTTGGCAAGCTCGACCAAGCGCGTGGCTGCTGGACGGATTTCCGTAATGTTCCGAAAAAAACGGTTGCATCGCCTCTTGGACACTAGGTGCGATGGGTGTCGTCGCATTGTAGTCCAAATAAATGTTTCGCATTGGATTTAGCGGTCATGATCGGCGGGCTGGCCGGATCATTCGGAATGGGGGAATGGTGGCGGGACGTGATTCATGTACAGCTTAAAGTCGTTGGACTTACAGAGCAATCCACCTGTCCAGATCGCATCATTGGTGCATCTCACAAGACGCTCCTTTTCCACAAGTTGCGGATGCTAATGTCTATTAGAAAAAACGATTCCGATGACAAGAGTGTGTCATTTGGATTTCAGGGAAGTGGAGTGCAAAGCTCCCGCCGTATGCGCGACTGTAAGGGTGACGGATTGCTGGACCAAGCCACTGGTAGTTTCACGACGCGACTGGGAAGGCAAGCGATCAGGATGACCCCAAGCCAGGATATCTGGTCCAAAATGAAATCAATTTAGATTCCTCGCATCAAGGGACGGACTCCTCATGCACCTTCAATTCATTTGGCCCGCCATTCTTCTTGCGACAGGATTTGTGCTGGTCGTGCCACCGCATCTCGTCGCACAAATCTCTCAGCCAGATCATGTCGTTCGATTCGCCCAGCCGACTGAAGACGATGACAATGCTGACGATGACGATGCTGACGATGACGACACTGACGATGACAATGAACGCGTCACCCCAGTACTTCCGCGGACGACGGTCGAAGGGCAGGCAAACGCCTTTCCATCCCGTGCGCTGGGCGACGACAGCGTATTTACGCCCAACCGCCGAGCGACCGCGGCCGGTGCCAACGCAACCGCGGTGACGGTCATCACTGGGGAACAAATTCAACAGTCCGGCCAAACCACCGTCAACGAAGTCTTGCGTCGCACGGTCGGCGTCGACGTAGTGCAATCCGGCGGACCAGGCCGCGTGACGTCGGTCTTCATGCGCGGTGCCAATTCGGAACACACAAAAATCATGATTGACGGCGTGGCGTTGAACGATCCCAGCAATCCGACAAGAGCGTATGATTTTTCGTCCTTGACGGTCGACAACATTGAGCGAATCGAAGTTTTGCGTGGTCCGCAAAGCATGGTGCACGGCTCGGACGCGCTGGGCGGCGTGATCAACATCATCACCAAACGTGGCCAAGGTCCCTTGGCGGCTCGCTCGAGCTTTATGGGCGGCAGTTACGGGACGCATCAAGAACAGATCAACGTCAGCGGCGGGACGGATCGCGTTTATTATTCGTTCACCGGTTCGTATTTCGAAACCGCCGGGTTCTCGGCCGTCCATCGCCGATTTGGCGGGACGGAAAACGACCTCTATCAAAACGCGACGATGTCTGGTCGGTTTGGCATCAATGTGACTGAGAACATCAACGTCGATTATGTATTCCGCTACATCGATGCCGACACCGACATCGACGGGTTTCTCGCTGATGCCCTGAACCGAGACAATCATCGCAACCAATTCTATCAACGCGTACAGTTGCAAATGCTCTGTCTCGACGGCTTGGTCGAACAGAAGGTCGGTTTCAATTTCAACGACTCGACGCTAGTCGACGTGCTGGGCTTTACGCCGCGCTTTCACGGCCAAAGCCGACAGGTTGATTATCAGGCCAATTTATTGCTGACTCAAAACAACACGTTGAGCGTAGGGGCCGACTATTACGCGGAAGACGGGTCATCCACCGTCCAGCCGACAGTGAAACAACATCTGGTCGGCACCTACGTCCAAGACCAGTTCAATCTGTACGATCGCTCGTTCAGCACCATCGGTGTGCGTTGGGACGAACATAGTACGGCCGGGGACGCACAGACCTATCGATTCACCCAATTGATCGACATTTGGGAGACGGGCACGGCCTTTCACGGGACGCTGGGCCGCGGATTCCGTGCACCGGCGTTGTTTCAAAAGTTTGGTTTCGGCGGCAATCCGGCACTCGCGCCGGAGTTCAGCAAAGGGTGGGACGTCGGCATGCGGCAGCAGTTGTTCAGCGGGCTGTTTATCGTGGACGCCACGTATTTTCGCAACGACTTTCAAAACTTGATCGTCTTCACGGGCGGATTTCCCGGTGGCATGAATCAAAATGTCGCGGCGGCTCGAAGTTCCGGCGTCGAACTCATGCTGGAAATGTGGCTGTTGGGAAACACGCAAATGACGGCGTCGTACACCCACACTCGAACCAAGGACTTGGCCACAAATTTGGATCTTGTTCGCCGACCGCGCGACAAGGCGACACTTGGCCTGCATCATTACTGCTGGGATCGCCGCGCGAATTTCAATCTCTACATGCTGTACGTCGGCAGCCGCATCGACTTCGACGCTGCCTTTGCACGTACGCGATTGGACGACTACATCACCGTCAACATGTCGGCCAACTGCCGGCTGAACGACAATTGGGAGTTGTTTGCCCGCGTCGACAATTTGTTCGGCGAGAACTATGAAGAAGTGTTCAGCTTCAACGTGCCCGGCACATCGTTCTACGGCGGAGCCCGAGTGCGGCTTTGGTGATCAACTGTAAGACGGATTGCCTAACGTGACGAAGCCGCAACCAAAAAGTAGGATGGATTTTTAATCCGTCTTGGACGGTTTGGAAAACCGTCCTACATGAATTTCATGCCACCGCGCCTTTCATTCGCAACACCGGCACGAACCGAGTCGCGATTTGATAACCGCCGAACATCATCGACACAAAAACTAGATCGCCTGCCAGCGTATTCCAAAAGAACGGAATCGCAGCAACGTAGCATGTCACCAGTCCTGCGAAATCCATGGTATACGTCCCCATCATCATCCAATAGCCAAAGTTGCTGATCACAAAAAACAGGACGGACCCGACGATCGAAGCGCCAGCGACCCACGGTGCGCTGCGTCGACCGTGCAGCAACATCCCCAGACATGCAATCAGCGCCAGGCTGACGTAAATAAAACCCATCGCTGGATAGAATCCAATCACGTAGTCACTCAACAACATGGCCAGTAGCGGGACGGCAAAGACGATCGCGCGGTTGCTAAAATAAGCGCCGCCGAACAACGCAATCGCCGCCAACGGCGTCACGTTGTGCGGATGAGGAATCAATCGCGTCATGGCCGCGATGATCACGATGCCGACCAAGAATAATGGTCTCAACCAATCGGAGTTTTGTGAGTCGTTGGGATTCGAATTCAAAGACATCAAACAGCTCCTGTTACGAGTTTGTTCTGACTACCGAGACACCAGCCAGCATAGTTGGGAATGGTTAATTGCACAACGTCGTGTTCCGACGAGACTTCCGAAGTTTAAGAAAACTTCGGAAGTCTGTGCAACGTCGAATCACTTTGTCTCCACGACCCAGATATTGCGATAGCGAACGGGACATCCGTGGTTTTGCACATACACGGGACCAGGATCAGGGCCCGGTTTCGAAGGAGCCGCCGTCGTCGATCGCTCGCCAGGCAGTTCTACGTCTTCGTGTACCACCACGCCGTTGTGCGAAACCGTCATGCGAGGATTCTCGACCAGTTTGCCGTTTTCGAATTTCGCAGCCGTGTAGTCGATGTCGTACGTTTGCCACGACAACGGCGGCAGACACATGTTGACGTCCGAGTCCTTCACCGAATAAATCCCGCCACACTCGTTGTTTTTGCCTTCGAGGCCGAAGGAGTCCAACATTTGCACTTCGAAGCGGCCCTGGACATAGATGCCACTGTTGCCGCGGCCCTGGCCGCGATCTTCCGGCTGATAAGGGATGCGGAATTCGATGTGAATCTTGTGGCTGCCAAACGTTTGCTTGCTGGTCGTGCCTTGCATCAGGTGTCCGTCTTCGCTCGCCTTGCCGCCCTTCCACTTGTCGACGTCATCCGGTCCGCCGTACAAAACGACCGCACCTTGAGGCGGCATCTGGCCCAGCGTCGGACTCTTGCGCTGAATGCGATCCAAACTGCCATTGACCGATCCATCGCTCCCCAGATCGACGCTCATCTTGCCGTCTTTGATCACGCCGGTTCCGTGCTTGTCCATAAACGTCACGCTGCCATCCTCTGACTTCTTGGCCTTCACGACAACTTTGCTTTCGCCATTCCAGCCATCGCCCGGCAATCCGCCATGGTAACCGACACATTGAAATTCGCCGCCGCCCAACGCAATCACTTGGACGCCAAACTTGACCTTCTCGTCGCCGGTGGATAATTCGCCAGAGTATTCGCCTTGAATCTTGAAATCGGCGTCGGCCTTTGCGGGATCGGTGACCTTCGGTCCCTTGGCGTAAGAGGCGCAGGCAATAGCGGTCAAGATACAAAACAACGCGGCGATGCGTTTCTTCATGTTGGGTTCCTTCGTTGAATAATGATATCTGTAGGTTTGAATCGAATTCCGATCCACCTATTCTGAAAGGCGAAAGGCAGTTTTGCAACCAACGTGCCGGGATTTCTCACAGCGTAGTTTGTCAAGTCCGCGGTGCATTACAATCAACATTCTGGATCGGCTGGAAGTGGACCGAGCGCTAGCTCATCAACTCATCCAATCGCCCGGTCAGTTGCTCGACCTCGCTTCTCAACTCCGCAACTTCGTTTTGCAACTGCTCGAATTGTGCGACCGTAATGGTTGGTTCAGCCGGTGGCGGAGGCGGACTTTGTTGAACAGCCACACTTGGTGCCGGTGCATCTTCGGCTCCATCTGTCTCGAGTTCCGCCGCCACGGATCCAAACCGCGCCGTGAGCGACTCCAACTCGCGATCTTTGTAAAGATTGTGCGTGACCATTTGGCCGCGGCCTTCGGGCGTCAACGATTTCAGCAAGTTTTTTTCCATCAACGATTTCAAAATCGGTTTCAATTCCGCCACGCCCGCGATCGGTTCCATTCGGGCGGCCCGGCCGCGCAGTTCGCCGATCGTTTGTTCGCCGCGCAACAACAACTCCGTCATCACCGCGATTTCGAACTTGTCGACGCCCAACCAGTCGTACATATAATGGCGGTACTTCAATGCCCGGCCGCTGCCCTGCACTTCGCCGACGGCTTTTATCTCGCGCAATTCTTCCAGCGTGTCCTCGATTTCGCCCTCGGTCAGATTCATTTGCGGGCTGCGATTGCTTTTCTGATTGCAGCCCGTACGAATCGCGTTAACCGTCATTGGATATGCATCGGGCGTGGTCTTTGCCTTTTCGACCAATACGCCGATCACGCGACGCTGTCGTGGAGAGAGCGATCGCCATTTCGGTGGCTCGGGTGGTTGCTCTGGAGTTTCCGAGGATGTTGGGTCGCTCATGTTGATTCCTTTCCGTGAGTCAGCAGACGTGATTGTATCAACCCGTTCGAGAATCATGTAGGACGGATTGCCAATCCGTCCACGGCGAAACGGACGGATTGGAAATCCATCCTACGACAATTACTTATCGGCCCGTCCTTAGCAGTAATTCTTTGCATTGGTCCGTCAATCAAGTTTAAAATCTAGCCACGGTCATACCATAGCAAGGAGAGTTTGATGTCGAAAAGAATCTGGATCGTTTCCTGCCTCATGGCAATTATGTCCGAACACGTGCCAGCCAATGAATCGTGGAAACAGTTTCGAGGAAACGATGGGACCGCTAGATCTTTGTCGCCGGAAAAACTACCGGATCAACTCGACCCAGCCAAGAACTTGGCCTGGAAAGCAGCCCTGCCCCCAGGCCATTCGTCGCCGATCGTTGTTGGCGACCGCATTTTTCTGACGGCGATTCGCGATGATGATCAACTGCTGACGATTGGTTTGGAGCGGACCACCGGCAGAATCCTTTGGATCGCGGTTGCTCCGCACAAGGAGTTGGAAAAGATCCATCGCATCGGCAGTCACGCACAACCGACGCCGGCCACGGACGGCGAGCGTGTCGTGAGTTTCTTCGGTTCGTGCGGTTTGTTCTGCTACGACCTGTCGGGCCGTTTGCTTTGGCATCGCGCGATGGGGCCGTTCAACAACGACTTTGGCGCGGCCAACTCGCCGCTGATCGTCGACGACTGGGTGATCCTGGGCCAGGACCACGATCTCGATTCGTTTTTGATGGCGATTGACAAGCGGACAGGCGAGACGATTTGGAAAACCGACCGCAGCGAGTTTCCACGCAATTATTGTACGCCGCTTGTCGTCGAAGTGATGGGCAAGAAACAGATTGTGATGGCCGCAACGCTGCGCGTGGTTGGCTACGATTTCGAAACGGGCAAGGAACTTTGGACAGTCCGCGGCATCGCCCGAGCGGCCTGTGGAAGTCTCGCGGCAAGCGACAACGGTACGATTTTTTCAGCCAGTTTCGCGGGCGGTGGCGAACCGGGTGCGCGCATTAAGATCGATCCGTTCGACGACGTCGCACCGACGCGCGACAAGAACAAAAACGGCACGATTGAACGGGACGAATTGACCGAAGACGGCCCCGTCCACCGTCGCTTTTCGCAAGTCGATCGCGACAAGACCGGCACGATCACCAAAATGGAATGGGAATATTTTCGCGGCCTGTTTGACAAGTCGCGCAACGTCGTGATCGCAATCCGACCCGGCGGCAGCGGCGATGTCACGCAAGATCGCGTGGCCTGGGAGTTCACCAAGTTTGTCCCCTTCATCGCGTCACCTGTGTTTGCCAATGGCCACGTCTTCACGATCAAAGACGGCGGCATCATGACGTCACTTAACGCCAAGTCTGGCGAACCCGTCAAAACGAAGCGACTCGCCGCGACGGGCAACTACTACAGTTCACCGGTCGTCGCCGACGGAAAACTGTACGCAATCAATGAACAAGGACAACTAACGGTCGTCCGTGCTCAGGGCGACTGGGAAGTTCTTTCGACGTTCGACTTTGGTGAAGACACCTACGCCACGCCGGCCATCGCCCGCGGTCAACTTCTCATCCGAACCAATGCACATATTTATTGCTTCGAGGGACCCACAAAATGAACCTAAGATTGACTTTCGCGTTTGCAACGGTTGGTGTTGTCTTGGCGAATCCTTTGATCGCGCAGACCAAGTATGCCTCGCATCGGCCGACGCGAACGAACCCGCCACCTTCCAAGCGACCGCTTGCGACGGGGCCGTCTTATTTTGTTTCAACAGAAGGAAGCGATGCCAACAAAGGGACCAAGGCAGCGCCTTGGAGAACGGTGGGCCACGCGGTCAAACAACTCAAAGCAGGCAACACGCTCTACCTGCGCGGCGGGTCCTATTTTGAAAACGTCTACGTCAGCCTCATCGGCACGAGAGACAAGCCGATCGTGATTCGATCGTTTCCCGGTGAACAGGCGGTGATCGACGGCGGCCTGCTGGGTTTTCAAAGGGGTGCCGCGTCATCTTGGGAGCCATTCGAAGGCGGAGCAAAAGGCGAGTATCGCTCGACGAAGTCGTATCCAAACATTCGCGACGTGATCGGAGCGTTCGGCGACAGCGACATCGGTTTGCAGACGTACTGGCACTTGATCGATTTGCGTTCTCCACACGAGTTGACCGCGCCCGGCGAGGGCGGTGACGTACGGCCGCAATACTGCGGACCAGGAATCTACTACGATCGCCAGACCAGCCGCATTCACGTCCGTTTGGCTCACACACACTTCAAACACTTTGACAATTACGAGGGCGAAACGGATCCCCGCAAATTGCCGCTGGTCATCGCGCCGTTTCGATCAGTTCCGCTGCACGTTGACCAAGCCAGGCATGTCAAATTCCAAGACCTTGTGATCCGCGGCGGTGGCTACGAAACGACCGTCGTCGAATATGGCGTCGACGTCGACTTCGACAATGTGACGATTCGCGGCGGCACGTACTGCATGCGAACGGCAAATACTGGTCCGTTTCGTTTTTATCGATCGGCGATGTACGGCAACGCCCCGCCCTGGTCGTTTCGCGGCGACGGATCGTTGCGAGCACGTCCCGGACGACCAACACGAGACATCGCCCGTTTGACATGCCACGCGCTGTGGATCACCGACACCGGCCGAGAGTTTTCGGTCTACGCGTTTCCGATGAACGACAATTGGGAAGTTGCGTACAGCGAGTTTACGGACAGCCACGACGGGCCGTATCTTGGCGGCATCAATCTGAAGTTCCATCATAACGTCGTCGACTTTTTCCAAGACGACGGAATCTATCTGAGCCAGATGTACCCGCGGCATTTGTACATGGGAGAAGGTGCCAAAATCGAAATCTACGAGAATCTGTTTACTCGCGCATTGACCCCGCTGGCATTCGGCGGCATGGAAGACACGCGCGACGACATCTACATCTATCGCAACATCTTTGACCTGCGGGGCGGCGTGAACTACGGCCGGCCCAGCGAAAAGAACCCGGACGTCAAACCGCACGCGGCACGGCGAGTCATGTCAGATCACGGCAGTCCGCCGTGGCCCAAAATGTCAATCTATCACAACACGTTTGTCACGCTTGGCGGCCGAACGGACCTTGGTACGATGGGCCACTTGCGCGAAGGACACCCGCGTGCAGTGTTTAACAACATCTATTACAGCTTCGGCGGTCTCGGCGGACTTCAGCCGCCCAACCACGAGTTAGGTCAATCCGACGGGAATCTATTTTGGAGTCCCGGCGCGGAAAAATCCGCCGCGACGTTTTTCCATCGCTATCGCAACTCGCCCACGTTCGAGCAAAGCAAAGCGTCGTATCCGCCCGGTGTAACAGCGAACTCAATCGCCGCCGATCCGCGTTTTGCGAAGGTCGCTGAGGATTGGTCAGCGGCGAATGACTACCGTTTACAAAATGGCAGTGCCGCGATCAATAAAGGGGTTGCACTTCCTGCGCAATGGCCCGATTCAAGAAAGGGCAAGGACGCTGCAAAGCCAGACATCGGTGCCCTGCCACTCGGTTCAGATGAGTTTACCGCGGGAAGGTAGATCACACGCCGCGCGATGGAAAAGCACGAATCGTCACCGAAACTCGCCGGCCACGGCTCTTTGCCGAATGCGGCACTTCATGGGTATACGCCAGATTCGTATCGTAAGGCATGACAAACATCATACCGTTGACAGCGTTGAAATCTCGAAACCCGGATTTTCGCCACGGGCGCAAACGAAACACGCCTGTGCCGCCGATTGAGATGGTGACGTGACCAGAGTTGCTCGAACTGATTGTCACTCAATTCCAAATGGTCTGGAATCCGCCCGGAATAGAACGGATGTGTCTCATCCAATGGAATATACTCAAACCCACGAAATTCAAACATAGATTGATCGGATAGGTCACGCTGATGGTGTCACATGGGGCGGCAAACTGAGGTATTCCCGTACTTCCAACTGCATCCGATCAATTTCGGCAAGGAATCCAGACGCGGACAAGCGGTAGTTCGTGGGATTGGTTTCCATCTTTCGCAGTTGCGCAAGTTGGGCCTGAAACTGACGAATTCGATCCTGGGTCGCTTCAAGCTCTTGGTCATTCTTAATCATGTTGTGCCTCGACAATTTCAACAATGCCGCGCTGTCCACCGCCGCGTTTGACCTGCCAGTATTCTACCAAGGATTGCTCGCCACCCAAAGCTGCCAGCCGGCGCACCCAAAAAACACTTGCGCCAAAATGGGCGCCGGCCGCCGCGTGATCGAACAACAGAGCCTCTTCGCCCTGGAGCAAGTCACAATCGAACGAATCCTGCATCACCATAAACACGTCTACATCGTTGGGTTCCGCTTTGTCCGTGACGAACGAACCGTAAACAATAAATCGGGCGAGGTGTCCCGTTGCTCTGGCTACTTGATAGATCCGTTGCAATCGATCGCCGACGGCAATTCGTTGCGGATGTCCAGTTCCAAGTTGGCCTAACGTGTCCTGCAGTGATGCCCGATGAACACCTAACGGCAATTCACCAGAATCCGTAAACGGTGGGAGCGGCATCACTTATTCCAAATGAGTTTCGTCACGACTTCGTCGTTTGAGTTTAGGACAATATGTCGAGAATCACGTTGCCGTACACATCGGTCAGCCGGAAATCGCGGCCGGCGTAACGGTAAGTCAGACGCTTGTGGTCCATTCCCAAAAGGTGAAGCATGGTGGCGTGCAGATCGTGGACGGGCGTTGGTTTTTCGACCGCGCGGAAGCCGAAATCGTCGGTGGCTCCGTGGGCGTAGCCGCCTCGGACTCCGCCGCCGGCTAGCCAGCAGGTGAAACCGTAATGGTTGTGATCGCGGCCGTTTAGCTGGGGGCGCTCGGCGACGGGAGTACGACCAAATTCGCCGCCCCACAAGACCAGCGTTGAGTCAAGCATGCCCCGTTGTTTCAGGTCGCTGAGCAAGGCCGCGATCGGTTGGTCCCACTGGCCAGCTAGTTTCTTGTGGGTTCCGGCCAAGCCGCTGTGATTGTCCCACGGTTGGCCACCGCCGCTCCACACTTGGACAAAACGCACTCCGCGTTCGAGCAGCCGGCGCGTGATCAACAATTGTCGGCCATGAATGCCGCTGCCATATATCGTTTGGGTGTGCTTGGTTTCGCGGTTGATGTCGAACGCGTCGGCCGCTTCGGTTTGCATTCGAAAGGCTAGTTCGAATGACTCGATGCGTGCTTCGAGATTCGAATCATCGCGACGCGCGGCATGGCGTTGGTTGAGTTGCCTGACCAGGTCCAGTTGCCGGCGCTGTTCAGCCAGCGGCAAACGCGTGTTGCGGATGTTGGCGATCAACTTGGCGATATCGGTGTTCTTTGTGTCGAGGTAGGTTCCTTGATAGGCGCCTGGCAAGAATGCCGAACGCCAGTTTCGCGTCGCGACGATTGGATAGCCGCCGGGACACATGACAATGAAACCAGGCAAGTTGCGGTTTTCGGATCCCAGACCGTAAGTGACCCACGCACCGAAACTGGGCCGAGGCAAGCGGGCGTGGCCACAGTTCATCAACATCAGCGAGGGCTCATGATTGGGCACTTCGGCTTGCATCGAACGGATGACGCAGATCTCGTCCATGTGCTGTGCGGTCTTTTCGAACAACTCGCTGACCCACAATCCGGACTCGCCGCGCCGACGGAATTTGAACGGCGACTTCATCAAGCCGCCGGTCAATCGCTCGGTGCGCAGGTTCCCATCCGGCATCGTCTGGCCGTGGTATTTTTCCAAGAGCGGCTTGTAGTCGAACGTGTCGACTTGCGAGGGTCCGCCGTTCATGAACAAGTGGACGACGCGCTGAGCTTTCGGTGCGAAGTGATGCGACTTGGGCGCGAGTGGGCTGTCGTTTTGTTTGCCAGGCAAGTCGCCCGATTCCCGCAAGACACCCGCCAAGCCGACCATTCCCATGCCACAACGATGCAGCAGTTCGCGTCGAGTCAGATTGTGTTTGGGTAGTTTCATTCTTCGTGCGCGATTGTTGGCAGAATGATGAATGTCAGAATGATGGATCAGTCTTTATTCTGTCTTACATTATTCTGCCAAAAAGTCTGGTTGTTGTGCCGCAATCAATCGATGAATATGAATTCGTTCGTCATCAACAAGGCATGAACGAAATCAATCCACCGATCCGTAGATTCACGCGGCGAATCTTTCAGGTATTGGTTTGCTATTTCAATCTCGTTTGCATAAGGCTTGCGTGCAAAAAGAATGCGGTAGATTTGACGGACTCGCGCGGGCTCGTCCGTGATAGATTTTACATCCTCGCGTTGCAGCAGGCGCGTCGCACATTGCACAGAGAAATCGTTGTTCATGAAAAACAGCGCTTGGGGTGCAATCGTCGTGTTTTCGCGAGTCGGGCTGGTTGCGGCGGGTTCGGGGAAATCAAACGACCTCATGACGCTGGGCAGATCCATTCGGTTGACGAAACCATAAATCGTTCGACGCGGCACAAAGCCGTTGAGCAGTTGTACGGGTGGGCCGCCGATTTTTTCGTCAAGCGAACCGGTTACGGCGAGCAGCGAATCGCGCATCGATTCAAAGTCGAGCCGTTGGCGAGGGAATCGCCACAGCAACCGATTTTCAGGATCAGTTGATTGCGGATTGCGGATTGCAAAATGCGGAATGGAACCTTGCCGATACACGGCCGAGTTCATAATCACGCGATGCAGATGTTTGATGGACCAGTTGTTTTCAACAAACGTGGTTGCCAACCAGTCGAGCAACTCGGGGTGAGGTGGCGGATTGCTTCGCAGGCCAAAGTCGCTCGGTGTGTCGACCAGTCCGCGACCAAAGTGATGCTGCCAAACGCGATTGACCAAGACGCGCGCCGTCAGCGGATTCGCCGGATCGACGATCAAATCAGCAAGTTCTTTTCGTCCGCTGCCATGCTGGAACGATTGCGAGCCGGCGGACGATAGCATCTCTGGGAATCGACGTGCGACGCTCATTCCTTCGCGGTTTGGGTTGCCCCGGATGAAAACGACTGGATCATACGCCGTTTCCTTGTCGACCAGCACCATTGCTCGCGGCGGCGCACCTGCCTTGACACTCCAAGTTTCCACTTCTTTGAGCAGTTTTTTGAATTCGCCTTGTGCCGGTCGATCCGGCAGCAAATCGAGAAATCCCCAGGAAAACTCGCGTGGAATGACCGTTGGCGATTTTGGCCCGTAAAAGACCTGCCAAACGGCCTTTGTTGCTGCATCCGCCGTTCCATCCAATTCACTCCCCATTCGCGCAAACAGTTTTCCGTATTTGTTGGCAATCTCTTCCATGTCGTCCGGCGGCTTGCCGGCAAACGCATCACGAACCAGAGGGTTGACTTCGGTGGTCGCGTCGGAGCCAAACAGTCGCTCGTGTACCGTGGCGGACGCCACACCAAACTCATCGTCGGGCAATTCCGAGTACTCATGCCATACCGTCCAAACCGGATGGTTCGAACGTCGTGTCCGTTTCAAATACAACTCCCAGCGATGGATCATCGCCGGATTCAGCGCGCCTTGATCCGTCAACAACATGAAATTCTCGGTCGACGGATGATTACGTTTGCGATGCACGGCCAAGAGATAATCCGCCGCCCGCTCACGGGACAACTTGATGATCATGTCGCGATGCATGACGACAAAATCGTCCAGCTTCTTTAACCGTTCCTGCAGACCATCGGCAAACGTTTTGTACTCGTGCGAGTCGTTTGACGGCAGCAACTCCGGTGGAACGAGCGGCTGGACGCTGCTTCGAAAGACGCCGTACAGAGCGTAATAATCTTCCTGCGAAATCGGATCGTATTTGTGTTCGTGACAACGGGCGCAGGTCACGGTCAATCCCATCAGGCCTCGCGACACGACATCGATGCGATCGTCCAAAATATCGTGCGTGTTGTTCATAAACCGGGCGCCGAGTGTCAGGTAACCCATCGCCGCCAGCGCCCGTTTGTCATCGCCCAGATCCAGTTGATCGGCGGCGAGTTGTTCGAGGATGAAACGGTTGTACGGCAGATCTTCATTGAACGCGCGAATCACATAGTCGCGGTAGGTCCACGCCCATGGGAAGTTCTTTTCTTCAAAGAAAACATATCCTTTGTTGTCGGCATAGCGGGCGACGTCCAACCAGTGCCGCCCCCAACGCTCGCCGTATCTCGGCGAGTCAAGCAAACGATCGATCAAATTGCGGAATGCAGATTGCGGAATGCGGATTGATTCTTGCTGGAATTGTTGTACTTCTTCCGGCGTGGGCGGCAGGCCGTGTAGATCGAAATAAGCGCGTCGAACGAGCGTCACCGGGTCGGCTTGCGGCGACATTGTTAAACCAGCGCTCTCAAGTCGTGTGGTCACAAATCGATCGACTGGCGATTGGATTCGATCAGCGTGTTGGACTTCTGGCGGGACGACGCGGCGAACGGGTTGAAAGGCCCAATGTTCTTTGGCGTCAACGGGTTTTGTTGGACCGACCTCTGGTTTGTCGCGCGGATCCGAGGCGCCCGACTGAATCCAGCGTTCAAAATCGGCTACAACGTTTGGCGACAACTTTTTGTCCGGCGGCATTTCCAGCGATTCGTGCCGCAGTGCCGACACGATCAAACTTTCGTCAACTTTGCGCGGAACGACCGCCCGCCCCGATTCGCCGCCCTTTCGCATGCCGGAGCGCGAATCCAATCGCAACGCACCTTGCACTTTCTTCGCACGGCCGGAATGACATTCGTAACAATGTTCGACAAGAACGGGACGAATTCGTTTTTCGAAGAAATCGTCAGCCAGTGACGATTGCCCGCCGGTCATTGCGACGACCAAAGTGCCAAGCATGATCGAGACAAAGGCGTTTCGCCGGTTGTTGGGTTGATGCGTCACGTTTGTGGAGAACTGTGTATCGTGGGATTTTGTTGATCATCTGATTGTGCCGTAACCGTTGCTGAAACGCAAACGGATCGTTGAACGATTGCGATCGTTTGAAGGAAGTGTCCTGGCTAACAATCTTCGTTTACCTTTGAACACAAAGAATCCGGCGGGGCGATTTCGAACACCAGTTTTGCGACTGCGGATGTCATTCGCAGTGCTCGATCCAATGGCACAGCCCACGGGCCATGCTGTGCTCGCTCCCAACCGGCGAGTGCCATCGCAACCGCTAGGGGCCGAGATTCACTTTCGCAATATCGCATTGACGTCGTTAGATTGACGGAGCGGCGTGCTGCAAACTTGCCAGCGCCGAGCCTTCATCCTCAAACACTTCAAACAGCCTAAGCAACTGCGTGCGAGTCAATGTTTCGAAAACATTGGGGTTCACATGACAGAGCTTTACAGAGTTCGGCGCGCTGCGATGTAGTACGACAAGAGCCCCCAGCAACTCGCTAGGGATGATATTGACTCCGGCGAGGTTGAAAACAAAGCCCCTGCCACTTCCTTGCTCCGAGAGTTCGACGAGAGCTTGACAGAACTTCGCGGTGCCGAGCTTATTGTCGGCAACAACACGCGCAACATACACGCCCTCGTTTCGTTCTACTAAGGAGTCGATGACCATCTGACCCTCCTTTTGTGCCCAATTGATTAGACTGTGTGAAAAGAGTGAATCGATTTGGGCTTTCGATTATTAAATAGCTAAACACAGATCAGGCGGAAAGGCAATTGGACTTTTGAGGGGAAGACTTATGAGGGGTGGCTATCAATTTGCTGTAGGGGTGACCGGCAAAAAACGTGCGGCATTACTGTGGTTTCTTCCCTCATCGTGAGTAAAGGTTGGGATTTTCTCCCTCCCGAAATACACTGGCGAAGCCTGATGTCCGGGCCCCAATCCGGTCGACTACAGAGATCCTGACATCAGGGCGGCAAAACCGTGAGCCGACGGCGCTAGCCGCGGGCCCGTGCATCACGAAGCAAACACCGTGGCATCGCGCTCGACGGTCACCCCAAACTCTCGCGCGGTCTGGATCCAAATGAGATCAAGCGGATCTTGACAAAAAGAACGTACGGTTCTCATTCGTTGCTTCGTAATCTCAAAATGGATTTCCAAACAACGCGTATTCGATTTCAATGTGGCCTGGGCGGCTACAATTCGATAAACTCAATTTCGATCAAGTCAACCTGCGTTGGAATTAGGAGCAGATCAATGTCTTGGCGAATGGTCCACCTGTGCTGTCTCGGTATGTCGATCGTAACGGTTTGTGCTCGTGCTGAAGACCAGACTAAACGCGTTCAGATTGCCGCCCCACCGAAACTCAAGTTTACGACGACTACAAACGAAGCAATTCCACTTGATCGATTGGACGTTGACGTTCGTGACCTCGAATTTCAACATGCATTGCGACAGTTGATGCCACCAACGACGACCAAATACAGCATGTTGTTTGTCCGGCCTGATCCGAAAGTCGACTACAGAATCTTGGTCGTGCCGCGCCCAATGATAGGGTCGAATACAAGATTCACATCGTCAATCCCAATCCGCCGCTGCCCACGTTTCAGTTTCCGCCAGAGATCGTCGCACCACCCATGAGACCAACAGGACGTGACTGAAGATGGTTCCCAGGTAGTGTGCGGCTTCCTTGGCAAGGCTGGATGTAATTGGCAACTCAATATGACCCTTCTGACGTCGAAGTGGTTCCGAAAGGGGAACAGTGGTTCGTTTTCGGTTAGAATGATCTCGATACTATTCTCATTGAATCGAGATCGTCATGACAAAGCCAACTTTTACTAGATGCCCCGTCGTTTTTCTCTGCGTGACCGCGTTGTTCACGCCTTCGCTACGTCACACGGTTGGAGCACACGAGCCGATTCCGAACAAGCTTGTTGTGCTGACGTTCGACGATTCGGTCAAGTCCCACTTCACCGTCGTGCGGCCCATCTTAGAACGCTATGGATTTGGCGCGACTTTTTTTATTACCGAAGGGTTCGATTTTCATGACAACAAGAAGGATTATATGACATGGGACGAGATTGCGCAATTGCACAAGGATGGATTCGAGATTGGCAATCACACGCGCGATCATCTGGGTATCAATGATAACAATGTCGCTCAGGTCTCCGAACAGCTTCGCGCGATCAACGAACAATGCAAGAACCATGGTATTCCGCCCACGGTCAGTTTTGCCTGGCCGGGCAATTCCATTTCGCTCAAGGCGTTTCCCGTGCTGCGTCAGCAAGGCATCAAGTTTGCAAGACGCGGCGGGGCTCCTGAACATCCATACGGGAAGGGGCAGGGATCTGCCTACGAACCAGGGCTCGACCATCCGCTTCTCATTCCGTCGGCTGGCGATGCACGGCCCAAGTGGACGCTGGAAGATTTTATCGCAGCCGCGAAACAGGCGCGACATGGACGCGTCGCCGTCTTGCAGTTTCACGGCGTGCCGGATCGCGCCCATCCGTGGGTTCATACAGCAAAAGAGCAATTCGAAGCGTACATGAAGTACTTAGCGGTTAACGACTACACCGTCGTAGCTCTTCGCGATTTGTCGAAGTTCGTCGATCATGGAATCGAACCGAGCAATCCACAAGGTGTAATCGACGACCGAAAACTCGCGCTCGCCGGCGGCATGAGTCCCGACAACAGCCGGCAACCAACCACCGACGAAGATTTGCGTCGTTGGCTGGAAAACATGGTTGTCCATCATCGATTCACGACGACGGAAATCAGTGCAGCAACGGGCCTGTCGGCCGACGAAGTTGTGGCAGCGATCAAGAGGCTCAGTATCAAAAAAGATCAGAAGCCAAAGCGTAGCCCGGACGACCCTTTGACGGTGCTTCCTTATCCCGGCGGTCGACATCCGCGGATTGGATTCCTTGACGGGGCGATCCGTCCTCAGCGTGAAACGAAAGTGAGTGTTTTCACACCGTGGGATGACGGTGGTTACGTCGTGGTGGACGTGCCGGAAGCGATTTGGTTTGGCGAAGGCCGATCGCGACAGTTGCTCTACCTGGCCCACAAGCATGTCCCCACAGTTTGGAGCAAACAGGGCATCGATTTAGAGCCGCTGGAATGGAAGCAGGCCAAAGACGGTTCGCTGGCGATCCAGCGCACGCTGCCCAATGATGTCACGTTTGGTGCAAAGGTCCGACCGACCGCGACAGAAGTCCGAATGGAATTGTGGATCAAAAACGAATCGAAAGAAACGCTGACGGGATTGCGGGTTCAGAACTGTGTCATGCTCAAAGGTGCTCGCGGCTTCGCTCAGCGAAGCAACGACAACAAGCACTTCGCCGATCCGTATGTCGCGGTACACAACGACAAGCAAGATCGCTGGATCATTACGGCGTGGCGGCCCTGTGTTCGACCCTGGGCGAATGCGAAATGTCCCTGCCTGCACTCAGATCCTCAGTTCCCCGATTGCAAGCCCGGTGAAACGCAGACCGTCAAAGGATGGCTGTCGTTCTACGAGGGAGACAACATCGATCGTGAAATCGAGAGAATTAAGGGATTGAATTAGCCTGGTTCAAGCGTGGACTCCAACATTTCCCGTGGTTACGATTGCAGAATGATTTCTTGAACGATTCCCTTGTGGTGGAGTGTCATATGAAATATTTTTCAGTTCTGTTGGTCCTCGTTACATATGGTGTTTGTGCTGGTGCCGATGCGAAGCCAAACGTCCTGTTCCTAATTTGCGACGACTTGAATTGCGGCCTTGGTTGTTATGGGCATCCGCTGGTCAAATCGCCGAACATCGATGGATTGGCCCAACGTGGGGTTCGGTTTGAGCACGCTTATTGCCAATATCCGCTGTGTGGTCCCAGTCGAGCGTCTTTTATGACCGGATTGTATCCCGACCAAACGCTGGTTCGGCGAAATGCGATCTACATTCGTGAGCATGTGCCGAATGTGAAAACGATGTCGCAGATGTTTCGCGACAACGGCTATTTTGCGACGCGGATTGGAAAAATCTATCATTACAACGTTCCCAAACACATCGGCACCAGCGGACATGACGATCCGTATTCGTGGAACTACACGATCAATCCACGTGGGCGCGACGTGGACGATGAACCGTTGATTTTCAGTTTGCGGCCGGGAAGTTTCGGTGGCACGTTAAGTTGGTTGGCCGCCGACGGAACGGATGAAGAGCAGACCGACGGGATCGCGGCTGGCCACGCCGTGCGACTTTTGGAAAAACATGCCAAAGAGAAGCAGCCGTTTTTCATGGCGGTTGGACTCTACCGGCCGCACACACCATATGTCGCTCCGAAGAGATACTTCGACATGTATCCGCTCAAGAACATCAAAGTTCCGAAAGTGCCCGACGGATATTTCGAGTCGCTGCCCAAGCCGGCTCGACTTGCGATCACGCGCAAGAAGGAACAGTTCAACCTGCGGGACGATTTGGCTCGGCAAGCGATCCAGGCTTACTACGCGTCGATCACGTTTGCCGACGCGCAACTGGGCCGTGTGCTGGACGCTCTCGACGAGACTGGGTTATCGAAAAATACCGTTGTTGTGTTTACATCGGACCACGGCTATCACATGGGCGAGCATGGTCATTGGCAGAAGACGACGTTGTTCGAAAACGCGGCTCGGGTGCCATTGATCATCGCTGGAGCCGGTGTCAAAGCTTCTGGCAAATCGACGACCGCGCCGGCGGAAATGGTCGATTTCTATCCAACGCTGGCGGCCCTGTGCGGACTGAAACCGCCAGCGCATTTGTCAGGCGTCAGTCTCGCCCCCGCGTTGAAGAATATCGAGGCACGGCCGCGAGATTCGGCGTTTACGCAATATGCAACCGGGTACAGCATCCGTACGGCTCGATATCGTTACACGCACTGGGGTGATGGCGGGAACGATGGCGCGGAGCTTTACGACCACCAATCCGATCCAGGAGAAATGGTCAACCTTGCTGCCGATGTGAAGCACGCGGACGTTATCGCGGAGCTTTCAAAACAACTTCAGTCTCGAATCACGGACGCTTCGAAGGCTCCGCCTGGCGTCAAACAAATTCAATTCGACAATCGGCGACGAGTGCCTTAGTCAGTAAACTGAGAAGACAAATGAACAAGTCGATTCAAATTGACTGGGATTTGCCTGAGCCACAAATCGTACTCAAAGTGCTATGCCGCGGTTTGAAATTGAACTTCAGACGACATGGTCGACGTGCGATTAACTGCCGTGTTGCCTCGTAATGTCGCCTGGTGCTTGCTTGATTTGAGCTAGGTTTATCGCCGATTCACCGTTCTGTCGAAACAGGTCGTCGATCCCCTTGATCAATCGGCCCACGTGCATGTCAAAGTCGCGGCCAGAGTGAACTTCGACCGCATTCCGATAGGCCAACGGTCGCAGATCTTCCGGCAGTTCATGTTCACGTGGCATCTTCGAGCGGCCGAGCAGCACTGGCACGACAGGCAGGCAAAGACGCAAGGCAACGTTTAATTCAATGCGTACGAAATCGTTCAGGTTGTCGAGTCGCCGGTCTCCCTTGTCATCGCGTGTGTCGAGCCAGTGTTTGCCGATCAACGCCAAGACGACATCGCACTGAGCGACCACCTTGGCGAGATGCCTACGAAAATCGACACCCGGTGGAATCACATCCACATCGAGAAATACGCTGCTCTTGCCATAGTGTTCGCCAAGGCGTTTGTACAGGTCGTTGGCAGCAAATTCGCTGTCGTCGCGCCGGTAAGACAGGAAGATCTTTGGCATCCCGCCGTCTCCCATCACGATTGTTGCCGAGTGTGGACAACGGCAGCAACGGACTGGTGAACAAAAATCGCTCTCTTATCATCTACGTCAAACCGCCGGCGGTCTGTTCATGATTGCGCGGATCGCACCGAGAAACGACCGCCGGTCGTATTCTAGGTGATTCGTAAAAATGATGCGCGTATTGGGCGCGCAATTCTGGCGGCGTTGCGTGGAAGCCACGGTAGTCCGACTTTCTTGAAGTACCGGGCTTCTTTTTTTCCCGAACTTGGATATCGTGTTAGCAATGTCAAAAGTCAAAGACGACATCTCGAACTACCACGTGCTGGACGCCGACAAAATCGTCAAGACGCTGGAGCAATTGTCGCTGCGGATCCACGAACGATTCACCGAGTGTGGTTTGTACAAGCTCTGTCAGAAATTGCACGGGATCGCTTCGCACGCCAAGAAACGATCCATGTCGATCGCGATGCCGTTTTGGACGTTGCGCGTGTTCACGATGCTGATCGTCCTGGGCATTTTGGCGATTTCATTGGCTCCGCTGTTTCTCTTCGAATGGAAAGAAGAGATGAAACTCGATGATTTCATCAGTGTTCTGGAACCTGGCATGAACGTTGTCATTCTTGTCGGTGCCGCGATTCTCTTTGTGACCACGTGGGAAATTCGTGTCAAGCGAAAACGGGCTTTGAGCGCCATTCATGAAATCCGGTCGATCGCCCATATCATTGACATGCACCAATTGACCAAGGATCCGGAGCGGTTGCGATCTGGTCACGTGGCGACAAGTACATCGCCTGAAATGTCGATGTCACCCTTTGAACTTGGGCGGTATTTGGACTACTGCAGTGAAATGCTGTCGCTCACTGGCAAAGTTGCGGCGCTGTACATTCAACACTTTGACGACTCGGTCGCGATCGCCTCGGCCAACGAAGTGGAGATTCTCTGCACCGGTTTGTCGCGCAAGATCTGGCAGAAGATCATGCTGCTGGGGCCGGTGAGTGAAACTGAATCTGAGAGTGACGCCCTGGGCGTCGAATGATCAGCATCTGGCGCAAGACTCCAGGAATCCACTCCAGGAATCCACTCCAGGAATCCACTCCAGGAATCCACTCCAGGAATCCATTGTGCCTACAGATTGAGTCCAAGCTTGCCTCTTCGGAATATCTGAAAAACATTTCCTATCGGCGTCAATCGATCGGCTATGCGATTTCTAATCAATTGGTAGCTCCTTTCCGATCTTACAAATACGAGCCATCCTCATGACAGATGTGACTCCACGTTGCCCCATTTTCCATCCCACCCAAACATAGCCAACAACGATCGCATGAAAGACACGGTCTTTTGCAGCGCCATTATGTTTCTCTTGACAGTTGTTGGGCTGAATGAACGAGGAGACGCACAAGTCGTGGAGTTTGGCGATTATCCTAACCAACGGAATAGGGCAGAGTTTGCGGTCGTCGGTGAGATAAATCGGCTGGACGAGTTTGAGTCACGCCTGGAGGCAATCGAATCACTCCAGCCGCGCATTAACGCGTTGGAAGGTGAAGTTCAACGATTGCCTCAACTCGACTATCAAACCGGCCGCGGTCTTTATGCGGGCTTCGAACATGTTATCGTCAAACCTTACTTTTCACGGAACATCGCTTTTACCGAAGCCTCCACCTCGAATTTCAGGTTCACGAGTTTCGATTGGAATGCAACTCATACACCGCGTGTTTTCGTCGCGTTCGAAGGTGATGGCGGCGTGGGACTCGTTGTGTCCTACTGGCAATTTGACGATCAAACGCGGTTTTCACGGACACAATTGCCTGGAGAATTTCTCTTCGTCGAAGTGACTGCGGCGGATCAAAGTGTCAATAATCTAGCCGGTCCTGGCGGCGTATCCGGCACGTTGCTTGGTAGCCACTCGGTCAAACTGGATGTATTGGACATCGAGTTCACAAAACGGGCAGACCAAGACTGGGGCTGGTTCGCGGCACAGGCAGGTATCCGCTACGGCCGGCTCGAACAGGCCGCGCTATGGACAGAAACAGGTTCGCCTGACTTCGTTGCGCTGAACTTTGATTTTGAGGGGATTGGACCAACATTGAAAACTGAAGTTGGCGCCTATGTAATAGGTGGACTAGCGGTCTTTGCAAATATGCGTGGCTCTCTTCTGTATGGCAACCGATCGATTCGCACAGAAGACAATCTCGGCGGCGACTTCATCCCGAGCTACGATTCGCTGCAGCCGACGCTGGAAGGACAGGTCGGGTTGGATTGGCGCGTCTTCCTCTTCGGCTACCCAGTCACCGTTCGAGCAGCGGTTGAAGGACAAACTTGGTTCCGAGGCGGAGGAGCGTCCGGCGGCGATGACGAAGGAATTCCCTCCGATCAACTTGACCTGGGCTTCTTTGGCGGCTCATTCTCGACCGTGATTGAACTGTAGCGCGAACGGAACGGATGCCGAGTCAATTCGTCAGGTTACGGAACGGATTGAACAGCACATAGTTCAAGTGGCGGTACAGGTCGCTGGCTTGAATCAATTCCGTATGGTTGCCCGCCGCGTGTAGCTTTCCGTTGTGCAACAAGTAAATGCGATCAAGCGATCGCAGCGTCGAGATGCGGTTGGGAATGTAGATGATCGTGCGGTCTTCGGCGACTTGTGTAAGCGTTTCTTCAATATCGTCGTTGGCACCATTGACGGGCGGTTCTTCGACAAACAAGACAGACGGTTCACGCAAGATCGCTCGAGCCAGGGCAATACGAAATTCCTGTTGCGAATTCAGCCGCTCGCCTTGTTCGCCGACGATCGTCGAAAAACCTTGCGGCAGTTGCTGGATAAAGTCGTAAGCGCCCGCGCGCTTGGCGGCGTCGGTGATTTGCAGCAAGGAAAACCGAGAATCTCCACAATCAATGTTTTCGGCCACCTCGCCGGTGAACAAGGCGTTGCTGTTGCGGACCAGGCACGCTTGTTCGCGCAATGACTCCAAAGTCACGTTGCGGATGTCGTGGTCGTCAAACTTGACGTGTCCGAGTTCTGGATCGTAATAGCGGACAAACAACCCGGCCAACGCCAATGTCGTTCGTGGGTTGGACGCCAGAACGCCGAATCTCCCTCCGGCGGGAAACTGCATCGTGATTTCGTCCAGCAGCCGTTCACCGTTGACATCCGCAACCGTCACATGATCCAACTCGATGCCAACTTGCAACCGATCCAGACCTTCGGCCCCCTTGGCCTGGGACACACGTGGGTCACGATCGAGATAGGAGAATATCTCGGCGGCTGAGTCGTCCGCGGGTGTCAACTTGCGGGGAAGTTTGAGCAATTGGACCGCGGGAAAAAAACCGCAAACCAAAGATGTTCCGAGAACCACGATTTCGGCAATGCTGATCCGCGCCGGATTGGGCAGACCGATGACGACCAACAGGGCTCCCACCGAAACCAGGACCATCAACACGAGCAGTGGACCGACGAGCATGTTGTTGATCGCAGCTCGGAAAGCCGCCTTGGTGTAGCTGCGCATGTTTTCTTTGAACAAAGAATCCGAGGACTCGGGGCGCGACTGCGACGTCGTCATCGGCGCAACGCGCAATCCTTCGAGAAGTCGGCCATGTTGCTGGGCGGTGTGTTCTGTCCACATGGCCGTCGACGAACCACTACGCTTTTTCAGCCAGTGGTGCATGGCCCAAATCCCCACGGCGAGCAACATGGCAAACACCGCTAACAAAAAATTCGTCATCGCCGCCAGAATGACCAATGCGCTGAAACCAACGACGCTGCGCGGCACGACCTCCCACCAGGCAAACAGCCCTTGGCGCACTTTTTCCGTTTGATTCGTGAAGAGCGTTTCGGGGCGGAGTTTGTCAAGATGCAACCAGTCGCTGGAACCAAGCCGGAACGACTGTTCGTGGATGTTTGCCTTGAGCCGCGCGGCGACGGTGATTGCCGAATTGTGAATCTCGCGGTACATCAAGTACAACATCAGCGTTGCGAAAACACTAAACGCGAGTCCGACGCCAACCAGCGCCAAGATGCAGTATTCGTACTTGTCAAAAAACGGCGCAAAGCCAATCGGACCCAGCCGAAAATCCTCGAGGTTTTCGATGACACCTTGGCCTTCGCGATTGACAAACAAGTGAACGAGGTTGCCGAGAATGACCACAAGGGCGGGTGTGATCAATGCGGTGCAGATGCCGCAGACAGCGATAAAAATATGTTCGGCCGTCGCCCCGGTGATGCGGCGGGCACGTTTGAGATGTGGCCAATTCATTTCTTTTGTTCTCTAAATCGGGCCAAAACTACTTCCGTTGGTCACTCCTAACCACCTTTAAGTGGCAAAATCCGTTCGCTGATCAATATATACAAGACAAAGAACGCAGAACAATGTAAAAAACTCGACAGCCGTCCCCTGATTAAACCGGCTGTGCGGCGAGGAGTGCTGAAGAACAACGGATCAAATTCCGTCCGCGCAAAACTTGGGAAGTCCTGTTACGCCAGATCGCGGTCCTCGAACATGACGAGTGCCAGCAACATGGCGATCGTTCCGTATATGAAACAGTATAACAAGGACCAACCTAGATAGGCCAACGGAACAACTGCCCCCCCGGCCACCGCGGCTTGGATGTTGAAATGGTCCAAAACCGGGAAGATCGTGGCAATCAGGCGGGCTACGAAAGTCACGATCTCAAAACGATTTAGAGAAGATTGGACCAACATCGGCGTCAAATGGCCCAGCACATAGACCATGATGCAGGTCATGAAATTTGCCATCATCGGTATGCGGGTCGAGAACGCGACACTTAGTGCGGTCATCACCACCACTTCCATAAATGCCAGCGCGAGCCCCGGCACGACCAGTGTCATCTCGAGGTGACATATTTCCCAGCCGACGATGTCGCCGCCGCCTTCGTATTCGTCATAAATCGGTTTGTAGGCCAGCACCACGAGAAACACGACGCTGAGAACGATAAAGAACACGGCCAGTGACCAGGTGATGCCCAGGAATTTGCCGAGGATAAAATCTCGCCGGGCGATCGGTTTCGAGAGAACCGTCAACGCCGTTCGGCCTTCGACTTCTTCGGAGATCGATTTACTCGCTGCCCAAACCGCCAGGAAAATCGCGGTCACCAAAATGGCCTGCAGTCCGACGAGTTTGAGCATCTTGATATCTTCGCCAAACGTGTTGTAAGGCACATAGACCGAGATGACCAATCCGATCCCAATCAAGACCAACACGACGATGAACCAACGTTCGGCCAGGCCCGATTTGCAGGTCGACAACGCAATGGCGGAAAGCTTCGGCATCAAGCTTCGCTGCAGCACGTACAGCAAAACGATGACCACGACGGAAAACGCCGTCAGAGGAATCGTTATGACTTGTGGGTATTCAGGAGCCGTCACGATCGACAGCCTCAATTCTCCCGCGGACGACCCCAAGTTGCGAATGTACAATTTCGTGATCGGTTCGTTCGGCACGATGGCCACATCATCGCGACTCTTGTGCCAGACCACGCGTTCATTGGCATCACCGTGGACGTTGATCGAGCCTTCCTTGTCAAACGTTCGCTCGTCCAGCGGCTTCGCAAAGACATCCAGTGTCTCGCTGGTTTCGAAATACAGCGACTTCAACAGACGGCCGTCAAAAGGAACCTGGATCGTTTGTTCGCCAGGATCGGTCACATCGGCGCTGTCTGATTTCGGGGCATCGATGTCGAACTTCTCTGTCTTGGTGCCCGTGTAAGGGAGTTCCCACATGGAATCGACGAGAGCGTTGGGATCTTGCAGGACAACCGTCGAACCAAGGCCTAGCAATCCAATCGCCGAGGCCACAAGCAGAATCCAAAGGACGGGCCCTTCCATGATGGTCGTGGACATTTCATCGATGGTCTTTCGAGATACCAGTGCGACGAACGTGTACCCAAGGAGCACGCCAATCACCACCACCACCACGAGGGCAAAAAACGAACTGAAGATGACGTTGCTGGTTCCTTCTTCGGCCCACGTCGAATAGCTACGTCCGATCGTCAGGGGGGCACCAATGAGCGTCGTCACCGCCGCGATTCCGCCAGCCGTGAGGTCGCGAGCACTTCGGGACTCGTTGAGACTTCCCAGCAATGGAATCCGCGAAAGTCCAAAACTGATGCCGTAAATCACACACAGCAGCAAAAGCCCAAGAATCGCTCCCATGCCCAGCAGACAAACGGGAGTGAGCCAACTGACGATTTGTGGTGAGGCTCCCAAAAGAACGGAATTCATCATGAGTTCGTAACAGTCTTGATTAGAAAATGCGGGTAGATCGTCGTGTTATGGAACTACGTGTTTTGGCCCAGGCTGGTTCGATTCTTACGTGAAAACGCCGGCATTATCGACGGTTAATGCCGAATCTCAAATGCAGCGAATTCTCCGGTGGCGTCTTCATCGGCTCGATGCGACTCGTGGATATGTCCGCTCATCGCTTGCTCGAGATCCTGTAAAAAGCTCGTCAATTCGTTTCGAGTCCCTTCCGCGACCAGGTGAACTCGCCCATCCGGCAGGTTGCGAACGAACCCCGTCACGGAAAATCGGCCCGCAATCCGTTGCGTCGTGTACCGAAAGCCCACGCCTTGCACGCGGCCCGAAAAATAGACCTCGGATCTTTGAAAGGAAGGGGATTCGGGCACTCGTCGGTTTTCTCCGCTCGGTTCGCGTGTGATCAGGATATTCAGTATAGATACGAGCCATGCGCCCTTCCAGAGCCGGACGATTTCCGTGACGATGTTGCTTTGAAAACCTATAATTCGGTAGATCACTTTCCACAAAAGCGAACCGACAATGTCCGAAGCACCAAAGCCGTTTTTCACGCGTCGTCGAATCGCGGGGCTGGCCATCACTCTTGCTTGTGCTGCCCTGTTCATCGCATTTTTGCCTTGGGTGGTTGCCAACACTCCGCTACGCAACGCCGCACTCAACCGCGCCATACCAAACCCCGACTTGAACGCATCCGCATCGTCCGCCCAGTTTGGTTGGATCTCGCCACTGAAGTTAGACGAACTGCGGATTGTCGATCAGCAAGGCCGATTGACCATCGACGTCGACCAACTCACGGCCGAACGCTCGGCCATGAGTCTTTGGTGGCATGCGCCAGAACTTGGCCACTTGCGGTTGCAGCGGCCAAACATTGATATCGTCGTACCACTATCGATCGCCGAGATGTCGTCGACCGGGCTAGGCCCGACGTTTCGCACTACCGTGACGGGTGCCAATGTCACGGTACGATCCCAATCACTCGAACAGCCCGTTGTTGATCTGCGTGATGTCGATCTTGCAGTATCTGTCCAGCGTCAGAACGGTGGCCGGCAACTGGTGGTCGCGCCAGTCAAGATCTTCGACCGTCACCAGTTGACGCCCGAATTGTGCGATCAGGGATTGCAGTTAATCGCTCCCATCCTCGCCAAGACGGCAACCGTTAAGGGCCAGGTTTCGCTGGAACTGGGTGAGCTACAATTCCCGCTCGATTTGGGCGCGAGCGAGGCAACTGGAAAGTCAACCGTAACCGGCCGCGTGCAATTGCACGAGGTGACGTCGAGCTTGAAGAGTCCGTTGCTTCAGCAGATCGTGGCGATCGCCGAGAAGTCGTTTGGAGTGGACATCCCTGAGCGAATTCAAATCGCGGACGAATCGCAGGTCGAATTTCGCTTGCAGGACGGCCGTGTTTATCATGACAGCCTGGCGTTCTTCTTTCCGGATCTTTCAGGCGACCTACTGATCAAGACCAGCGGTTCCGTGGGGCTCGATCAAACTTTGGACCTAACCATCGCCATTCCCTTGCCGCTGCCGATTGCGAAAAAGGCGATCAAGATCCAAGTGACGGGCACCTTGAGCGAGCCCAAATTTGGCCTGCCGGACAAAGAAAGTTTTCTCGCCGATTTGGCGGCCCTTGGCACCGGCGATGGCGATCAATCTTCCGTCGATCATCTGATCGATATGGGAATTGGACTTGGGCTCGACTTGCTGAAGAAGCGTGCTGAAGGCCGAGAGGAACGTCCAATGTCATTGATCGAGCGGTTTCGCGCGCGACAAAGAGGTCGTGAAGACGAATCTAAGCCTCCGCCGAAACCGGCGCGTGGCAAGCTGCTACGGGACTTGATTCGAAGCGGTCTGGAGGCGAGGGAAGAGTGACTCGCCGCTTTGCGCACTCAGGTTCGGTATAACCGGCACGATGGTACGCGCCAGTAGGTTTTTGATTCAATCATGCGCCATCCGCTGAGCGTGATCGAATTATACTAGGAATTGGATGAGAACTCCAATTTCGTCGTAGCTGTACTGGCAAGAACGCGGATCATTTCGCACTCTGGCGAGTGCAGCGACAACGTGTTTTGAAACGAAGCCTGGTCATGATTCGTCGTGAATACATTTTGATGCTCTTCGCACTCTCCCTGGTATTCGGCTGCAATGGGGGCAGCCAGCCGGACGAAGAAAACGCAGCGAGCAACCCCAAGACGCCCCAACCAAGATTAGTTGCCACGCTGACACTCGCGCACACAACTCCACAGGGAACCAACAATCACGCGGGAATCGTCCGTGCGCGGGAATCGAAATCGGTTGCTTTTCTAAACGCTGGAAAGATTGAATTTGTCATCGCCCCCGGCTCCGAAGTCGCAACTAATTCGAACGTTGTTGCTCGGCAAGATTCAAGTAAACAAGAGCATCGCCTCGAAGAAGTCCGATTACAGATCGATGCGGCAAGAAAACTGATTGATGCATTGTTCCTCGAAACGGATGTCGTTCTTCGGTCGCAGCGGCAAGCGGTCACGTTTGAATTCATGGAGTTCAACCGAGAAATCGACCGCATCACGCCGCTGGTGAAACAAGGCAAGTTGTCTCAAACCACTCTGAACCGATTCCAAAAGAAACGAAGCGCGGTCGTTGCGCGATACGGGGAAATCAAATCTCAGCAGAAAGCTAACGTCAAGGCAATCGACTCTCTGGAATTGAAGGTCTCGCAGTTGGAGAGGGCGCGCAAAACGACCGAGCAAGCGGTGAAAGCGTGCGAGCTGACTTTGTCTGACTCAGTGAGAGTTTCGCAAGTACACGTCTCGCCCGGCGACGTCGTTGCCGCCGGACAAACGGTTGCTACGGTTCATCGAACGGATTCGGTGTTGATCGACTTTGCATTGCCGCATCAGATCGCCCGGACATTTCGTTTGCAGGAAGTCATTTCGCTGATGATTCGTGCTCAAGATGACACATCGGTTCGTTGCGACGCACGCGTCACAGCGATGGAGCTGTTCGGCGGCAAAGAGATGCAGAAGTGTACCATTTTCGTGGAAAATGATTCTTCTGTGTGGCAGCCCGGAGAGCTAGTCGACGTGGCCACCGGGCCGATGGCCGTTGTGGATGGGTTTCAAGTACCCTCGACGTCGATCATCGAAGAAGACGGGCGATCCTATGTCTTGGTCGTGGAAGCGGGCCGCAAGTTGAAAAAAATCGAAGTGCGGTCGGTCAAATTGGACGGCGGCGATCGGCGGATTCAACCCGCCGACAACACGTCGCTCCAATCCGGCATGCGAGTCGTGGAACACGGCGTCCACTATCTGGTCGAAGACCTTGCACAAGAAGTGCGGGTTGCCAAAGGGCGTTGAATCCGATGAACATGTCCGCGTTAGCTCTGTATTACCGCCCCGTTGTCGCGACTGTCGCAATCGCGTTGGCCATTTGGGGCGTGATTTCTTTGGCGACAATGAAGCCGGGGACCGACAAGCCGTTGCAATTCAACGTTTTTCAAGTTCCGCTCCGAGATGACAACCAGATTGACCCGCGGTATGCCTATCAACGCAAGCAACTCCGACAGATTTCGCAACCGATCGTCGATGCAGTACGCGAGATGCGGCACATCGCAGACTGTGAGATCGCGGCACACGACGCGTCCGAAAGCTCCCTCCGGCGCGAAGTGTCACGTCGTGCCGCGGCGGAAACCCAGGTAACGTTACTCGTCACGTTGCGGTCCGATGCCGAAGTTGCGGACATCGTCGGCACAATCCGGTCACGTGTGGACGAGTTGAAGAACTTGGAACGTGCGATTGCGCCGGATGTCGACATGGAATACGTTGTTGCATCGAACAGCCGGCCGGCGGGCGAAGTAAGTACGGCGGCACAACTTCTGATCGCGTCCACGATCACCCTGGTGTTCACCGTGTACTTGCTCCTGGGATGGCAAAATGCGTGTGTCGCATTGCTTGCGCTTTGCGTCGTCGAATTAGCGTCGATTGCCGTCTTTGGCTTGTTCGACCTTGGACTGGGAACCAGTGTCCTTGTGGCGTTGCTTTTTGGAATGTGCGCCGCGGTCGACCATTTGACGCACCTTGGCGACGGAGCGCTATCCCACCAGACCCGCGGGCAGAACGCAATCCAAGCGACGGCGACAGCCAGCAGCGAACTGTCGGCAAGTCGCATGTCTGCCGCGATGGTGGGTGTTGCCGGTTTCGTGCCGCTTTGGTTCATGCTCGGAGGCGAAGCCCATCGGCTGATCCCTGGCATGCCGACAGCGATGGTCGTGTCTGCTCTTGTCGTGTGGTTTTTGACCACAACATGGGGCGCGGTTCTTGCGGCGCATTTTGTTCAAGCACCGCCGGATCCTTCAAAACCGACTGCCCCCGTACCTAAACTTTCAACAACGATCAAGAAAAACATCGCCCGAAAGCAGCCGACGTCGAATGAATCCTCTTTGCGCGGCACATCGAATGTGGCGGTTCGAATGGCAGAAACGACCATCGACCATAAGAAAAGTATCATCACTGTTTTGGCTTGCATTCTGCTTACGACGTGCGCCGTTTATACGATTTCAATTGGCTTGCAACCGCACCTACCAATCAGCGAACTGGCGATCTGCTGGGGTGCTGTCGTGGCAACCGTGGTGATTGTTCTTCTGTACTCGTTTCGAGACCGGTCCCGGCCCATCTTGGTTTTCTTGACTTTACCCGTTGTCTTGATCGCGGCAACGTTGGGATTGTGGTTCCAGCCATCCGCACTAACATCCCAATTCGCCGTCATGGCAATTCTGCCCATCGTGATGAACATGGGCATCCATTTCATTGTGACCGCCGATCGATTGGTTGCGGAGGCGAAGAGGCGGTCGTACGGAACGGGCCCAATTGGCGGCATCAGCGAAGTCAAGTTTCGCAGATGTGTCGTGGACGCGATTCGCATCCGATTCGCACCGATGCTGTGTACCGCGACGGTCATCATCGCAGGTGTGCTTCCCTTAACCATCTGGGGCGATCCGGTGTGGACGCGTACGGCCTGGTGCATGATTCTGGCCATGGTCGCTACAATAATCTTGTTACCGCCTCTGCTCGCGACGTCCTACTCGATGCTCGGTGGACATTTGCATCGGCAAAGGCCGGAGACGACCAGGACCTAAGTCGATCGTCGAATAGGATCGCAACTCAGATTCATACAAGGGAGTACTCTTTTGAAATCGACAATGAAGAATTTTTGGCAGCGGATCGTTGGCTGCTTCATTGCCGGCGTGTTAGCAATCCTTCCGTTGGCGATAACGATTGGTATTGTCGTCTGGGTGACGGATTTCATCGGCGGTTTCATCGGTCCGGAAACGACCATGGGTGGTTGGCTGAGTTCGATTGGATTGCAGTTCACGGCAACCAAGACGTTTCAATACTTCATCGGTTGGATTGTCGTGCTGGGTGCCGTGTTTGCTTTGGGAATTGCCATGGAGCTGGGGGCGAAAGGACTGATCGAAAAGCTGCTGGAAGGACTCATCAGCCGCATTCCTCTGCTGGGCAGCCTCTACACGACGGCCAAGCAAATGGTCAAGATGGTCGACAAGAAGGACGACGATGTGCTCAAAGGGATGTCGCCGGTGTATTGCTTCTTTGGCGAGGACCGGGGTGCGGGTGTGTTGGCGCTGCTGGTCACGCCCGACAAATTCACGGTGGCGGGGCGAGAGGTTCAAATCGTCGTGATTCCCACCGCGCCGGTCCCATTTGGCGGCGGCCTGTTTTTCATTCCGGCCGACCGCGTTGAGCCAGTCGACATGCCCGTCGATGGACTAATGAGCATCTATATCTCGATGGGAGTCACCGCGCCAGAGTACTTGGCTGCTAGCAAGGGCGACGCTGCATCGAAGTAGCCCGAGCGCCAGACGGCGAGCTACTGTAGGACGGATTGGAAATCCGTCCTACAAGTGCTTCAAGCATTGCTAGCAAGCATTGTCCCTCCATAACTTTCGTCAATTGCTGGTGTTGATCGTGTGCAAAGGACGAAATCTATTTGTGGACTCGACTCATTTCGATGATCGGACGGGTGTTTGCCCGGACCAAAGATCTCGGCCCGGAATCTCTATGTCACCAACGTCATTACGCCGTTATGCCGTCCTCGTTCTCATCGTGACGGTTTTGTCGTCGCCTTGGATGTTTATCGGTGCGCATCGCGCGATGAACAACATGAACGACAATGTGCGACAGTGGCTGCCCGAAGGGTTCCAAGAGACCAGGGAATATGACTGGTTTGTTGAGCAATTTGGCAGCGAAGAGATGGCCATTGTCAGTTGGCCCGGATGTACATTGGACGACGACCGCCTGGAGCGGCTTGCTCGTGGCCTGCAATCAATCACCTTGCCGAGCGAGCAGTCGGGCGGTGAAGACGATCGTTCCCTGTTCAGTAGAATTCAGACACCGCGGCAAGCACTCGCTCAGTTGACTTCGCCACCGCTCAATCTGTCGCGGCGGGCGGCCATGGCACGGCTCAAAGGCAATATGATCGGCCCGGACGGCAATAGTTGTGCGATGTTGGTCACGGTCAGCCAGGCCGGCAAGAAGAACCGGTCGGCCGCCGTCGAAGCCATTTACCGTGTAGCCGAAAACGAAGCGGGACTCACCCGGGACGACTTGCGGATGGGCGGACCGACGGCGGACAGCGTTGCCTTGGGCCAGGAAAGTCAGCAGTCGCGAACGTTGCTGTCCGGGCTGTCCATCTTTGCGGCGCTTGTGCTCGCGTGGCGGTGTCTGAAGAATCTAGTGCTCGTGTTGAGCACCTTGACGGCGGCCATCGTGTGTGCGGGATGGAGTGTCGCGACGGTTTATTACACCGGCAGCCAAATGAACCTTGTCATGACGACCATGCCCGCACTGATTTATGTGTTGATCATTTCGGCGGGAATTCATTTGGCGAACTACTACAAAAACGCCGTGGAGAAATTTGGCGAGCAAGACGCCGTTCTGCGTGCCATGAAAGCGGGGCTGTTTCCATGCCTGTTGACGGCCGCGACCACGGCGCTGGGATTGGTTTCGCTGGGCCTGAGTGAGGTGCTTCCGGTCAAGTTGTTCGGGCTCTATTCGGCGCTAGGGATCATGATTAGTTTGCCTGTGCTGTTCTTGTTCCTGCCCGCCATCTGGATTCTGTGGCCCATCCCCGACGGACGTCGGCGCGAAGCCGGTGAAGTGGTGATCATCAAGTTTCCGCGACCACGATCGTGCTGGAGCAGTCGGCTGGCGTTGCACGTTTCGCGCAAGCATGCCTGGATCACAGCCGGCTGCCTGGCCGTGATGTTGATCATGGGTATGGGACTGGTGTACCTGCGGACCTCGGTCAAGCTGTTGAACCTGTTTTCGCCGGACTCCCAAATCGTTCAGGATTATCGTTGGTTGGAAGAAAACCTCGGACCGTTGATTCCAATCGAGTTGGTCGCACGCATTGACGACAAAGACGAAATGCGGTTGGTCGATCGCACGATGCTCGTTGCCGATATTCAGCACGAATTGGAATCGATGGACAAGGTGGGCGGCACGATGTCACTGGCCACGTTTGTTCCAAGGATTCCGACCGGTGGCGGATTTGGCTCGATTACAAAACGATCGGCCATGGATCGCGCATTAAACGGCCAGCATGACTATTTGTGTTCGACGCAATACTTGGGCAACGCAAATGACGGCCAATTGATGCGAGTCAGCGCTCGCGTCGAGGCGTTCAATTCATTGGATTATGGCGAGTTCATTCAAGAGATGAAACGGCGCGTCGAACCGGTGGTCGATCGCTACCGAGCGATGTACGGGGCGAAGATTGAAATGGTTTACACGGGCCTGATCCCGCTCGTGTACAAAGCGCAAAACGAATTGCTCAGCGACTTGATGACCAGCTTCCTGACGGCGTTTGTCCTGATCGGCATCGTCATGTGCGTCATGCTTCGCAGCCTTCCCGCCGGAATTCTGTCGATGTTGCCCAATATCTTTCCCGCCGTACTCATATTCGGGCTGATGGCATGGGCCGGCATGTTGTGCGACATCGGTTCCATGATGACGGCCAGCATCGCACTTGGCATCGCCGTGGACGACACGATTCATTATTTGAGTTGGCTCAATCGCGGCGTGCGTCAAGGTTACTCGGCACGGAAGTCCGTCAAATTGGCGCATCATCACTGTGCGACGGCGATGTTACAGACAACAATTATTTGTGGCGTCGGCTTGCTGGTGTTCGGACTGAGTTCATTCGTGCCAACGTCCCGGTTTTCGATATTAATGTTTGCCATGCTCGTCGTGGCCCTGATTGCAGACCTCATTTTTCTACCAGCGATGTTGACGGGACCGCTTGGCCGATTCTTCCTGGGAAGCTCGCGTCGCGAACGAGGTATGCAGGCAAAACCGGCTGCCGCGGCCGCCGCCACAAAAATCTTCGAGCCAGTGCCGCAGCAAAGCGTCGCCTAAGAATTGCCTTCGCCAAAAATTCCAGCGCCAAATTCGTCATCTTGTCCCGTGTCTTTCCGCGGCGCTGATTCAGTCGAGGGTGGCTTGTGCGGCCCTTTCTTTTCGGCTTCGGCAGGGTCGATTTGCTGTTTTCGTTCGGCATCGGGAGTCGGCGGTGATTTCTCAACATCATCCGTGGCACTGCGCCGGGGACCTTCTTCGTCGAAGAAATCGTCATCATAGCGCGAAACGTACCCCGGTTGCTTGGCTCGCTCTCGCTCTTCCTGATAGCTTTTGATCACACATTCCTGGATCATTTCCCGGCACTGCGAGTTGATCGGATGAGCGATGTCGGCATACAGTTTCGAGCGTCCCTCTTGATCGCGAATCGCCCGATCGTCCTTCATCCGCAAACCACACTGGCAGCAGAAAGCCGCGCGCAGATGATTCTTGCAACCGCACTGCGGACAATGCGACGTCAACTTGCGACTGGGCATCGCGACAAAGGGCCCGTTCGTGCCTTCGATGATCTTCAAATCGCGCACGACGAAGCAGTCGTCGAATGTGATGCTGCAAAAGCCCTGCAGCCGGTCGTCGGAATCTTCCATGAGTTTGATGCGAACCTCGGTGATCTCCACGGCGTTCCCTCCCTCATATCGGTGTAGCTTATCACAGGCATTGTTGTGGAGTGCGGATCGTAGCGGCCGTCATCACAACGCCCAATCCAACACTACGCAACTGGCCCGCGACGCGTCTTGCGTGCCGGGCACTGCGACAGATTCCAAAATAACTCGTTCCGCTACCACTCATCTGATGTCCCGTGCAATCCAATCGGTTAAATGTGTCCCGCAGGTGTTCGATCCGTGACGAGAGTTTTTCAGCGGCCGGTTGCAATCGGTTGACCAATTTGTTTCCAACCGAACTCGTGTCGCCGCGTCGCAACGCGCTCATCAGGCCATCCACTTGCATTGGTCGATCCGCCACGTCGCAATGTTGGTACACCTTGGCCGTCGACAGTCCCTCGGGCGGACGAACAATAACAATGTCTAATTTGGTGCAAGCGGCAAATGGCTCCAGCCGTTCTCCACGGCCGCGGCACACGGCAGACCCGCCAGTAAAAAAAAACGGGATGTCGCTACCAAGCTCCGCGGCAAATTCCGCGAGGCGCTCCCGCGACCAACCCACATTCCAACAATGATTCGCCGCCATCAACGCGGCAGCGGCATCACTTGATGCACCGCCAAGGCCGGCTTCGGACGGAATTCGCTTGACCAGTTCAATGGAGGCACCTTGCTCAGCGCCTGTGTAATCTCGAAGTCGTTCAATAGCCTTTAAAACGATATTGGAATTGCCTTCCGGCAGGTCGCCCAGCCAGGATTCGGGTTCGATAGGATTTGATCGAGAAGTGTTCGCACGAGCAAAAGCTTCGCCGCCTTTGGACCATCGGCACTTCAATCGCAACTGGCCGTCCGAACGGCTAGTGAAGGTGAGTTTATCGAAGACACTTA
>CAYFJO010000022.1:0-54825 GCA_964343305.1 uncultured Pirellulaceae bacterium | reverse complement strand
CAAAAAAGGGGTCAGGTACCGTTGTGCCAAGCACCCTGCGGGCCGTTCCGGCAACAGTACCTGACCCCTTCTTTGAACCATGCCTTTAGTTATGTATCGGCATTTTGTCGACTGAGGGCGAATTCGTCCAGCGAGCCGTGAGAAAGAATCGCGTAACGTGTTTGCCGCCAGTGGTTTGGTTCCGTATTTCGAGCGGCTGGGCGAGCAAAAGGCAGTTTTGCTGTCATGCACCGTTGGAGTGATGGAAGAATGGAATTATAGTCCATGAGTCCCACGCTCCATTTCTTTTGCATCACCATTGTTCACGACATGAACGCGGAAGTCATCTCGATCGGCGACGAACTCACCAGCGGACAGCGACTGGACACGAACAGCAAGTGGTTGAGCGAGCGGCTGGGCGAATTTGGTATTCGCGTGCTGTTTCATACCACGGTTGGCGACGATATCACCGCCAATGTGCGAGTTTTTCGCGAAGCTTTTGATCGGGCGGACATCGTGTTATGCACCGGCGGCTTGGGACCGACCGCCGACGATTTGACGCGCCAGGCGCTCGCCGACGCCACTGGATGCGAGCTGGTGTTGGACCAGGCGGCGCTGGAGCACATCAAAAGCTTGTTCGCGCGACGCAAGCGACCCATGCCCGAACGCAACGAGATTCAAGCTTACTTTCCCGCCGGTGCCCGTGTCGTCCCCAACCCACATGGATCGGCTCCAGGGATCGACATGGACATTCCGCGCGAGAATCGTACGGCGTCACACGTTTTTGTCTTGCCAGGCGTTCCGGCGGAGATGCGAGAAATGTGGGACGGGACTATCGGCCCGGAGTTGGGAAAGTTGCTCGGCGAAAACCGTCGCATCATCCGGCATCGTGCGATCAAATGCTTCGGCGTTGGCGAAAGCGATTTGGAGAACATGTTACCGGATTTGATTCGACGCGGCCGGCGGCCTTCCGTGGGGATCACGGTCAGCAGAGCAACGATCACCTTGCGCATCACTGCCGACGGTCCATCGGAAGCGGATTGTCTGGACCTGATGCAACCAACGATCGACACCGTTCATGACTGCCTCGGTTCGTTGGTCTTCGGGCAAGACGAGGAAGAGTTGCAGCACGCTGTGGTTCGATTGTTGCGCGAGCGCGGCCAAACGTTGGCAGTCACCGAAGTTGGAACCGGCGGGATGATTTCCCAGTGGCTCAGCGAAGTGGATCACATGCACGAATACTTTTTGGGCAGTTTCGTCGTGCCCAACGACCGTCAAATGCCAATCGCCGCACTTGCAGCACGCGGTCAAACGCAGCTTGAATCCGACTGGGGACTGGCAATCGGTCGATTTCCGGTTGCTGATTCACATGAATCCGCGCCCGGCAATTTTGAGTTGGCGGTCGTCGGGCCAAATGGGACCATCCAAAAAACTCATCCCTTTGCCGGGCATCCGGACATCTTAAAGCCCCGCGCCGGGAAGCAGGCATTGAATCTATTGCGGCTGGCGCTGTTAGACGAAATTGAATTCGAGCCGCCAACCCAATCACGTTGATGCTCTACGCTGACAGCCTCAGATTGCCGACGCATGTTTATGTTGATTTGAAGGAAAAAAAGGCGAGGATTCAGGCGATGTTGCAACTATCCGGTCGATCGTTTTCCTGTTGCGATGGTGTTTCTCGACCGGCAACGCCAAGCAAAAATGCGATCCGGGCGAAAGCCTCTACGAGGGGCAGATTCGTGAGAATGAGACAGTCGCCGGATCGCCTGCTTGTCCCATGCAGGGCGGCAGGCGCCTTGCAATGGGAGTGCGTAAGCAGTGAGTAACCTAACAGGCATGTTACGTGCCAAACGCTCCGTTGACCTCACCAAGAGCTGATATCATAAGCCCAACACGTAACACTGTCTAAGCACGATCCATCTTGGTCAGTTCATTACCACCACACTTTCGGGCTACGGTGACAGGTCACGCCACCTTTATGTGGGTGTTCTGATTGCCTTGGTTCCAGAGGTTACGCAGCCAGCGCCAAGGAGGAGCAATAGAACTACGCCACAGACGCGTGGCTCCACTGCGGACTGAAGCTACCAGATTGATCTTCGAGTCGGACGTTTGATCTGCTGCCGGTTGCGGTTCGTCTAAACCAAGAGCCAATTCATACATTTGCTGGATGACTGTGTTCTCGGGATTGTCATCGGATTTCACGTCGTGAATCGGTTCGATGTCGAGGGCCGGAACGGCAATATCTTCGCCATCCCACAATTCGGCTTGCTCGCGGCAAGTGAGGATTTGGACAGTCTCGCTGTCCGAGTGCTCCCAATCCAAGGCAGGACGGAGCAGGCTTCGATTGGTCTTCACCTTGACAATGCAGTTTCCTTGTTCACACAGGAAGGCGAGGCCTGCTTCCTTTTCAATGGCACAAACGATCATTCTTTGTCCGTCGATCTGGGCGACATATCGTTGTCCGACACTTAGTTCACTTCGTTTCATGACGTTCTCTTTTCCGTTCGTAATTCGCCGCCGCGTTTATTTAGCGATTTCTTCGTAGATGGGCAGGTGCCGATAGAAAACTTCCAAGGTTAGCAGATTGAGTGTGGTGACATACATGCGTCCCGCTTGTGCTGCCCAACGATCGGGCACGGGAAAAGTTGGATTCCAACTCCCTTGAAGTTTGCCTTCTGTTACTTGTGAGTCGACAAGCAGCGAGTGCATTTTGCCGTTCCAGCTCTGCCATTGCCCGCCTCCCATGTGCAACATAACTTGAGTGGCATAATACCAGTAGTAGGAGTCTCGTTTGGGGCTTCCCGTGGTACCGAACGCGGGCCGATTTTCTAACAAATGAGCGGCTCCTCGCTTCATCGCGGGCAGCTCGCGTTGCCATTGCAAATACAGTCGCATCAACAGGCCGACAGACGTCATCGTTGGATTAGGTCGGCGGCCGTGACGTTGCTTCTTGGTATTTGGGGCAAGTGGGTTGTAGACGTAGAGATGGCTGTTGCCACGTGAGGCTTGGGCGCGGTTGAGCCAGCTTTCGATACGTTCGAATACCACCACAGGCACCTCCAGGCCAGCAAGGTCACCGCTTTTGAGTGCCATGGTCAGCCAGCCGGTCACGGACGTATCGGTGTTGACGCCGGGTTGATATCGCCAGCCACCAAGTTCATCATTCTGCGTCGAGATAATGAAATCTAACGCGCGTTGGGCAGGCTCCCGAAGATCTTCATCGTGCGTCATCCCATAGGCTTCGCAAAGTGCGAGCGATGCGATGCCGTGACTGTAAAACCAAATATACTTGCCAAGCGACGACTCTTCGGGCACGAACAGATCGCCACTGTCCGCTTGTCGTTCGATCAAGTAATTCAGACCACGTTGGACATGGTCGTTGTACACTCCAGAAATGTGATCATGGCCAGCACCTAAAAAGGCCAGCAGTGCGAGGCCAGTCGCCGCAGTGTTCGCTTGTAGTTCGGTTTTGTCGTACTGCATGGACCAATGTCCGTCCGATGCTTGTTCGCCCGCCAAGAAGCTCAATCCTTGGTCGATTGCAGCTTCCGTTTGCAGTGATGGCGGTCTTTCGTGACGTTGGTCTTTCGGTTTGGTTGGATCGCCTTTGGAGCCGAGCCCGCTGTCACGAAGCTCGACTTGGTCAAATTCCAGGCGTCGAGTTCGGCGAACAAAGGCGGGTGCAGGTTCGGCAAACGTATTCTGTGTGATGCGAAGATCTGGTCGTTGCTGTCGGATGAGCTTGATTTGAGATGCGGATACGTTGGTATTGCGAACGTCGAGGTGTTGCAGGTGATTCAGCTTGGCAAGCCTCGAAACGCCTACGTCCGTGACCGCCGTTGAACGGAGATCCAGCGAGCTGAGCTTCGTGGCCCGCGACAGGTGATGCAAGCCGCCATCAGTGACGTCGCGATTGCTCAGGTCGAGATGTTCGACCTGATTGATGGCTGATTCGCCGATTGCATCGAGCAGCCAATCTGGGGTGGTCACTTCGCTGGCATCATGATTAGGTTGGTCGACCCGTCCACTCGACGTCATCGCAAAGAACCAAGCCATTGGCATTGCGGCAAGGAAGCAGGCGCATAATGCTCGAAAAAGTGTCATTTGGTGTTGGGCCCGGTGGGGAATGGGTTAAAGGCGTTGTTCAGTACTGAAATCCAGGACCAAAGCCAAAGCAACAAAAACGGCAAACGCCAAAAAAGTAATACTCACAATGGTTCCGTTCGAAGAATGATGTGGGTCAAACCAGTTGATTCGTAGGGAATGCAAGCATCGTGCCGGTTTTCAGATTGCTGCCGATAATCTCGCTGGCACGACTCTAACCCGCTTGCTAGTCTGCATTTATAGCGGCGTGGAAATGCATACGAAATCAAGTCGACTAACAGATCTCATGTGGCAAATGCTTGATCAGTGTGCGCGGCCCACAACCAAACAGTTGCTACATCACCTGTTTTGGGTGAGCAGGCCTTTTGGAACGATCGGGCGAGATCAATCGGAATCGTGGTCCGTATTAGAATCGATCGTTGGCTCGATCTTGATGCCCAGTGTTGACATTTTGCTGCGAAGTGTGCTGCGAGTGATTCCCAGGATTTTCGCGGATTGAAGTTTGTTGCCGCCGGTGTGCCGAAGGACAGCGGACACTAGCTCGCGCTCGAGTAATTCCAATGACTCCGCGTACAAATCCGTGGAACCGCCTTCGATTCGGCTTCGAATGAAATCCCGCAGTTCTGTGTCTTCGGTGCCCGCTGGAAGAATTTCGCTCGATTCTGATGACAAGTCAGGCAGAAAATCTGGCAGTAGAACAGAACCGGTCGCGTGCAATAGCGACTGCTTGACGACGCTTTGAAATTCGCGAACATTGCCTGGCCAATCGTAACTCATCAATCGATCGAAGACCTCGGGCGAGATGCTCTTGATGTCCTTGCCCAATTCGGCACTGAAATTCCCAAGAAAGTGATGCAGCAACATCGGCAGGTCCTCAAGCCGCTGGCGCAGCGAGGGCAACGCGATCGTGAACACGTTCAGCCGATAGAACAAGTCGCCGCGAAATTCTCCTGCATCAACTCGCTTTTGCAAATCGCGGTGCGTGGCTGCGATGATGCGGACGTCGGTCGTGATTGTCTCTGTTCCACCTACCCGTTCGAACGACTGCTCTTGCAATAGACGCAGAATCTTGGACTGCGTCGACGGTGTCATGTCGCCAATCTCGTCGAGGAACAGCGTCCCACCGGAACATTGTTCGAACTTGCCAATACGGCGACGATCGGCACCTGTGAACGCACTTTTCTCATGACCGAAGAGTTCGCTTTCGAGTAGAGATTCCGGAATCGCGGCGCAGTTGATCGCGAGAAATGGTCCGACACGACGAGGGCTGTGCTGGTAGATGGCCCGAGCTACCAGCTCTTTGCCAGTGCCGCTTTCACCTTGAATCAACACGGTCACGTCTTGGGGGGCGACGCGGCCGATGGCTTTGTAAACCCCCTGCATGGCGGCACACCGGCCGATTAGGACATCGCTGCGCGTCGGTTCGGTGCTGACTTGTTTGGCCAATTCAACGGGCCGTTCCATCATTTGACGGATTTCGAGCGCTCGTGTGACCAGTTGTCGAATCTGCTCTTGATCGAGTGGCTTAATGAGATAATCGTACGCCCCCAGCTTCATTGCCTCGATCGCCGTTTCACTTTCGGTGCCCGACGTAATAAAGATGATCGGGACCTTGGGCTGTTGATCGTGAATCTCGCGAAACGTCTCGAGTCCCGATCGGTCGGGCAACATGACATCAAGCAGCACGACGTCAATGGACTGCTGTGCCACGACATTCACACCTTCTCCGGCCGTGCTGGCGGTGATCACTTCTACATCGCGATCCTCGAAATCGCGCCGAAATCGATGGTGGATTAGGGGGTCATCGTCGATGACCAGCATTCGGGGCATCATTCTCACTCGCCTCGGAATCACGACAATAGCTGATGAACTACTGATCAAAGTGGTAAACTACTAACCACTTACTGAATAGAGGGTCGATTAATCGTCACTCTCACTTTTCACCATTTTTACGCAATTCGCACTTGGTTTTCAATTCTCTTAGCCCGGATTATTCACTAACCCGACGCGCAAGCGAGGGAAAACGAGAAAACCCCTCGCTTGCGCGTCGGGTTAGTGTAGATTCGAATTTGCGCGGTGTTTTAGGCAAGATAGCCGCAACTCCTTTTCACAGAGAACATTACGTTGTTTGGACCACGGTTCATGAATAATCCGGGTTAGGGCGTCCTTGGACGAATTGGATCAATCGCAATAGCTGGCACGATACCTGCAGAAATCGGGAAGAATGCATGCAATGGTCGACCAGATGGACTTCAGCGACTTCTTCGACAGCACGAACGATTTGATCCAAAGCGTTCGGCCTGACAGGACATTCTTGTACGTGAATCGTGCTTGGCGGGCGGCGCTCGGTTATTCGGACGAGGATCTGCAGGCATTGAGTTTGTTGGACATCATTCACCCAGAGCATCACCAACACTGCTTGGAGTTGTTCGAGCATGCGATGGCTGGTGAGAGCCTGTCGCACGTCGAGACCGTTTTCGTTTCCAAAGAGGGTCACCCGATTCCTGTCGAGGGTACGGTCAGCATCAAGTTTGAAGATGGACAACCAGTAGCAACACAAGGGATCTTTCGAGACGTTTCCGAGCGGCGACGACTCGAAGAGGAACGAGACCGACAGTTTTCGATGTCACTCGATTTGATGTGCGTGGCCGGCACGGACGGCTATTTCCGTCGAGTTAATCCGCGATTTGAAAAGTTGTTCGGCTACACACAAGAGGAATTCTTGTCCAAGCCGTTCTTCGAATTCATTCACGAGGATGATCGCGAGAGTACGGCGCGGATGATCGAAAGGCTTGGCCAAGGATTCGATATGGTTGATTTCGAAAACCGGTATCGTTGTAAGGACGGTTCGGTTCGTTGGCTCGAGTGGACTTGCCCCGCTCTGGAACCGGGTGCCGATTTGCTGTACGCCGTTGCCCGAGACATCACGGAACGCAAGCACGTCGAAGACGCAATCCGTGTCCGTGACCGAGCCATTGAGGCGACAGAGAACGGTATTCTGATTACCGATCCAAATCTGACCGACAATCCGATCATTGACTGCAATTCGGCGTTTGAGCAGATGACAGGTTACGAGCGCAAGGAGATTGTTGGTCAAAATTGCCGGTTCTTGCAGGGAGACGACCGCGATCAGCCGGGAATCGAAAAGGTGCGGGCTGCGATCCAACAGCACGAATCCGTCGTCGCTGAGTTGCGCAACTATCGCAAGGACGGCAGCTTGTTTATCAACGAACTTCATGTCGCACCGGTTAAGGACGACAACGGACGGTTAATCAACTTCGTCGGTGTTTTGAACGACATCACAGCGCGTCGGCAGCAGGAACAGCAATTAAAGCAACAGGTCAAGTTAGCGGCGCTGGGACGTGATATCGGCCTCTGTCTGACTAGGGAAAACTCCATCAGCGAGATGCTCCACGGTTGCACGGACTCTCTGGTGCAACACTTGAATGCGACGTTTGCCAGAATCTGGACCTTGAGCCCGCCTGAGGACACGCTCCAACTTCATGCCAGTTCCGGTTTGTACACTCACCTGGACGGCGATCATGCTCGCATTCCGGTGGGCCAATACAAGATTGGCCGCATCGCCGAGCAGCGAGAACCGCACTTCACGAACGAAGTCGTGGGCGATCCGCGCGTCCACGATCAAGAGTGGGCGCGGCGCGAAAGGATAGTTTCCTTTGCAGGATATCCGTTGGTTGTGGAAGATCAGGTGGTAGGAGTGATGGCGATGTTCGCGCGCCACAAGTTGGACCAAGCAACATTCGACGCCATGGGAGCGGTGGCCAACGGTATTGCGTCGGCGATTCAGCGTAAATGGGCGGAAGAACAGTTGCGTTCGGCAAAAGAAGTCGCCGAACGGGCTAGCCGTGCCAAGAGCGAGTTTTTGGCCAACATGAGCCACGAAATTCGCACACCGATGAACGGCATCATCGGCATGGCCGATTTGGCGCTGGGAACACAATTGACCATTGAACAACGCGAGTTTCTTGAAACTGTTAAACACTCAGCCGATTCGTTGCTGAACGTCATCAACGATGTGCTGGACTTTTCAAAAGTCGAAGCCGGAGTTTTGGAACTGGAGCACATCGACTTCAATCTGCGGGACCTGCTTGGCGATACCATGCGTTCCTTGGCTGTGCGTGCGCACGAGAAGGGACTTGAGTTGTTCTGGCGCGTCGCTCCGGTACTTCCCGACGCTTTGATTGGTTCGCCACAAAGATTGCGTCAAATTGTGGTCAACCTGGTGGGTAATGCGATCAAGTTCACTGATCGAGGGGAAGTTGTCGTTTCCGTGGAATTGCAATCCCATACGCAAAACGAAATCTGCCTGCACTTTTCCGTGACAGACACGGGGATTGGCATTCCCGCCGATCAACACAACACCATTTTTGAATCGTTCGTGCAAGTGGATTCGTCGACCACTCGATCCCATGGCGGCACTGGCCTGGGCTTGTCGATCTCGTCCAAGCTGGTCCACATGATGGGTGGCGGAATCTGGGTTGAAAGCGAACTTGGCAAGGGCAGCACCTTTCATTTCACCGCGCAACTCGCGGTCCAGGATCACTCAAAAGACACCGCCGTCCAAACAACCAAGCAGTCGTTTGCTAACCAGCGCGTGTTAGTCGTAGACGACAACGCAACGAATCGCCGTATTCTTCAGGAAATGCTCACGTCCTGGTCGATGGTGCCCACGTTGGTGGACAGCGGCCAAGCGGCATTGGCCGAACTTCGGCGAGCTAAACACGAAGGAACTGGCTTCTCGCTCATCTTGCTGGATTGCCACATGCCTAACATGGATGGGTTTATGCTCACCGAGCAAATTCGCCGAACTCCCGAACTTAGAGGCACCATCATCATGATGCTCACCTCGGGCAGCGGTTCGCGCGACCATGAACGCTGCCGCGAACTCAATATTTCGCAGCATCTACTGAAGCCGTTCAAGCCCTCAGAATTACACAACGCAATCGTCGCGGCGTTTGAAGAGTCCCCTTCGCTGCAAAGCAACTTGCCGACCCTAACCGCGTCGAGCACTCGCGTCCATCTCAATGTTCTATTGGCCGAAGACCACATCGTCAATCAACGACTTGTCGAGCATGTCTTGCAAGAACATGGCCATTCGGTTTTCATCGCAAGTAATGGCAAAGAGGCGGTGGCCGCCTGGAGCGAAAACGATTTTGATGTCGTGCTGATGGATGTCCAGATGCCAAAGCTCGATGGATTCGAAGCTACCCGTACCATACGAGAAAAGGAATCCGGCACTAATCGGCACACGCCGATCATTGCGATGACGGCGTATGCGATGAAAGGCGACCGCGAGCGATGCTTGGAGTCGGGCATGGACGGATATCTTTCCAAACCGATCGACATCCATGATCTGCTGAGGATGCTGGGTGAATTCACGATCGAAAACAAGAACCGGACCGCGGACGACCAGATCGCAATGCCTGTCGATGACGCGGAGTACTTCGATTTGGCACGGGCCGTCGAACGCGTTGGCGGCGACATTGAATTGCTCAGGGAATTGGCCGATTTATTCTTACAGACTTACCCAGATACGATCGCCAGTCTCCAGCAAGCGGTCAGAGCCAAAGATGCGCATCTGGTGCAAACATCTGCGCATCGCCTCAAGGGTGGGTTGGGGAATTTCTTTTCCCAAGAGGTTTATGACGCGGCACTTTCGATCGAGCAAATGGGGAGAGCCAAGTCATTGGATGGTGTCGCTGAGCTACTTGAAGAGCTTTTGCCGAAGCTCGATTCGTTTGTTAACTCGCTGTCGACATTTGCTCGGTCCAAGTAAAGAGTATTCCGGCTGCTGCGAGTAACTGCGATGTTGGGACACAGCAAATCACTCGCAGAATACTCTTCTCGTCAATTCTGCACTTTGCTGGTCTCAGGCCCACAGGACTGGTCAGTCGTTCGCCAGTTGTGTGAACAGTGCTGATCCAATCCGATGGTATGCCGCCGCGACAAACACAATAAAGTTGCCCTATTCAAGGGATTATCAAGCACCTCGCCAACTCTGGCACGCTTCTTGCGTTTGGGGACGCTTATGAAATCTTCCGTTTCAGAGCTCGTATCTCGAAGCGATCGCACCCGCACTGAATCCGCGCGGTTGCGGGCAGTCATGCGATCATACAATCTGGCGATCATTGTTGGTTTGATAGCCATTGTGCTTAACTGCGTAATGGGATTACGTCTTATCAAACATGTCACTCGGCGTCATCAAGTCTTTTAAAAAAATTAAAGTGAAATCAATGGCCGAATCGGTTCGCAACGTTGTCGGTGCACGCGTGGCCACAAACTTTGCCGGACGTTGGATGTCTAGAAAAGGGGTGTATTGTATATTTAGTGTTGTCGAATCCGTTGCAAATTGCGGATAGCCGCAGATTACTGCGGCGACTGTGATTGCTCGGAGCCAATCAATTTGTTTGAATAGTTCTTTCGCCCAGGCAAGTTTGGAAGGACTCGCGTATCGAGTCGATAAAGCGGAGCATATGGCAGTTCACATTGTTGTGGCCGACGACCATGAAGTAGTCCGTCTTGGAATGCGGTCGATATTGGCCAACACGGATATCGTGATCGTCGCCGAAGCCGAATCCGGTGACGAGGCGATTCGTCTTGTGGGGAAACATAATCCAGACGCGCTGCTGTTGGATGTTCGCATGCCGGGCGGCGACGGGATGAGGACGCTCAGCCGTTTGCAACTCGATCGACCGAATCTGCCCGTGCTGATGTATTCGGGTTACGACAATCCCAGCTACATCGCCCGCAGTGTTGCCCTTGGCGCGAGCGGTTTCATCCTGAAAGGAGCACCGTTGGAATTGCTCTTGGAATCGATCCGCAAAGTTGCCGCTGGCGAGCGGCTTTGGACGCGTGAACAATTGCGCAGCGTCTCGAGTGCGTTGTCGGGCCCAAACCAGAATATCGAACTGGACATTTCCTTGACGCGTCGCGAGGTTCAGGTGTTACGTCAAATGACGTTTGGGCAATCGAACAAGGAAATTGCGTCCCAGTTGAGCATCAGTTACGAAACCGTCAAAGAACATGTCGCTCATATACTCACCAAAGTCGGCGTGACGGGCCGTACTCAGGCGGCGGTTTGGGCGATCCGAAATGGCCTGTTCGACTGACAGGCCGCCGAGATGCACGCGGCCGGTTGTTGCGGACACCCGAATGAGTTTTCGGATATTGCGATAGATTCACTACTCGCGAATTGGCGATGCTCCCCCCATGACAACGACGGGGCATCGGTCGGGGCAGGTGGTGTGACAATCCACAGCGGTTGCATCAGACTGGTGACCCATCGTTGTCACTTGTGGAGCACGACGCGGCAACATCGGGACCAACGCAACCCAGACGCATCGAGAAATAGTGTGATTCCAGAATCGCCCGGTCACCCGTGTCTCGAACTCGCCGCCAAATCTCAGTCATCATCGCCTCCATGCGTGGTTGCTGGTTGGGATCACGGGCACGGTTGGTGGACTCATGAGGATCTTCGTCCAGATTGTATAGCTCGTCGAAGTCAAAGCCGTTGAAGACGAGCTTCCACGGTCCCTGCCACAGCACGCGTTGCATCAACGGAAAACGCGTGCCGTGGTACTCGGCATACCCCACTTCGAATCTGGGCGGGACAACGTCCGGACGACTCAGCAGTGTATGAAAGGATTGAGAGTCGGGAACGTCGATGGGTTCCGCGCCAGCAAGATCGCACAAGGTAATTCCCAAGTCGGCAATGCTGATCTGCGCTTCACATGTCCATCCTTGCTCAACGCCAGGACCAGCGACTAGCAACGGGATTCGGTAGATCTCTTCAAAAGCCCCAAAGTTGTGGGCGTCAAAACCGTGTGCACCGATGTATCGCCCGTGGTCCGCCAGAAACACCACAATTGTGTCGTCTAACTTGGCGGCGGTATCGATCTGATCCAGCAGACATTGCACCAGTTGGTCGACTTCCGTAATGCGTCCAAAGTAACACGCTCGCGCGGCCCGCCAATGATCCTCGGAAATGTCGCGGCCGATCTGTTGTTCGCGTTGATAAATGTTCGGGCGTTCGGACATGTCGTCAAAGAAATTCACCGGCAACGGAACGGCCAGGGGGTCGTAGCGATTCCAAGTTTCGCGGCCCACCACCAAGGCCTCGTTAGGTTCCGAAAAACTCACGCAACAACACCAGGGTTCGGCGCGGCCGAGACGATCGGCAAGAAACTTCTCCGCATCAACGACCGTGAGGCCCGGATAACGCTGATCGAGCGGCGTATCAGTGACTCCCCAATGCAGAATCCGCCGATAGCCTTGCGGGCCTTCGACGAATCCACAAAGCGTCTCGTCCAACTCAAACGTCTGTGGCCCCGAATCACCTTTGCCAATTCCCTTGACGTGTTCGGCTCCTTTCACAACACTTTCCTGCCATCCAAACGGCTCGACGTTCTGCGTCCGCTCAACGTGCCACTTGCCAAAGTAGCCTGTGCGATATCCCGCGTTGCTCAGACGCTGAGCGAAATGCGGATACTCGGTGCGCAACACACATTGGTCGTCGTCGCGGCCATGTTCCACTTCCAAAACGCCGTGATTGTGCGGAAGCAAACCCGTCATCAAACTGGCGCGCGCCGGCGAGCACGTTGGGCACGTTGTATGGGCATTTCGAAAGCGAATGCCGCGAGCCGCAAGCGATTCCAACGCAGGTGTCAAACATGCGTGATCCGGCTCAACCGTATCCGCTTGCATGCCGTCGGCCAGAATAATCAGAATGTTGGGTTGGCTCATAATAATGAACGGATCGAAGTATCTCGGCGGACATCTCTATCACGTTGGCCATTGCGACCAAGCCAATCGATCCATGCTATTTTCGAAGATGCTCTGTGTCGTACGGATCAAATCGCTGGTGGTCTGGCACTAAGGTATCGATCGTCAAGGTCGTCGCCACTTCTTTATCGATGCGGATGACGATTCGATACGTCCCGGTTTGCACTTCGTTCAACTGAACACCTAGCACGAATAACCCTCGCGGATTGATGAATTGGCTTACGGACTTCCGTTCGCTCTTCGTGGCTCCCGCAGCGAGTTTGATCAAGCTGTTAAAGATCACCGGCACTTGGACTTTATCCTCGCCTGGAGCGGAATAGTCGAACAGCGACGGCAGCGCCGCGCCTAAAATAAGATTGAAGGTGTTGCGAGCTGCTCCGCCCCCGAATGTTTCGAGGTGATGTGTGGCTTCTCCTACATCAGGACGTGGGTCAGATTCCAGCAATCGCTCGGTCCGGCGAAAATAGATGTCGCCAGCCGGCAAATCGACAGTGTGGGTCTGTGATGCGGCGGAGTTACCATGCAGCGAGTTGTAGTGCACGGCCAACGTGAGCTGCCCGCCCTGGCTGGCATCGGTGAGTTCTCTCAGGCGCGCAAGCGAATCCACTCGTTCATACCACTGGTTCTTATATTCGAAATAACGGGCATCGCTGGGAACCTCTACAAAGTCCCCGTCGAATCTCGAAGGCGTGAGACGAGTCGTATGGAGTCCGCTGAAAGGCTGCCCGCTCGGAGCTGGTACCTCCGCGACGTCATTCGACTGCTGACTCGCGGGAGGTTGATCAATCTTCAAGAAGCAAGAACGTAGGAGTTCTTGCTCGCCGTCGGCCTGATTGAATCCAATGTTGGAAGCCAAAATCGATTTCGTATCTTCAGAGGCATTCAATGAGATCCCATCAAAATCTGATGATGAAGTCGTTGTTAGGAGTGAGATTTCATGCGAACAGCGCCACATCATTTGTCGCTGGCCTTCGACCAACACCAAGCCTGATTTGGTTTCACCCCGCCAACGCACGTCGACCGCCGGGCCGATCCCTTGGTCCTTGATGGTGACGTTGCCACCCAGCGTCTCGACGCTCAAATCGGGCGTGACTGGCAAGCGATCCCAGGGAAAAGGCCGGGCTTCGACAAAGGTCACATCCACATCGACGTCGGAGATCAACAAAGGGTCGTTGCGAGCCCGATTCTGCGAGAGGGCTTCCCAGGCCACGACTGCCTGGAATTGCCCGTCTTCCAACAAGTGCAATGTTGGTGGCAACTCTTTGCTGTGCTTGAAATAATACTGCGAAAAATCCTCCAGGAACTGGTCGACAAACGCATCGCTGAGTTCAAAACGGATCGCACCGTCTTGCTCCGTCGATTCGTAGCCCCGTGCTGGCGAAATGATCTTGTTGGTGATCTTCTCCAAACCGTGCGGCAGCCTCGTCGCCACACTCGCGAGATAGGCCAGCACGGGCATGAGAACGTACACACCGGAAACGGCAAACGAGTATTTGCGGTGCGAGCGCCGAACGTCCGCCACCAGTTCATTCAATTTGCGGGCGGCCTGGTTCAATCCTTTGATGGCTGCCTCCGCCGAACGAGCCTCTCCCACTTCATTGGCCTTTTCGGCCGCACTCACGTTCGAAGGTGCCTCGTTTTCCAAATGATCCAGTGTCTCGTGTGCCAATTCCAATGACTCTTGGATCTGGCGTCGCACCTGTTGCGTCCGGTCGACAAACCGTCGACCAACTAGCCCCTCAATTTCGTCAAGAGCTTCGGTAGGAAAGCGGTCCATCTTGTGACGGATTGCCAAGAGCCGGGTTGACTCATTGGGCAGCGATTCGAGTGACTCGCCTAACTCATGCAAGGCGTCGGTCAACTTCGAGGCTTGCTCGGCCAGTTCACCCGTTCGGCCAGACAAAAACGGCAGCAAGAGATCTTTGATCAAGTTAAACTCCCGTTGAATGGAGTGCCATGTCAAGCGGATCCATTGCCCGCGGATGATTACCAGTCACCGATCCATCGTCCGACCCATTGATTTGCCATTGTATCACGTATCGTATCGGATTCCACTAGCTCGGGACGCCGGAGTTGCGGTTGGATCGAGTCAACGTCATTCTGCAATGCATCAAGTTAGGCGTTTACGATACCAACAGCCAGACGCCACCGATGATGGCGAAAACGAGCAGCCAGCCGACCAGAAATCCGGACATAGCGAGCCACGACGGGATGGGGATTTCCAGACTGCTGCCGGGAAAGAACACGCGGCGCGGAGCGGGCTCGACGCCTTTGGGCAGCGTGCATGGTTTTTCAATGACTTCGTCCGGCTGGACGGGCGTTCGCATCAGTTCGTAGAAACGATCCAATTGTTCGTCATCATTTTTGCGCGTGACGAGGCTGACGACGATTCCGCCGATGAAGCCTGTCGAGAGGTACGCGACCATTTGCCAGGGAACACTGATCGCGAGAGCGTCTTTTTTCGTCACGACAATGCCAAGCGAATCGACCCAGGGCAGACCATCGATCGCGGCGGCGGTCGCGCTCATTCCTGTGATCCACCATGTCGCAGCCGTCAACAAAGTTGCCGCCCAAGCTCCGGCCGTCGTCGCTCGTCGCCAGAAAACGCCGAGCCAAAATGCGGGCGCCATGACGGCGTTCAGCTTCCATAAGATCTCAAGTCCTTCAATCACGCCACTCAGCCAAAACGCGTAAACGATCGCGACGATTACGACTGCGAGTCCTGCGATCCGAGCGACCCACAAGTAATGTCGTTCACTGCGATTGGGAACCAATGGTCGATAGAGATTCTCGGTCACCAGCCCCGATGCCGAAATCATGAACGAGTCGCAAGATCCCATCACAGTCGCCAGCAAACCAGCCAGAAACAAACCAAGCAAACCAGGCAATAACTGCGGCAGAAACTCGGACGCCATCAATCCGTAGACGTGGTCCGGATCATCGATGCCGCCTCGGTAGTACGCAAGGGCAGCCAAGCCGGTCAAACACCACGCGACGGTGCAAATGCGTTTGAGAAATGTACCGCCCATGAAGCCGACTGCGCCTTCGATTTCGGTTCGGCCGGCCGCGCAGGTTCCCATGTTATGTGGCTGGACGGTGACGCTGAGCAGCGCGTTGATCGCGATCATGGTGATGTAAAAGACGCCGATGTCTCCCGGCGTGACGAGCGACAGGAGGTTCTTGTCGGGTGCGATTTCGGCGAACGACGCTCGCATGCCCGTAAGTCCGCCGACCGCGTGCAAAACGAACGGCAACAACAAAAATGAAAACAGCAGCGTCAGGATTCCTTGAACAAAATCAGTAATAATCGCCGCTCGCAATCCGCCAGCGAGTCCGTAGGCGACGAACAGCACGGTCATCACGACAATCGCCGTCTCGGCCGAGATTCCCGTGCACGCCTCGACGACCGCGCCCGATCCTTTGAGCATGTTGCCGATCGTCACCACAAATTTGGCCAGCCCGAAGACGCAAAACAACACCGCGACCGACGGAGCAAATCGTGCGGCGAAAACGTCGGCCGTCGTTAGCGCACGAAACCGCCGCATCATCGGCGCGATCAGCCAAAAGAACGGCGTCGCGAACAACCACATCCATTGATACCAGATGCCTGACAATCCACTTGTGTAACACTTTGACGCGACGGACACGGCCTGGTCCGAATGTGTGCTGGTGCCGAACCCGTGCATCAACATCATGAGTTTGCCAAACCGACGCGGCATCACAAACTCAGTCATGTTGTCAACTTTGCGACTGGCCCAAATGCCGAGCAATGTGACGCCAATCAAATACACGCCCAACGCGCACCAGTCTGCCACAGCGAGTCCAGCCATTTGCGTTCTCCGTTTCGGCGACAACTTGCCGCTGCGCGGTGGCAGGATGCCACCAATACGATCCGCCGCCTAAGTCGCAACAGTCTAACGCAATATAACGCCCAAATACATTCACTCACACGTTCGATTGGTTCGTAGGTTACGTTTGTAAACGCCAGCCCGCATTTGTCACACAACATTTTCGTTTAACGGCGCAGGCACTTTGCTTGACGTGTGCCGACATGGACCATTTGGAGTTTTTGCCAAGCGGCGCTGACACGTCAGGCCGCCCGTGTGTGTTTGGCTATACGCCGGATGCCCGATACATTATCGTCGTATTTGAAGAAATCGACGACGATACTATCATGCCCTGGACCGCATATGAAGTCCCGGAACCTTGAGGACTGAATCGATGGCCAAAGAATTAAGACACGTCAACCACCTGGAATCCCTAGCCAAATTGTTGCAGCGCGAGAGCAGCAAAGCATGATGCGCTATGAACTTGGCCTGAAGGCGAACGTACCATCGACCGTCGTGCGAGCCATCGAACAAGGCGACGACGTACCCACGTCCCACTTTCGTGCCGTTGCCGCATCACTTGGCCTAACGATCGAACTGGTAGAACAGACTTGACCAGATTAATGAGTCCTGACGCCTTTGAATTATTCAGCACAGATTTTTAGATTGGTTCATTGAAACTTGCAATGCGGCCTCGCATGAACATTGATGCATTTCTTGACTCCAAGCTCTCAGGTGAATGCAGAATTCTGCGCGATCTGTACGAGTTCATCTCTGACAACAATAATGACCGCGATTTCTACATCGAAGGTTTGAATCTGCTCGATATCATCGAGCCGTATGGCGGCACCATTCTCTATGGCCCGCGAATGACTCCGATTAACACGTTGACATTCGCACGCACAGGCGGTGACGATGTTCACTTCGGAATGCTGGCCACCAATGGGCTTTATGGCGATTCCTCGCCCATTGTGATGACCGTTCCAATTGCTGATGAGAATCCAGAAGAGGCGAACTTCATCGTGGGTGAGAATCTCCACGCCTTTCTATGCGTGGGATGTACTCACGGCTACGGAAGCCTGGAAGAGCTCGCTTACGGCAAGCAACACGAATTGTTTGATTTTCTCGCCGGTCCAGGAGACGACAATCCGTCCTACGCGAAGTTGCGTTCAGCTTTATCACTCACGCCATGGTAGGAAGACGTCGCCGTCGAGATCGCTTGTTGCCGCCAAGGTGCAACGCCGAAACATCCGAGCATCGGATCGAGTGGCACGACAAGATTGCCCAGTTTCGACTCCGGTTTGACAAGCGTTGCAGTGCCCGCGTCCACATCCACGTCCCATTCGGCCAAATTCGCTTGAGGCAACTCGCGGACGTATTCTGGATCGACGACGTTTTCCGCGACGGACGAACCGCAGGACCCGTAGCATCGATTTGGTTGGATATCGTCCAACTCGACGACCAGCGTGCGCCCGGCTCTGCACGTTCGACGTAGAACGGCCCGGTTTGTGGATTGCCGCGCGGTGTGACGTTCTCGCGATTTCGATCGAATCCACGAGCGTCGACGGTTGTTGTGGCAATCGAGTCCCCATCGGCGACACGCAGCACGGGTTCGTAGGGGCCCATTGCCGTGTGATAGTGCGTTTGCGCGAAGTGATGTTCCTATGAGAGCGGATGTGATAGACTGGCCGAAATGGCGGATTCGTTGGACGGCGAGGAGGCGTGGTCCGCCGTGCAACTGCGGCTGTGTGGCGAATACGGGGTCTATGAATGGTGCTTGGGTACCGAGTGGGGCGGACAGCAATGTGACGAAGTCGAGGGTCGTGCGCGGCCAAAGGTATGGGGTACGTCACTTCGCATCCCGCCCGTCGTTGGTATTGCGAGGCACTTTTCTTCCTCGTCTGGAGTTGCCCGCAACCCGTGATGGCGGCTAACCTGTGTGATCTCGCGCCTGGTCAAGAGTCAAGGGTCGAAAGACAAGTGCAAGAGACCCTAGACCCTAGACCCTAGACCCTAGACCCCACTATGACCGAAGAAACACACGTCACGTGGCATCAACACAGCGTCTCGCGAAACGAACGTGAACAGTTAAACGGCCATCAAGGATGCGTCGTCTGGTTCACCGGACTCAGCGGCAGCGGCAAGAGTACGGTCGCGAACCTGGTCGATCACAAACTGCACGCGTTGGGCGTGCACACTTTTGTTTTGGACGGCGATAACATTCGGCACGGGCTTAACGCCAGTCCTAAGATGTTGATCGACCAGCATGGCGAAGAGTTTGCCGGTCGTTTCGGGCTCGGCTTTTCGACCCAAGACCGCGAAGAAAACATTCGTCGCATCGGCATGGTCGCCGAACTGTTTTGTGCCGCGGGAATCGTGACGCTGACAGCCTTCGTCAGCCCCTATCGACGCGACCGAGACATGGTTCGCGAGCGCGTCGAATTCAGTGGAAAACAGGGCGATTTCGTGGAAGTGTACGTCGATACCCCAATCGATATCTGCGAAAGCCGCGATCCGAAAGGGTTGTATAAGAAGGCGCGCGCAGGCGAGCTAAAGGGGTTCACAGGGATCGACGATCCGTACGAAGCCCCGGCCAATGCGGAGCTGACTCTCGACGCCGGAGAGAAGTTAGGCGAGTTGTTGGCAGACGAAGTGATCGACTACTTGCGAATGGCAGGCAAGATAGGCTAGCGGTGCTAGCTTGTGTTAAAAAGACAAAAGCTCCCTTGCCACCAACTTCTGGCTTGACATTCCACTTTGCCCAGCCGTAGATTAACGAACGGGAATTTGTTGGATGACGTCGGTGAAAGAAAACCACGCATCCGAATGCTTTACGTTTTCAAAAGGGAGTCCCTGCCAACCCGACCGGCAGCGCGATGGAACACGGACGGAGTTCAAAAAGGATGTTGAAACAAAAAACGATCGAAACCGAGCAACGGGCGCAGACCGCATTATCCACCAGTCCTATCTATGTCCTGCGGCAACTTCAGGTCGAACAGTTTGACGATTGTTTGCTGTTGTCTGGTAGAGTGGACAACTACTACCATAAACAACTCGCCCAAGAAGTCGTGCGGGCGGTGAGCGGCAGCATGAAGATCGTTAACTCGGTCAACGTGGATTAGCGCCGTGCGTGAAACGCACCATTCGGCGACCCGACCTTAACCCGCTTTCAAACGCTCGAAATAGAGTTTCTTCGCCTTTTGGGTCTCCCCGCTCGCATCCTGGTCTGGCTGCTGCGCTTCTGGATCCGGTTGTGCTTTCGCACAATGCAATTCCCAAAGTCGTGCCTGTTTCATGAACGAATAGAACGCGGCCAATGTGGCGATCTGCAAGCCCACTTTTCCTTGCAAGAAACCGAGCTGAAAAATGTAATCACGGACAAACCGAAACGGTGCGTGTACAAGCAACCGCCAATAACTCGGCCGGCGTCCCTGCTCATACCAGATCTGTGCCTGGACTTTGGTATAGCGGTCAAACTTTCGAAACCACTGGTCGTAGGACCAATACGTGTAGTGGTCCAAGCGGTTTTTCAACGCACCCACTTTGCCCGTCGAGACTTTTACTTCGGCATGATCGTTGTTGCCCACATATCGGCCCTTGTCTCGATGAAACAGTCGCAAGCAACAGTCGTTGGCCCAACCACAGGTGTTTGCATGATGGCCCATGAAGTGATTCTTGCGATAGATCCAATAGCCATCTTGTGGCGGACCCAACTCCAGCAAGCCTGAGACTTCCTCACACAACGCCGGTGTTGCTCGCTCGTCCGCGTCCAGCAACAGAATCCAAGGATGCGTCGCTTGGGGAATCGCCCAGTTTTTGAAATCGCCGGAATGAATGTACTCGCGCTCGATGACGCGGCATCCGCCGATGTCACGCACAATGTCCAGTGTGCCGTCGGTTGAGCCGGAATCGGCGATCAAAATCTCGTCGGCAATCCCTTGGAGGCTTTCGATGCATGGCCGGATGTTCATCCGTTCGTTTTTGCAAGGCACGATGCATGTTAGCTTTGGTTTCATGATGGTTCCGCCCGGAGTACCGCGCTATGCTGCTGTCTTGTGAGTGGTTGCCGCGAGTTCGTGGGCCGGATTGGCGATCCGTCCGACACTCCGCCGTGCGAATATCTGAAACGCTTTATTGACGCCGGCCAATCGACGCAGGCCATGATAGCCTTGATACAAGAGTCCGTAGCCAAGCATCCAGGGTGACAATCCGGTCGTCGGTCCGATCGTCGGGCGTCGCAAGACTTCAAATCCTGCCTGCTCGACAAACTGGTGCAAGTTGCCGGGCGTAAATGTGTAGAGGTGCTCGGCGGGCCAGAACTTTCGATATTTCGCGCCCAATCGCCGCACCTTGGGGCACGCCGCATCCGGTGTTTCCAGCGCCAGGATGCCGCCGGGTTTCAAAACCCGCCGCCACTCGGCCAACGTTTCTCGAACATCCGTTACGTGCTCAATGACATGCCATGACGTGACGACATCGAATGTCTCGCGTGCAAAGGGCAGCGTCACGCCACCGCACGTGGTCGCTGTCAAACCTCGATCGCGGCAATAGGCAACGGCATCCCGGCTGAGATCCACACCATAGCTATCCCATCCGCGCCTCGCCGCCGCTTCGACCGTGCATCCGACACTGCACCCAATGTCCAACATTTTTGGTTTGTCACAGTCGACCAACGCCGCAATTCGATTCAATCGCAACGCGGCTGTGCGGAGTTTCTGTGGCCGATGTCGATCGTAGCCGACGTGATAACCCGCCGCATAGTTCGAGTCGTCGACTGGCTTACCGTGTTGATAAAGCTCGCAATCCGTGCAGCGCCGAAGGACGGATTGTCCCGGAACGACGAACTCGTCGAGCGGCCCGCGCCCACAAAGTTGGCACGCGTGTTGTTTTGAGGAAGCTTCCATGGATGCATGCGCAGAGGAGTTTTGAAAAGACGCGGGGTTATACCAGAAAGCTGCCCGTGCACTTACATCAATTTATCGCCGCCACCCGCAAGCAATGCTGCGACATCACGACCGTTGGGCCAATTCGCCTTTTTGCGGTATAAAATGAGTGAAGAGAGAAGCCATTCATGATCGACAACTTGCCAAGCAATTGGGCCAGAGCCCTGATTCTCGCCTTGTGCACGGTCTTCGCTTCATCGCCGTGCATTGCTAGCAGCGAAGATGCGAAATTCATCGAAGGTCTGCGTCAGCGCCGCGTTTACAGTCTCGCCGAGAGCTATTGCCGAGGCCGACTCGCGGACGACCAACTGGAGGACCGCCTGCGATCCCAACTGACGATCGAACTGATTCGCGTCGCGTCGTCGCAAGCCATCAATTCGCCACCAGCCGACCGCCCCACGATTTGGAAAAAGGCACATGACGCAGCCGACGAATTCATCATTCGCGGGCGCGAGAATCCACGACACATTCTGGTTCGCGTGCAGAAAGCGCTCACGCACTTGGCTCACGGCCAACTCGTGCGACAAGAACTCGAAGCCGGTGCGGCGGGATCTGGCGCGACCGAAACGGCCCTGAGCGAACTTCGAGCCGCCGCACGTTTGCTGGGCGATATCGACAAGGAGTTGACCAAAGAAATCCCCTTGCGCCGCCGAACGACGGATGACCAACAATTGACCGCCGAAGAATTGCGTTCGCTGCAGAACAACGTTCAATATCAACTCGCCCGCGCACTTCGCAATCGCGCGCTGTGCTATCCCGCCGAGAGCGTGGATCGCATCGATTCTCTGACACGCGTCAGCGAGCAACACGTCGAGTTGCTCCGTCGATTGTCCGACGAGGATCCGTTGCGATGGAAGGTCCGCATTGAATCGGTCGTTTGCCAACGACAATTGGGCAGATTTGAAGGCGCTCGCAAAACGCTGACGGCGCTCGTCGCGGCCGTTCCACCGATCGATATCCAATTGTTGGCACGCGCCGAAGCCGCCCGTTTAGAACTCTCGCAGGATCGCCCGAAAGTTGCGCTGTCTGTCCTGGCACAGGGCCGCCAGATCGGAGGCCAAGCATCGCCCGAATTGGACTTCGCTCATCTGGAAACGTACGACGTGTTCGCCCGCGCCACGGCGGATGACGAAGTGGAATCCGGTGATTGGCAAAAGAAATCGGTGGCCATGGCTCGGCTGATTGAACACACTCACGGACCGTACTGGGCACGCCGAGCCAATCTGTTGTTGATTCGTTCCGCCGGCTCTGGCAGCGGTTCGCACGATTTGGAAATCCTCGTTCGCGTGGCCGACGATTTTTACGTCAAGAAGCAACACGACGAAGCGATCCAAGCGTACGACAAAGCCGCTCAACAAGCCCAACGAATTCGCAACGCCGAGCAAGCCTTTACGCTGTACTACAAAGCGGCATTGGTCGAACACGCCCGCCGTCGCCACGCACAAGCCAGCGATCGGCTTCGCGACCTGGCACTTGAAATGAAGGCCCATCCCAAGGCGTCCGATACACACCTGCTGGCGGCTTGGAACACCTCGCAACTCGTTGCCAAAGTCCCCGCTTCGCTCGCCGATTACACCGATCTACTTGAAGAGCACATTACGACTTGGCCGGGCCGACCAAGTGCCAACAAAGCCCGCATGTGGCTGGCGCGACTTCGCGAACATCAACGGACGTGGACCGAGGCGATCGATCTCTATCTGGAAGTCACTCCGGATTTTGAACAATACGCGTCGGCCATCGAATCGGCCGCGCGTTGCAGCCAAAAGCATTTTGCCGAGTTGAAGGCATCGGGCGAAGACACGGCGGCGCAAGCGAGAATAACCGCTGCACGATTCGAAGACTTGATTTTCGATGACGAAGGAAAGCTGCCGGCGACTTGGACCGATACGCAACGAACTGCCGCATTGTCGGCCGGCAAAATCCGACTGCAATTCGCAACCGATGACCACGCCGCGGCCGGCAAGATCCTTGGAGCGGCGTTGAAGAGTTCGAGCGATACGCCCAAGTCGTGGCAAACTTCCGTACGAGCTTTGTTGGTCGTCGCGCTCGCAGGCCAGCCAACACGACGGCGCGAAGCGGCCAATCAACTCACCGCGTTGGCTGGCAGTTCACCGCAGCAATTGATCGAAATCCTCGATGGCCTTGCCGCGATCGCCAAAACAGCTCGAACCGAAACCACGGCCGCGATTGCTCGGCTCCAGCTCGACGCCATTTCGACGATTGCAAAAGACGGCGTGAAACTTGATGAGACTCGCCAACTTCACTTGGATCGAATCAAAGCCGGTGCTCTGGCCGCGTCCGGTCAAAATACGGACGCACTGACCCTATACGAAGAACTTGCCAAACAGAATCCGCGGAACGGCCAAATCCAGGAAGCGTACGCGCAACAGTTGCTGGCATCGACAGACAAGAGACATTGGGAAAAAGCCATCAACCAGTGGCGGATCGTCGACCGCGGCAGTCGCCAGCACACGCCTCGCTGGTACCAGGCGAAGTACTCGATCGCACTGGCCTATTTTAAACTTGGCGACAAAAAACGCGCGGCCCAACTCATTCAGTACTTGAAAATCACGCCGCCTGGTTTGGAAAAGACGAACTTAAAACGCGAGTTTGAGTTATTGCTTCAGCGATCGAGAAGTTAATAAAATGAAACTGCGTTATCCACCACCGTTGTTCATCCTCATGTTTGCGATGCCCGCTGTGTTTGCACAGGGGAAATCTGGAAGTGCACCGGACATCCGCTCGATCGCGCCGGACCTCGAAGTGCCTGCGATGATTGTCGCGCAACCATCGGCTGGCAAACGCGTCAAGCAAACGATCCCCGAGTATCGCGAAACCAACGTCTATCACGCGCTGTATTTGCCGACGGATTGGAAACGGGGCAAGCGATATCCTGTGATCGTCGAACTGGCCGGCAATGGTGTTTACAAAAACAGCTTTGGGGACGTCAGCACGGGCCTCGTCGAAGGCAGTAACCTGGGTTATGGCATCGCCGGCGGCAAACAATTCATTTGGGTTTGCATGCCCTACTTAAACAATGCCGGGACCGAGAATGTAATCAAGTGGTGGGGTGATAAACCAAAGCATCAAACCGGGCCAACCATCGACTACTGCACAAAGGCCGTCAAGTGGATCTGCGATGAGTATGGCGGCGATCCTGACGCTGTGATTCTGGCCGGCTTCTCACGCGGAGCGATCGCTTGCAATTTCATCGGCTTGTACAACGACGAGATCGCAAAGCTGTGGCGCGGATTCATCGCTTACAGCCACTACGATGGCGTCAATGAAGGTTGGGGCTATCCTGGTGCCGATCGAGAATCCGCGCTCGAGCGGCTAAAGCGGCTGGAGGGCCGGGCCCAATTCATTTGTCACGAAACGAATCCAAACGGACGCTTTGTGCTCGGCGTGACGCAGAAGTATCTAGAATCAACAGGCATCGAAGCTCCGTTTACGTTCGTCTCAACCGGTTTTCGAAATCACAATGACGCCTGGGTGCTGCGACCGAGTCCCGCGCGAGAAAAACTTCGTCGCTGGGTCGAAGGTCTTTTGAAATGAGCGAGCCCTTTGATGTGATCGTTGTGGGCGCGGGTGGCAGCGGATTAGCTGCCGCATGTTCCGCGGCAGAGCACGGCGGACGGGTGTTAGTTCTCGAAAAGCGACCGCAATCGGGTGGAACAACGGGCATCGCAGTGGGATCGTTTACCGCTGCAAGGACTGGCATGCAACAGAGTACTGGAATCCAAGACAACGTCGCCGACCATGCCGAAGATGCGGGCAAGTTTGCTCCGCCCGACATCGAATCAAAAAACAACAGCGAGATGCGGCGCTTTTTCTTGGGCGAAGCTTCCGCGACGCTCGATTGGTTGCGCGATCTCGGCATCTCTTTTGTGGGACCGAATCCAGAACCACCGAATCGAGTGCCGCGCATGCACAACGTTGTTCCGGGAGCAAAAGCTTATATTGCGTCGCTGCAACTGGCGCTGCAAAAAGCTGGCGGAAAACTCGTGTGCAATGCGTCGGTCGATCGACTCTTGCGCGATGGCGTGCGAGTCACCGGGGTGCAAGCCATCGTTGACGGTCAGTTGCGGGAGTTTCATGCTCGTCGCGGAGTCATCTTGGCGGCGGGCGACTACGCGAATAGTCCGGACATCATTGCCCAGCACAAAGGCGAACAGTTTCGGAGCATCGAAGGCATCAACCCCTTTGCCACCGGCGAAGGTCACCAATTGGCGAGCGACGCAGGTGCGAAGCTAATGAACATGGATGTCACGTACGGTCCCGAGTTGCGATTCGTTCCGTCCAGCAAGCGGCCATTTCAACAGTGGTTGCCATCCAGCGGCATCGCGGCGCGACTGGCGGGATGGATCGCTCGCTGGTTGCCGAACTGCGTCATGAGAGCCTTCATCAAACGGTTGCTAGTCACTTGGCAGCACCCGGAAGATTCGCTGTTCCAAGACGGCGCGATTTTGATCAATCAAAATGGCGAGCGATTCGTTGACGAACGAATGTGGCCCGATCGCGAAATCGGCGTGGCAAATCAACCAGACAAGGTCGCATATATCCTGCTGGACAGTCGCCTTATCCAGCGTTATTCAAAATGGCCTCACTTCATTTCCACGGCACCGGACATTGCCTACGCGTACGTTCAAGATTATCGACGCTTGCGTGCGGATGTCACATCGCTGGCGGAAACTTTGGAAGAGCTGGCCGCGCGAAAAAACTTTGCCGTCGACACGCTTCGGTCCGCCGTTGCGAGCGACGAAGTGCAACTGGAGGATGGACCATGGGTTTTGTTGGGACCCGTCAAAGCTTATTTCACCACAACGGAAGGTGGCGCGGCGATCGACGAGCGATTAAGAGTGCTAGACGAGTCAGGTGACGTGATCCCAGGGTTGTTTGCGGTCGGCCAAAACGGTCTTGGCGGCATGATCCTCTGGGGGCACGGATTGCACATCGCCTGGGCGATTACGAGTGGCCGATTAGCAGGAGAATTCGTGATGGAGTAAGGAACGACCCTCCGTTGCATCGGGAACGAAAAACCAAAATGGGTGCTTAGGCGAACGGCAGTTGAAAATTTACCTGCCAGCGTAGATCTTGAGGAAAGGAAAAGGTCGAAATTCGAATCTCGAAATCCGAAACAAATTCGAAGACCCAAGAACCAAAATTCGAAACATCCAGCCTTCTTTCCAGCGGGCTTGGCTGTTTTGGTCATTCGTTATTCGAATTTGGTATTTGTTTCGTATTTCGGGATTCGAATTTCGTATTTGAAGAATAACGGGTAAATTCTCAATTGCCGCTCGCCTTAAACGGCGTCTGCCAGCATTAACTGGCGTACGGCATCCAACGGAGTTCCATCGAGTTGTCCTTCGCAGCATTGAGCCAACTCGAATGTCTTTCGAGCATTCGCTGCAATGGCTTTTCAAGCATGATCGGACAAGTCGCGGTCACCATTGTTAACAGTCCAAGAGTACCATTAATCTGATTTTGCAGCGTCGCTGGAATCTGGTGAGATTCATATCGCAACGACTTGTGAAATAGAGACCGATATCGACGAAGTGTTTTACGAGGAAGCAAAAGCTTTCCATCTCGCAGGCGAACACCGCAAATGACAATGTCGCGACTAAGTGTACCGTAGTGTTCCGTCTTTCTTCGGTTAACACGAAAACCCGATCTAAGGACGACGAGGATAACCTCTTCGACAAAGTCCTTTGGGATAGGCTCGGATGAAGTGAACGTCAGGTCATCGGCATACCGCGAGTATTTCAAGTGCTTGACATCTCGAATTCGATTGCGCACCAGACGCGATGATAATCGATCGATGCGAGCGCTGGCTAAATTAAGGAGCATACCGGATGTTGGTGCTCCTTGTGGCAGACAATTGTTATGCGTACAGATATCGGCGAGCCAACCGAAAAACGTTTGACGCTCTTCCGTGGATGCATTGGGAAACCGGTCTTTGACATACCGACCCAACCCCCACTCCAGGCAATTATAGACACGTCTTGTTGATACAGAGGGATAGGCGTCCTCTAAATCAATCTGAACTGTTTCATTTGCCGTCTTCGAGTGTACACACGCGTTGGTCACAATACTGCGTCCTGGAACAAAACCGTGCGCAAACGGCGAAATAGGTGCTCGATAGAGCAGTCTCTTCAGAATCAGCTTCTGCAATTGCTTAAGTGGTGCCTTCGGCGAGTCGATGAAACGGCGTCTGCCATTTCCTTTTGGGACTTTCCACGATGAATAACCATTTGGGGAACAAAACGAAGCAACTCCTTCTCGAACGATGTCAACAGGGACACCGAGCAGAACCGCCAACATCTCAATGAATTCGCCGCTTGGTTGATTCATGGCCAAAACTCGTCTATCACGATCGGCGCGCGATGCTCGTTTCTGCGTTGTCGCGTTACACTGATTGATAGGTTCTTTGGTCGACTAATTCCCTCGTTTTCGAACAGTAGTTGGAGAAATCCATCTAGTCCTCTCAGTAACAAAACTATCTGGTGGCGCTGTTCAGGGGAAGATGCTGGATTCCCTAATTCGTCTTCTAGTGCATCAATGGTCGAAACCCATCGATTAATCATGCTACTCGTTGGTCGAAGGCCGCGGCGAGTGTAACACAAACTATGTACTATGGCCTGTTCCACGGGATTCAAAGTTGTTTTTGATTCGTTGAGTCGAAATCCATTGCGCCAAACAGCATTGCCAATCTTCTCAGCGAAGTCGATAGACAAAGTATCCTTCCTTGCTGAGATCACCAAGTCGTCGACGTAACGAGTATAATTGGCAGAACGTTGCCCGATTTCTTGATCGAGCAACCGCTGGATTTCCCGATCAATATCCAGAAAGACTAAATTGAATGCCGCGACACTCGTCGGCGCGCCAAGCGGAAGCTCCTTTTCCAGGGTCACAAAGTGCGCCAGTGCCGAAGCAATTTCACATTTCTTCTTTCGATCTAATCCCATTGTCCAAAGCTCGTATCGCAACCGCTTGGCGAGGGATTTGGCGACTTGACCATAAGTGATGGATCCAAAAGCGTTCTCGATGTCAATTCTCAACACCTCAGAGCCATCTCGCAGATGGATCCTGGCGGCGTCGATGAATGAACGCCCCGGTACACCGGCATAAGCGGCGGGTGAAATAGGACCGGTGTAGAACAAACGTCGCAGAATCTTTCTCTGTAACTCCGCAAGTAGTTCTGTTGGCAGGGTGATTTTGCGTTTTCTGTCAACGCCAACTCGAAAGCTCCGGTACGCATCTCTACACTGAATCTGAGCCCATACCGCTTCAACAAAGTCAGTTGACGCATCTAGGAGTAACGCAAGGGACTCTATACAAGAATCCGTGAGGCGATCAGATAGGCTAACATGTCGCATTGATTATCATGAGTTCTCGATACAATTGCGTGAACTTGATGTGGTGAAAAAATTGGCCTCGTTCAAATGACGAGGCCTTTGTGCAGCGCGCCACGTGCTCCGCTTAGCGTTAGATAACTTCGAACGTAGCTGAACATGCAACAACGGCCACCCCCATCCGTTGGTCCTTGTACCCCACCCCTGACGAACCATCAGAGGAATATGGGGGAGCCACACATTTGTGAGGAACCCCATAGGGTCATTAGCCTGCACAGCGTCCATTCTTAAGCGATTCAACTCGTGCGTCAAGCAGTGGGTGTATCAGTCCAGGGCGAATGACTTTTTCAATTTGCGATGTGAGCGACTAGGCGCGAGCCGCCGGTTGGGTTGGAAAACACCGGCCGCTACCGCGTTGCCACTCACCTGCCTCGTTACCTAACGTCAAAAAGGAATCCGCCTTGTGTATTAGTCGACATCCTTAACGCCCACGATCGATCGTTGGTTTTGATTGCGGAGGGGGTCTCTGGATAATTCGGCGTAACCAACCTTTCTCTCCGGCAAGTACAGGCGATGCCGTTCCTCACGAAGGAAGATTGGTGCCGGCAAAGACGTATGGAGTTGATTCGCAATCGCGTTCTCGATTTGTGAGGCGGTGGGCAATCGCAAGCCGAAGGCGGCGAGCAACTGTCGCGCACGATCCCGGTTGGGCGGCACACCGTGCTTCTCGATCCACTGATCAAACGACGCGGATTCATCATCCACAGGAACCGGATACGGATCTTTCCGTCGCGGTAAAACCTCGCCAGTCCGCAACTGTCTCTGAATCCAAAACGCGCGATCGTTCTCTGGCTCCACTAACACCATATTGACGGGCGAAATACCTGCCGAGAATTCGCCGGTTGGTTGACGAGCCGTGACGACGATAGAAGGAATTTCATCGACTATCTTGGGTTCTATGTGAACCTCAACCATGACGTCGTCCGCAATCCCGTTGGGCGTGGAGACACTTCCGTGACCACGCAACCGAAACTCCTGTCCATCTTTGACGCCTGCAGGAATCGTCACAGTAACACGCCGCTTCTCCTCAATCAAACCGTCGCCACCACACCGTCTGCACTCCGGATCGCGAATGCCGAGCTTGGCACTACAAGTATCGCAGCCTGCCTTTCGGACGAAATGAATCGTTTGTTTACATCCCTTTTGAGCTTGTTCCTGGGTGAGCGTCGTCGCGCAGTGTACTGCTTGCGGTTGAATGTGGGTCTTCGGAGGAGGCGGCTCCACCGGTGGTTTGGATTTGGCTGGCTCGCTTGTCTTCACGTCGTCGGATGGCCGGAACAGCACGCCATCGTTTGACCGCAAATAGAGTACCGGTGTTGCCCATTCAAAACTGTATTCAGCCGCCAAACTGATTGCTTTGCGCGCCTCGCTGACCGCGGTGTCTACGGCATAGGTCAGGACGAGGTACTCGTAAAAGCTCCGCGAGAACTCCTTCGCGGCCGAATCAGTGATCTCATATTGCATCCCGACTACCGCCGGAATTCCGCGACGCACCAACGCCGCGGCTGGCGAAGAAAAAATGTCATTCTCGCCGCCATGAGCGCCTTCACAGGAATTCAAAACCACGAGCCTTAGCTCGGCATGATCGTTTAACAACCTTGCCAGTTTCGTTGCCGTGAGGGACGCGGAGTAGCCAGAATCGTCTTCAAGATAAATGACCCCTTCGTCGCGCAGCGGATCGAAATCGCCGTGGCCGATGAAATGAAACACGTGCCACGGACCTTGTCGCATCGAGCGCTGTAGTTCTCGCCAACTAGCGCCGTCGATCCATGTTAAATCCGCTTTGCCTCGGAGCGCGCTAATTGCCTGTTCCATGTGTTGCTTTTCGCGGGCGATGTCCAAGCGGGCGAGGTCTTTGGGGTCGGACGTCATTCCTAGAATTCGCAGCGGCAACTCGATCTGCATCGGCTCAATCGGTTGCGGCAAACTGACGTAGCGAACAATGGGCGTTTGTGCCGACAGGCAAATGTAGTCGCCCTCGCGCGCGTCAAAGAGGAATTCCCAGGGCAGCGTGGCAAGCCGTGGCGATGGGACGCATAGCTTGATGCGGACACCTTTTCGTTGAGAATGAGCGGTCGCCCATGTCTCCTGGTAAAGTGTCCGGATTTGTCCCGTGACAATGGAATCAAACAAGCGACTCCCAAACCGTTGCACCGCGTCCTCTTCGGGAGTCAAAACCCTGCGCTGCTGCCGACCAGATCGCAGCAGAGCTTTTTCCACCGCGTGGAGGTACTTCAAACGTTCTTGTTCATCGAACGGGACCGGAATCCGCGCTTCCGCCTCGCCAGATGTTTCGGACCTGGCCGAAACCGAAATCCCCTCGATTTCGTCTTCCTTGATCTCCAGTTGAAAATCGCAGTATTTGTACTGTCCCATGACCAAGCTCTGCTTGTCGAGCCACTTGATGCTTTACGACAACGGTCCAAAATGAGCGTCGGACCAATTCTTCACGAGTTCGTCCAGTATAGCCGGTCCATCAACGCGCCACCAATAATCGTCGTGGGTGTTGGGAGCGTGGTGATTGAAGATTGTGGCGAGCCCAAGTAGTTCGATCGGATTGTAGGCCGTCAATTTTGTGTCGTCTTTCAGCGCATTCCACGTGCATCGCGATGTTCCGCCTTGTTTGTTTGGCGGTCCGGCGATCTTCAGTTCGAATCCCATCTGGTGGAGCAGGATCAGACAAGTGTTCCACGTATTATTAGCCGCGACCAACCGCCCCGCCGGCGGTTCACTCTTGATCGAATCAGCTTTATAGGCGTCAACCGATTCAACCATTGCCCACTGGCAGTTTCCCGAAAAGCCGCCGTCATTGGATGTGAACGTGAAGTCAAGCCGCTGATCGGACACACGTTGAAGCTCCAGCGTGCCCGCTTTGCTTGCTGGCCACTTTTCCAGCGTCACTTCCGCCACGTTCCAAAAGCATAGTTGTAAACACGCCGTTACATGTTCCAAGTCGTCGAACCTGCCGTGCATCTTATCTGGGACACTTGGCAATTCAACCGTGACCCGAAGCGAGGGGGAACAATCGGATAGATCGAAATCAGTCACCACCAGCGGATTGAGATCCGGCGGCGTGCTGAAATAGGCATCGACCCATGTCGGGTTTTCGCAATGTTCGTACCAGTTCATTGAGCCATTGTGAATTCTTAAACCAACGTTGACCGCTATTCTAACCAGGGCCGGAAGAGGTCAAACGCTTCCGCTGGCCACTTGACGACGATGCCGGTGCCATCGCGGCTGCCTTCGACCATCATCGTCATCTTTTGCCGTGCATCTTTGTAGTCGCGGTGTGCAATGTAGGCGGCATTTGAATCGCCCGTTTGTTCGGCCTGCTGAAGTTTGGACATTTCATTGCGAGTTCCTGTTTTGGACGCGGATTATTCCGCCCAGGACTGGACAATCGACCTTGCTTGTGTTGGCCAACTCTGTGCATGCGTTCTAAGCAAATCTGAGAGTCTCGACTTGCTCTCCTGATACTCGGTCGGATAGTAGCCAACGTCCCGATTGGGATCATTCCTTTTCAATTCAGCCATATCATCGTGCTTGCCAGCCATCGTGCTTGCCAGCGACCATGCATAGTCAATGCTGTTGACCGGGATGCGTGCTCCGGGAGAGAGGCTCGCAGTTGGTCCAGAATAATCGCGCAAGCCATTTCTTTCCGCTTCGACAGCCAGTTGATGGAGCCGCTGCAGGTCCGCGCTGTTGGGACGGGGGTATTTCTCTTTGATTTCCTGGATTGCCGATTCAAGTGCATTCTTTTGAGACACGACACCCACATAAACTGCGCCGACAATAAACAAGACCACGCCGACTGCTGTAACGACGCCAGCAGAGTTACCTGCGCCTGATGTGCCAACGCTCGTGGTCACGCCGCTTGATCTCGTCGTGTCCGGCCGCGCTTGCTCAATCTTCGTGCCGCAATGGCCGCAAAAGGCGTCCTGGGCTGAGACGTTCTTTCGGCAATTCGGATTTGGACACTTCATGACCGCTACCTACCGTGCACACTCATGTGCATGCGAAGGCAAACTTAAGTGGAATTATCCGGATTCGTTGACAACGTACACAAAACCATTTTATGCTCAATAACGGTGGCGGCGAAACTCGGCTGGTTTTGCAAAAGGCTGCCCATTGCGCCGTTGTGAGTTAGATTCTTTACGAAATGAAGTGTGAAAACGCCAACTGCCGAAAACCTGTGGGTCAAAGTGATCAGTTCTGTGGCCATTGCGGTACGCCAGTGAATCGTTCCCAATCGTCACAATCCAGTCGCAGCCCATCGTCGCCGGATACAAACAGCACTGGAGATAAAACGGGATTCAGTGAAACTGGCGCTGCCGTAGGTATGGGGCTTGCTTTCGTTGCATGTGGTGTTGTTGGGGCGATTTTGCAGAATAGCGGCCAAGAATTTCCGGGATGGATTAGCATTCTGATTATTCCTATCTGTCTGCTGGGCGGATGGATTGGCGGGCATACCGGCGGCGGGAACTAGGTCATTGGCTTACCTGTTTGAGTACAGTATTTCATCCCGATACATCGGGCTTCTCCGCAGTGGGGACATTGCGTTTGTGCCACCGTTTCCATGGGATGTCCCGTCTTGATACAGAATTTCATTCCAACGCACTTAGATTGACCGCAGTGTGGGCATTTGGGCTTCGGCGTGGATGACTTTGGTTGGTGCAGTTTGTCCCAATGCGAAACTAAGTTTTTTGCTTTGACGAACTCCTTGCAGATTGGACATGCCACTCGGGTGTCCGAGGGATACGAATTCGCGAAACTCTCAATCAATTCACGCTGATATTTGTCAGCGTTTGGATGAGTCATTCGCCAATGGGACGCAAGATTCTTCAGCGACAAACTGACGGAACAAAGCGAGCACAAGACTTCCGACTCCGGTCCGATTTCACGCGCTAAATGTGATTTGGTTGGTTGTGCGGGCCGTGGCCGGGGTGCGGGATCCTCCTGGGGAGGTTCTTCTTCAACGATCGGTTCGACAGGCTTTCCGCCGCTTGGTTCAAAGAGCACACCGTCTGTGTAACTCATATAGAGAGCTGGTGTTCCCCATTCCAAGGGATGTTGGATGCGCATCGCCTTGCGCGCTTCGCCGACCGCCGCCTCGATGCTAAATCCACTAGCGATCGCTCGATAGAATCGCCCGGCAAAGACCATCGCGGCATCGTCCGTGATCGTGAACTGCATCGCCACCGTTGCTGGGATACTCTGCCGCGTGAGCGCCGCGGCCACCGACGAGTTGATGTCGTCCAGACTGCCACGGGCACCTTCACAAGCATTCAAAACGACCAAACGCAACGGGCGGCAATCGTGCAACAATGGGCCGAATTCATCTGCACCACGAGGATCTGACCGACGAGATTTGTCTTCAAACACCAGTTGCCCTTCACCCTTTTTTGCGCGAAATTCACCATGTCCGATGAAATGAAACACGTGCCACGGTTGTTCCAAGTAGTCCTGCAGCGTGTCCAACGTGGCGTCGTCAGTCCAGGTTAGTTTTACAACGTCCTTTTCTTCCAAATCTCCGAGTGCTTTCCGGACGAGTGCCTTTTCAGCTTCGACGTCCAACGGGACTTTGCCTTCTGGACACGAGACCATTCCCAGGATTCTGAGTGGCAAATCAATTTTCAATGGAGCCGATTGTCGCAGGTCGAGCATGTGCCGCACGAGCGGTTGGTATCTTGATGTAAACAGGTAGCTGTCCAACTTGGCGTCGTACATGTACTCCCAAGGCAACGCCGCTAGATTGGGAGCCTTTAGGTGCAGCATCACCCGCAGCCCTTCATCCTTCGGCTTTTGCAACATCCGCCGGTAACACTTTTCCACGTTTCCGTGAAACAGCGCGTCGAACAACTTGGTTCCAAAATCGAGTGCCTTTGCTTCATCGGGATGCAACGTTTTTCGTGTCTTCTCTCTTGCGGCATGCTTGCGAGTGCGTGCCTGCTGTTCCCATTCTCGCAAGAACGATTGAATGGCTCCCGCACCCAGTGGCAAACACATGACGCTCTCGGCCGGACCCGCGGGCGGCTGGACACGCACCCGATAATCCTCTTCGTTGATCGCCGTCACTTCGAGTTTGAAGTCGTGATAGGTAATGCTTGACATCGCAGAATTCCTCACACGCCAAAAACGCGAACCCCCTAACTATCGAATGCCGACACCATCCACCTCGACCGACAGCATGTGGTCGTTCTTGTCAAAGGCAAAGACGCGCAGTGTTAGCGGGCCAGGGTCGCAGGGCGCGTTGGCGTTAAGCAGGAATATGTCGAAGTGGCTGGATGTAAACTGGGCGTCTTTTGCTGTTTCGTCGCCCAGAGTCTTGCCGTCATCACTTAGCGCGTGTAGGCCAAACGTCTTGTACTTGAGTTGATCCGTGCCGGGACGGATTGGCAAAAAAGCAGTAAATTGGATTTCGTCGCCGGTTGCCTTGACGCTTGCGGTGGTCGATTTCCTCTTTTCGGCGGGCAGGACGCGGTCTTGGATATCGATTTGTTCCAGGTGGGGCACGCCGTCGAGCGTTGTTGGATTGAAATCCATCACCGTGATTTGCGGCGTAATGGGAGCTTCCGTGATTCGTTTGCCACCCCAGTCGGGAACGAAAAAACACGCTCGCCGACCATCGCGGCTGAACGACGTGCGTGCCGCGCGAAACGTTGGCCAATGGTAGTTGGAAAAGCTCAGCGGCGCGTTGTAATGTTTTGCCTCAACATCGTATCGCTGCGCCCAGCCAACATTACTCGCAAAGAAAAAGCGGCCATCCTGAGACATTTGCAATTCCGCGTGGCCCACTTCGGGAAAAGATACGATCGGCTGACCTGTGAATTGAATCACGCGCGGGAGTTGAGCGCCCGTGGTCAGATACTCGGTATAACAGCACCGGCTCCCGTCGCCGCTGATCGCGACGGCGGAAACACCGTGCGTCTCTCTGCTGCCGTGATATGTCGTCAAGCGGCGTATTCCCGCACCAGTCGTCCAAGTGAAGAGATCATTGCCCGCATGGAACACGATTCGCGAACCATCGGCGGAAACGTCCATACCCTGAACGCTAAAAAAGTTGCGGTTGCCAGTGAGTCCAACGGTTTTTTGAATTTGCTCGACGGTTACCAGCGACTGACGGTTTGAACCGTTGATATTCATCGCCGTGATGGACTGACCATACAGTTCACACAAAAACAATCGACGACCATCCGCTGTCAATTGGACCTTCTTCCACCTTGTTTTGTCATCAAGCAACCTGCGGCCGCTACCGTCACTGTTGCTGACAAACAATCCATCGGTATCTTTCCAGGCAATCACTTTGCCATCGTCCGAGATGCTGACTTGACCGCCATCGACATGTGCCGCCGCGCCGACCTGCACGGGTGCCGAATTGCCATCCGCCGCGACAACGTAAGTACCCTTGTTGGACGCGAACACAATTCGCGACCCGTCGCCGCTGATCCGCGCGTTGGAAATGTTCCAGCCATCCTCGATCTTGTTCCGAGTGATCCGGCGCACCGTGGTCCAACCACGAACCTTGAGTCCTTTGGAAACGCTGATTCCGACGGGTAAGTCTTCGTTGTTCCACGTAGACACAAGCTCAGATGAAGCAACTTGCGGCGCAGGACGCGGTCGATAATCTTCGATTCTACCGACGCCGTCTTCCGCAACCGTAACTTGTTCTCCCGCCTTCAAAACAAACGGCCTTGCACCCTTTTTCTTTGGCCGAATTGAAACTTCGCCGCGATCGACCTGGACGGTGGATTGTTTGGTCTTGTCATCATGATGCACACGGTAAAGCGTCTCTAGATTCCAGACCTCAATGAGTGGCGTGGAAACACGGAAAGCACGCTTGACCAACTCATCTTTAAGACCAGGCCCATCCGCAGTTTCAACCACGACTGAGCCACCCAACAACGAGGTCGACATCATCTCTTCTGCGCCGAGTTCCGTGACATTCTTGACAAACTCTCCTAGATGAAATACTGCAAAATCCGGAAAGGGACGATTCGCGGGCCCTGTTAGTGAGCCTGGCGAGACGGTCACGTTTACGGATTGTTGATCGTTTAGGCGAATCCTCAGCACGATGGTAGTGCGCCCAAGCACAATTCCCGCCTCGCCGCTTAGTTTCATTCCTGGCCGAAGGAACAACCTTTTACCCTTTAGGCTTCCTTCTTTAGCCCAAGCACCGGTGTCTTCCCGCTGTTGTTCAGAATATCGAACGGCGACAATCTCGGCTGAGTATTTTTTATATTCCTCAGACTTGTCCGTCGATTCTGGCTCATCGGCCGGAGTGGCAGTGGGATTATTGGTTGCTAAATCCGATCCCGATTTAGGTAGCGTTCCGGCGCTAAGGACGGCGTACGCACCCTGTAGCTTTTCGACCTTGCCTTCCATAGCAATGACACGTCCCGCCAGCGTTACGAACGCATCCTGATGCTCGTTCTTTTCGTAAATGCGCACGTCGTGATTCTCCGGGCGCGCGGTCTTGCCTCGATCTTTTTCGTCGTCGTAATCAATTAGGACTTTGAACGGATTCTCTTTCCTCGCAACGGCACTTCGGTGAGGATTGCCTTCAAGAGTGTGAATTCGTTGATGTACAAACGAGACGCCAACATTCGTATACCGCGCGCCGCCGCGTTCGAAGCTAAACCGCTTCCCCTTAATTCGTCCAGCAGCGCCGAAATCGTATTGTTTGATGCTCACGGTTTCTTTCCATTTGAACGTGTCATCGCCGTCCTTGTACGAAGCGTCGATTTCAACTTTCAGTTCGACCGAACCTGTGGCTTCGTCCTTTTCGGGATCGAGCGTAATCACGGCCTTCGATTGTCTCACGACCGCCGGCCAAGTGACGTCGCCATAACCATGAACTCTGATTCTTTGACCAGCCTTGACCGTGTGAAAAGGTTCGCCACCCACGTGCGGATAGCAGGCAAAGCCACGATAGGTCACTCTTTGTGTGATTTGACTCGACGATTCGTCGCCTAACCCCGGGTGAACTAGCAAGCAAGTCAAGAAAGTGAAACAAAGATTGCATCGAAGCATGAGCTACGTTTCCTTAAAAGGAGTTGGAAGTTTTGCAGGAAGACTGGGTTCGTCTTTGAAGAAACGCGTTGGTCAATCGAAAAACTGGTGATGCGGAAACTTTTTTAGGGCCTTGGATCGAATAAGACTCCATCGGACGACCGTAAATAAAGCACAGGTATGGCCCATTCAAGCGAGTCGCTGTCCAAATCGACAATTGCTTTGCGCGCTTCGCTCATGGCAACAATCACATCGCAGTTATACGCCAGGCTACTGTAAAAACTGCGCGAAAACTCTATCGCGGCAGAGTCGGTGATCAAGTCCTGCATGCCTACGACCGCGGGTAACCCACGCATGGCGAGTACGGCCGCAACAGTCGCGCTTTCGGAGAAATTTAAAACGGCAAGCCGCATATGTCCATGATCCATGATCTGCCGTGCTAAGTTTGTTGCCGGATAGCTCGCCGCCGTCCCGTCCTCCGCTTCCAAGAAAATCACACCCTCGTCGCGAATTGTGTTGTAATCTCCCGGTCCAGCAAAGTGAAAAACATGCCAAGGGGCGTTGGAACTATGTAATGATCGTTGCAAGTCTCTAGGCGTGGCACCGGCGACCCACTCCAATTTGATGTAGTCACCATGTCCTGCGATGGCTTCTTCCACGAGCCGCTTCTCGGATGCGACGTCCAACGATTCAAATCCTATCGGACTTGCAGCCATTCCAAGTATGCGCAGCGGCAAGTCGGTGGCCAGCGGTTTGATCCGCCTGGGAGAGTCGACGTATCGCACGATTGGAGTGCGAGTCGAAAGACAAACGAAATCACCCTCAAGTGGGTCGTACAGGAGCTCCCAGGGCAGATCGGCGAGATCCGAGTCAGGCAGCCGGAGTTTAATACGCACGCGTCCGGCCGATTCACATGTTTTCCGATAGAGCACCTGTACTTGTTCTGCGAATACCCAACTAAAGATTTTACGACCAAACGACTCGGCTGCCGAATGCTGTCGAGTTGTTGTGCGATGAGAAGGGACTGTCGACCTCAGACTTGCCAGCTCCAATTCTACTGACTGTTGCCAGAATTTCTTCCGGCTGATCGTAACTTCCGCGCGGGCTTCACCAATAGGTGATTCCGCTTCGACCGAAACTTTGTCGTCGCCACTCCAATGGATGACAAGGTCGAAGTCTTTGCATTCGAGCGCCGTGGTTGAGGGAGTCCCAGTTGGATTGCGCTCGTCAGCAATTGCGCTGGGAAGAGTGTCTCGATTCAAGGCTTCTTCCAAGAGGCCATCAGGCGCGGAAGAGGTTGTTGTTGTTTGTACCGACTGCGATTTCGACACTTTTGAAGACTTCAAGTTGTGCCCAGCCAACGCATCGATGAAACCAACGCAATTTGCAAACCGCTCACCCGCGTTCAGTGCCATTCCCCGTGCGAATGCGCTGTTTACTGTGTCTGATTGGTCGTTAAGCGTTGGAAGCATGTTGGGCGTGGACTGGTCAGGATCGATTGTTTCGTCCTGCGCATCAAACGGTAACTGCCCCGTCAGCAATTGCCAAGCGATGCTTGCCAATTCAAACTGATCTGAGGTAGCAGCCGGTTGGCCGCCGTGAGTTATTTCTGGTGCCGAGTTTTCTGTAGCTGTAGCCGGAGTGCCTGCCAAGACTGATCGGGTGATCCTGGCGATTCCAGCGTCGGCAATCTCGACGTTGTTTCCATCGTCCGAAACGGCGATGCCTGATGCAGTAAGCGGAATATAGTCAACTCCCTGGCAGTGCGCGTAGTCCAACGCCTCGGCAACAGGACGCAGTAATTGAGTAGCGGATTCGATTGGAAAGACGCCGAAGCGGTTAATCGTTTGTTGTCGATACTCATGCAAGTTCGCTCCCCTTGACACGCCCGTGACGAAGAAGCAGCCGAAGCTTCGGTGCTGTTTCAGCCCATAGATTGGTCGAATTGCTTTATGCCGAAGTGCCTTTAGCTCTGCGAATCGCGCACGGAACTCCTCGAAAGCTGGCGCATTGTCGGTCAAGCTTGAGGGCAAAAACCATAAGAGCACTTCCGAATTCTCAGCGGTAGTCGAATCAATTCCATGCCATACGGGGCCGAGCCCCCCCGTTCCTGAAAAAAGAAACTGAATGTTGTAGTAATTTGCAAGATGTTCGGGCTCGTTGTGCGCGTGCAAGTCGGTTGTTTGAATGAACGTGGTCGTGTCCGTCACGCGAACCCATCGTGCGCTGCCCAGCTCACTTAGCTGAACATCTGGGAGATTATGCTGACCTCGTTCAAAAAGCCGGCCATTCGTCATTTCAGCAAGCATACGAAGCTGGTCCTTTTCAAAGGTCGATCGAACGGCGCACGATTGGAGAACGCCTCGCACCTGATTTATCGTGAGCATTTCTAAGACTTCATCGTCGAAATCGTCAGCGATAATCAGCAGCGGGCAGGCCTGTACGACTACCTGGTCGAGAAGTGGCACGAAGGATTCTGCGCTCGAGATTCGATCATCCCAGATCAACACCTTGCAGCGTTCAATCAAGTGCGCTTTCTCGACCGGATTTGTGACAAGATAAGGTCCGAGATTCGCGTATCCGGCCGCGAGCTCGATTGCCTCGGGCGGATAGTGATCAGCGTTCGCTGGACGGCCAAACTTTACACTCGGATATCCACCGTGCCCCATCGTGGTTCGAGCAATCAGGTAGAAGGGTTCCCCTTTCTCGACCGGCGCGGAAACTTCAGCGTCTTCAGTTGGTGGTGCTGGCTCAGTCTGCACAGGAGGACTTGGTGCAGATTGTTCGAGACAGGTCGTAGGGTGCGTGTCCAGCCTGTCAGTCCGTGCGTGAGCGGCATTACTCGATTGTTCCGGCTGTGATTGGGAAGCAGTCTTAACTAGACCCTCCGATTGTTCGGGTACATCGAAGAGAACGCCGTTCGTTGCCCGCAGATAAAGCACGGGTGTTGCCCATTCGAAGCAATGATCCGACTTGCTGATGGCTTGGCGCGCGGTTGTCATCGCGATGTCTACTGCTCCGGTTAGCGCCAAGTACTCGTAGAACTTTCTGGAGAATTCCTTCGCCGACGCATCTGAGATTGCAAATTGCATTCCCACCACCGCCGGAACACCGGTTCGCACCAATGTCGCCGTCGTCGAGGAGAATTCATCTGACTTACTGCCTTGTGCGCCTTGACATGAATTCAACACAACCAAGCGTAGCGTTCGATGGCCACTCATTAGACGTGCGACTGTCGAGGCGCGAATGGCGTCTTGATTTCCCTCTTTATCCATCAAATAGATTTCGCCTTCTCCACGACGCCTATTAAAGCCACCGTGGCCGATGAAGTGAAGCACGTGCCATCGGCCCATGACCATTTCCCTTTGCAGCTTGTCCCACGTCACGCGGCTTCTCCAAGTCACTTGCGCATTGTCACCCAACTCTCGTAACACCTCATCCAGTTTTTCGCTTTCGCTTTCGACGTCCAAGTCGTCGTCGGGATTGGACACGATCCCGAGTATCTGAAGCGGTAACTCGACCGTGATTGGTTCGACAGACTGCTGCTGTGAAATGTACCGCGCGATGGAGATATCGGTCTGCAGACACAGAAAGTCATCCATGCTCGGATGGAATAGAAACTCCCACGGCAGCCGTGCTAACTCTGGTGAAGAAATGCAGAGTTTCAGTCGTACATTCTTGTCATGGCATTTGGCTTTGTTGCGAGTTTCATTGAAAGCAACCAATACGTTGCCAGCAAAAACTGCGTCGAACAATTCACGCCCAAATTCTTCAACCGCGATTTCGTCTGTTGTTTGCTTCCTTCTCGTTGTGGGCGCGCCGGATCTCGCCAAGGCCAGTTCGATGGCGTGAAGTCGATCGCGCAACTTGTTTTCGTCAAACGCATACGGCGCCTCATCACGGGTTTCGCCGGCGGAGGATATTGTACGAACGACGAGATTCCCGGGACGGCTTTCACTTAATTCGACTTCAACTTGAAAATCGATGTATTCGTGTCGAGACATGGTCCAAATCCAAATTCTCAAAATCCGTGTTGGAGCAAATGCTGCAAACTTGCCATGGTGTTGGCTTCGTTGTCGAAATCGACGTGGGTCGTCGCCAGCGACTGCTGGCCGGGTCCTTGATCGGCGACGGACCAGACGGCGCGGCCTGGGTGTTGATTAAACCAGCCCGCCACGCGGGCCACATCGGGCACCCCCTCAAAGGCCGAATCTCCCTGGAAAAAGCGGTGCATTCCAACGAGTGGTTCATCCGGTTCATCTTCGAGCAGGCCTGAGACGAAGTACAAGATCGACCGGGGGTAAATCAGCCGGACTTTGGTGTGCAACGGGTCCGCGATTTCCCGCTCGTCCGACATCGTGAACATGCGGAAGTTGGCGATGCGGTGGCCGACGGTTGTCAGCGTGTGGTCGAATGTTTTGACATTCACCGCAGGCGCGAGGAAGACAACGTCGAATTTCACTTCGGACGGCAGCATCACGTCCGCCTTTTCCAAAAAGTGGCAGATGTAGACCGCGCCCGTGCTGTGGCCAGTCAGTGTGATCCGGGGTACGGGTCTGCCTTGCCGCAGTTGCTCAGCCAAATGGGACAGAAATGCTGTCCCACCGTACAAGTTTGCGTCATCGCCGAATGCGTCGAGCGTGTCTTTCTTCAGTAGGTCCCACAAGAACGTTTTGCCGATGCTCTCAACGTACAACTGGCGGAGCACCTCTTCGACGATGGTGACAAACACACCGTGGTCGCGGTGGTTAATGTGACGCTTGACCACGCGATAAACAATCGCCGCGATCTGGGTGGTTAGTTTGACGGCGGTGAGCACACTCCGCCGTCCAACACGGTCGGTCTCGACAAGCTGTTCGATCGTTTCCGGGGTCATCAGGGTTCTTTGTGAAGCCTGTACATTGGCCACCCGACCGCCTCGTGTAACCACTTGATCGGCCGGCGTCGCGACATCAATGATCTTGTTCAATTCGTCGTGCAGTTCGTGGTCGCGGCGGACTTTGTCTTCGATCCGCAGAGCGATCACGTTTTCGTCCTCGTCCACGGCGTTGCCGATGGCGAGGCTGTCCAACGGCAGCAGTTCCGATGAACCAGCATCAAACCATGCGTCGAATTGCGAGTTGATTTGCTCCTCGGTGACCTTCGACTCATCCGGTACTTCGCCGCGCATGACCGGTCCGGCGAGCGAACCAAGTTGTTTGGCCGCAAACTGTGCGATTCGTTTGACAATCTGTTGAAAAAACGGCTCTTGAGCGATGTCGCCCAAGTTGTTGCAGACCGTTTCAATGGCGCCCGATTCCCAAACGAAAAATACGGGAAACGCGCCGGCTTGTTCGAAGATCGGCTTGAGGTGCTCGGCGGTTTCCAATCCGTCTTTCTTCGGCACGAGCCCGCCGTGAAAATGAACGGCCAGGTTCGCTGGGTTGTTCGATTGATGGAATGCCTCGAATGTCTTGGCAATGTCGCCAGCCGCCGTGTCTCCTATGAGTTTTCCACCCTTCAAGTGAATGACGTTTTCGCTTGCCAATGCCATCGCATCCTCTTCCAATCAGACGACGGGAGATGAAAGGACTCAACAATTTGGTTGATTATAAGGCTGGAATTTGCCTTAAGCAATTCTCGAGCGCGGACGCGTGTGGCCAGATTCTATGGTACGCCTCTCCACCAAGGTTTACCTGGTGGAAGGAACGACTCTGCACTAAAAACGTGACAAGCGCTCATCGAAACGCCACAATCCGGCGTCGCGGGCTGCTTGCCGAATTCGCTGCATCTCTCCCTGCTCGTGGCGGCAGTCAATCTCGTGGTATTTTTTCTCGCCACGAAGTGAGATCTGCCCAACTTCATAATCAGGATGATATTGTCCCATGATGTTCACGTAGGAATCCGGAGAGACCTCATCGGCAAGCCAGTTAAAGATCGACTTGGCCTCATCCAACTGTCCCGGCATGACAAGATGACGGATTAACACGCCTCGCCGCGCCAAGCCGTTTGGACCAAACTTCAATGGGCCCACTTGACGGTGCATTTCCAGAATCGCCGCTCGAACATACTCCGGATAGTCGGGCGCTTTGGCCAGACGTTTCGCCGTTTCAGTTGTCCAAAACTTGAAGTCGGGCATATAGATGTCAACAATTCCGTCGAGCAGTTTCAGCGATTGTACCGAGTCGTATCCGCTCGTGTTATAAACGATGGGTAACCGAAGTCCGCGCGGGATGGCTGCGGCGATCGCTTCGAGCACTTGTGGTACAACGTGCTCGGGGGTGACAAAGTTGATGTTGTGGCAGCCACGTTTTTGCAGGTCGAGCATCATTTCGGCGATCTTCTCAGGTCTGCATTCATTTCCCGCCGACCGCTGACTGATATCCCAGTTCTGACAGAACACACAACGCAGGTTGCAGAAACTAAAGAAGATCGTTCCCGAACCAGTCCAGCCGCGGAGGCAGTCTTCTTCGCCAAAGTGTGGAAACGCACTGGCAATGCGTGCGAAGCGTCCGGTGTTGCAGATTTTCGTTTCATCCAACATCCGGTTGACATGGCAATTTCGCGGACACGCACAGCAATCTTCCAATTCGTGCATGCCAAGCTCCACTCGTCTGGCGATTTCGCCATGGGGAAGGGCGAGGTGTGCTGGTTCAAAGGGATCGAGGACAAACCGCGAATCGATGCGCGGTGCCATGTGGACAGTTCTCATCTTGTCCATTGTAGTGTATTCGCTGGCGTTAGTCAGAAACCCACGATCCGACGCTTTCAATGCCAGGGACGTTGCCCTACTTGATGTCGATCACGTTTTCATGATCAGCGATCGGTAAGACAAAAATCTTGCCATCGCCCATGCGGCCCGTTCGTGCGACATCGACGATCTTGTTCAGGATCTCTTCCACACGCAAATCGTCCACCCAAAGGGAAATCTCGACTTTCGGCAGAAATGCCATTGAGTATTCACTCTCGCCGTATTCGTCGAGATAACTTTTTTGACGGCCATAGCCTTTGACTTCGCGAACGCTCAACGCTTCCAGCGGAGCGAGCCGCAACGCGTCGAGAACTTTCTCCGCGAGATACGGCTTGACGACAGCAACGATTTCTTTCACAAGATAACCCGACGCGTGGGCGAGGGACGGATGGGCGCGTTGTCTAACTAAAGAAATTCTCGCCAAACAAATTCAAGTCCGGCATTGACTCGACTTCGATGTCGCCGTTCACCTCCGTCATGCAAGCCAATCGCATCGTGTCTTCGTTGCCCACATATGCCAGACACGGCAGCGGATCAGGCACCGGCAGATAACTGAATTTCATCTTCTCGCGAGTCGTCATGTCGTTGGTGTTTTCCATGCCCTTGGTGACGAGCACGCGGCAAGTTCCACACATTCCTCGCACCAGACCCATGCTCATGAAATTGCAATTGACAAATTTCGAAACCGTGCTCACCGTGTTGTCGACGCCTTCGCTGATGCCGCTGATCGCGCAATTCAAGTTGATTCCTGCCTTGACGGCTTCGGTCCGCAAGTTCGCGCCGTCAGACACGGTAATTTCTTTGTTTTCTTTGGTGAATTTTATGGTAGGCATAGAGCTATCCTGGCGATGAACAGATAAGGTATGCTAGTGTGCAAACCACTTTCGCACCAATATAACCTCCCGCACCCGCCGCGCTAAGGGTTGCGTGCCGACAGTTGTCGCAAGTCCCCACGTTTTGAACCACGGAATAAGGTCATGGCCGAACGCACCAAACATCAACAGAATATTATCAAGAATTACTACGACAACCGCGAGGCCATTTCGTTGCAGCGGGTCCAGGAACTCGTGACCGAGTTGTACCTGTCTGAAGGCAAGAAACGCGAAAAACATTGGAAGAGCATCAGCGGCCACTTGGAAAAGTTGGACGTGAAACAGAATACGATCGACCATCTTATTGAGCAGGACAATCCCGAACTGGTTGCAAATCTGGTAAAAAAGCTCATGGAGAAACACTGAGCCAACAACCAGGAGCAACCATTCGATGGGAACGACGTGGAATTTCTATTCGGCCGGACATCTTGTCTTTGGCCCTGATTCGATCGACCAACTCGGCGAGCTTGCATCGCGACACAAATTGAACCGCGTCTTTGTCATCACGGACAAGAATCTTGGCAATGCCGGTGTTATTGACAAAGTCCGTGCGCCACTCGATCAGGCCGGCATCACGGTCGAAGTGTTTGATGGCGGTGAAGCCGAGCCCTCCTTCGACGCGGCCGAAAGTGCGATCGAGTGTGCGCATGCGTTTGGTCCGGACGCGATTCTCGGTCTAGGCGGCGGCAGCAACATGGACCTGTCGAAGATCACCGCCAACGTGATGAACAACGGCGGATCGTTTCGTGACTACTTTGGTTTCGACAATGTTCCCGGTCCGGTGTTGCCGCTGGTTTGCGTGCCGACGACATCGGGAACGGGCAGTGAAGTTTCGCACGCGGCGGTGTTAACCGACACGGCGAACGAAATGAAAGTCAGCACGCTCAGCAATTGTTTGCGACCATCGATCGCCGTCGTCGATCCGATGTTGACGCTGAGCTGCCCGCCGAAGGTAACCGCCGACAGCGGAATCGACGCGTTGACGCACGCCATCGAAGCCTACACGGCGGTCGATTACGACAAAATGGAAACACCGCCGGGTGAAGCAAGCGGCTACGACGGCCGCCATCCGTTGGGGAATTGCATCGCAGAAAAAGCGATCGAACTGGTCGGCCAGCATCTCGTCACGGCCGTTCGTGAACCGAAGAACGTTGCCGCACGCGCGGGAATGTCGCTCGCCTCGACACTAGCAGGCATCGCGTTTTCGAATTGTGGCGTGGCGATTGTCCACGCGTTGGAATATCCGCTTGGCGGGATGTTGCACTGTTCGCATGGTGCTGGCAACGGACTTCTGCTGCCGTACGTGATGCGTTTTAATTTTCCCGAGCGCAAAAAAACGTTCGGACGCATTGCGGCTCTTTTGGGCGAGGATGTGGCAAATCTCGATGAAGACTCCGCGGCGGAGAAAGCAATCTTGGCCGTTGAGAATCTGCGCCGAGATATTGGCATTCCTGAGCGGATTCGTGATATCGGTGGCACGGAAGATCAGCTAGCAGCTTTCGCCGAAAAAGCGTTCACGTTGAAACGACTGCAATGGGTGAATCCTCGAAAGTCGACAATCGAAGATTTTCAGCAAATCCTCCAGGATGCATTCTAGATCGATTCGTATTGTTGGTGCTGCTGGGGGGCGGTAGAATTCTCTTCCCGCAAGTGGAAATCGTTCCGCTTTCGCGCGAAACAAGGAAGTTGGATGTCGGCGGAAGGGATGCCGCAGAACGAGCCCTCTTATCTTGCGCGCCCATTGGAGCTCGTGACCCGTTTGGTGGTGCGCTTTCCGTGGTTCTTTGTCGGCACCGCAGTCGTGCTGGCGGTGGTTTGCACGGCCGCCACCGCGCGGTTCATGCAGTTTCATGCCAGCCGCCTTGATCTGTTGAACCCGGCCAGTCACTACAACAAACGATGGCTCGCGTATCTGGAAGAATTTGGCAACGAAGACGACGTGGTGGTCATCGTCGAAGGCGGTCATCGCGACTCCGTCGTGCCGGTGATCGATGCCATCGCCAAAGCCATCGCACGCGAGCCCAGCTACTTCGAAAACGTGCTCTACAAGAGAGAGCTGGACACCATTAAAGCCAAGGCGTTGCATTTTCTGACCGAGGAAAAACTCAAGGAAATTGACCAGTTTCTCCAGCAAGTCGATCCGATTTCGCGGGGAAGCTGGAGTATGCTGGACGTGCACAAGCAAATTCAGTCCGTCAACGCTCGACTTTCCTCCCGCAAGCTCTTTGGAGAACAAGCCGGCAGCGCGGCTGAAAACCGAGGTGCCGTTGCGCACGCACAGCTCATCGCTCAGCGACTCTCTGCCGCCATTTCTGATGTGCCGGCGCAGATCTCGCTGTGGCCCGATGCCGATCGCATGGTCGAAGGGCTGCGCCGGTTCGACAGTGAGTATCTCTTGAACCACGACGGCAGCATGGGATTTGTGTTGCTGAGAATTGCCCGCAGCAAGGACCAGTTTGTGCAGGGCAGTGGAGCGATCCAACGCCTCAGAGAATTGCTGCACACCGCTGGAAATCAACATCCCGATGTTCGTGTGGGACTGACTGGGATGCCGGTCCTCGAAAACGACGAAATGCAATCTAGTCAGGCCGATATGGTGCGTGCCAGCATCTTGAGTTTGATTGGCGTCGCCTGTCTATTTGTGGCCGGGTTCGGCGGTGTGCGCCATCCGATGATGACCGTCACGGCGTTGATCCTCGCCATCGCCTGGTCGTTCGGTTACGTCACGTTGGCGGTCGGACATTTGAACATCCTCAGCGTGTCGTTTGGCGTGATCCTGATCGGCCTTGGCATCGACTTCGGTATCCACTATGTCGCTCGTTACCTGCAATTGAGGCGCACGATTCACGAGAGTGAGACCGCGTTGGTGCAAACCGCATCCAGCGTCGGGCCGGGCATCATCACCGGGGGAATCACAACGGCACTAGCTTTTTCAACCGCCGCACTGACCGATTTTACCGGCATCGCGGAACTGGGCATCATCGCTGGCGGCGGGATCTTGTTGTGCATTGTCGCTGCGCTGGTGGTCCTGCCTGCGATGATCCAATTGGCGGACAAAGGCGTTCGTGAAGAAGAAATCCCCGCACCGATCCCGATCGACACGGTGCTGCAGTCCATCCTGAGGCTTCCGCAGTTCGTGTTGATGGTGTCGCTTTGTTTTACGGCCATGCTCGCTTGTGGTGCATTTTGGCTGCGGTACGACCACAATCTTTTGAACATGCAGCCGACGCAAATCGAAAGCGTCCAATGGGAACGTCGCTTGATCGCCAAGAGCGACCGCAGCGTCTGGTTCGGCTTGTCAATCGCCGACAGTCCGGAAGGATTGCGACAACTCAAGGAACAATTCGAGAAACTCGAAACCGTTGACCGAACAGAAGAAATCGTGTCACTGTTGCCCGAATCGACGCCGACGAAAACCAGTCTGATTCGCAGCGCCTCAAAACGGTTGCAGCAACTTCCCGAACAACCACCCGTGATTCCCATCGCCGCGCCCGATCAATTGTCGCATTCGTTGTCCGATCTCGCCGGACATTTGAGCAAACGATCCGAAGACCAACCTGTCGCCGCGTTGGTCGCCGATTTGCAAAAACGATTGAAACAACTCACGCCGCGCGAATACTACGAGCGGATTTCAGCCTACCAGCAGGTGACCTGTATCGAATTGTTGCGACGTTTGCAATCGTTGGCCCGCATTGCCGACCCCACGCCGCCGCAACTTTGGGACTTGCCGGAAGGTTTGCGAAAGCGATTCGTTGGCAAGTCCAACCGGCATCTGCTCAAGGTCTACGCTCGCAGTAACATCTGGGACATGGATCAACTCGAACAATTCGTCGCGGAGCTTGAATCGGTGGACCCCAAAGTCACGGGGCATCCGGTACAGACGTTTTACGCATCGCGGCAGATGCAGCAAAGCTATTTTCACGCCGCGATCTATTCGTTGTTGTTGGTTGCCATCGTATTGGTGCTGGACTTTCGCAACTTGCAACTCGCGCTGCTGGCGCTGTTGCCCATGGGTTTGGGTACGTTGCAGTTGTTCGGCATTTTGGGATTGTTGGACATCCCGCTCAATCCGGCGAACATGATCGTGCTGCCGTTGATCCTGGGGATCGGCATCGACGATGGTGTCCATGTGGTACACGACTTTCGGAGGCAGACGGGAAAGTACCGATTGAGCAGTTCCACCGCGACGGCCGTGTTGATCACGTCCGCCACGACCATGATTGGTTTTGGGACGATGATGTTCGCCAGCCACCAAGGACTGCGGAGCCTGGGACAGGTTCTGACGATCGGCGTGTTTTGTTGCCTGGGCACGTCGATCCTCATTCTGCCAGCCTTGCTGGCGCTGATGACACGAAACCGTCCCACCGATGACGATCGTGATGCGACGGCTGAAGATTTGGCCGATAGCGATGCCGACTTGTCATCTGCCGAAATGTATGAAGAGGAAGCGCTTGAGGAAGCGATTACCGCCCAATTCGACGAACAACCAGCGGGCAACACAACGGTTGTTCGCCGCCGCAGTCGCCGTCGAATGGCTGCTTGATGGGCCGAAAACTTTGCCGAACCCGCACCTCTTATGCCGGAAGTGTCCTAATTCTGAGTTATAGACTTCCGAAGTTTTCCGAAACTTCGGAAGTCTGGTTCAGGCCAACACACCAAGAGGACATTACCCTTACGCTGCTGCGGTTCTCAAAGTGGGAAATTGCTGATATCCTCAGGGATTACGAAAAAACGTCCGAAAATATTGGAATGTGCTCATGGCAAAACCCCAACACAAAGTAAAAAAAGCCAATCACGGCAAACGTCCGGCGAGTGCCAAACGTCGCAAACAGCGACGGAAGAAACTCCGCACTTGATGCCGCGAAAATCGAATTCTGTTCCAGCAGCCCGGCCGTTTTGAATAGCCGGGCTGCTAGATTTGTTGTTCCCAGAGACTTTAGCGTGCCCGAAAAACCGTTCATCGTCGACCTGGACCAAGTTGATTTCGACAACGTCATTGCGGACATCAATGAGATCCGGAAATACAACCTGCAGCGCCACGAGATGGAGCAGTTGACGGCGATCGTCTTGCACAACCAAGACGACAACACCTGTGTCGGCTACAAAGACATCGCCGACGACGAATTCTGGGTCCGAGGCCACATGCCCGATATGCCGCTGATGCCGGGAGTCATCATGTGCGAAGCCGCCGCCCAACTGGCCAGTTTCTTCGTCCAAAAGGGAAACTTGATGCCGGGCAAGGTGATCGGTTTTGGCGGTCTCGAAGATGTGCGATTTCGTGGCATCGTCGTTCCACCTTGTCGACTGATCGTGATGTGCAAGCTAACGAAGATTCGTCCGAGTCGAATGATGGTCTGCGAATTCCAGGGGATTGTGAACGAAAAGATCGTCGTCGAGGGAGAGATCAAAGGGATTGCGTTGCCGGTCGAAGCGTTAAAAGGGCAGGACAGCGATTCCTCATAAGCATTTCCTGTAAAACGGACAGTCTTGTCCGTCGACCATCGTCATGGGCCGTCGCGCACTCCGCAAGATTGATCCTTCGCTCGATCTAAGTCGACACCTGCTCACGCTCGACGACTTGCAACCGCCACTGGACATCGATTCGTTGTTCGCTCGCCCGGCACCGTTTGAAGTCGAGGTCGGCAGCGGCAAAGGATTGTTCATGGCGAGCGCTTCTGAGACGATGCCAGGCCACAATTTTCTTGGCATCGAAATCTCCGAAAAGTACGCCCGTTTCGCCGCCGCCAAGCTTGCTCGCAACGATCGCGACAATGCCGTCATGATTCATGGCGATGCCCAGCGATTCTGTTTTGAGTTTCTCGCCGACGAAAGCATCGCCGCCGTCCACGTGTACTTTCCCGATCCTTGGTGGAAGAAGCGTCATCGCAAACGCCGGATCATGAACGAGACGTTCTTGTGTGAAGTGGTGCGAGTGCTGGAGCAAAACGGCAAACTTCACTTTTGGACGGATGTCGAAGAGTATTTCGAATCCAGCCTTGAACTGATCCAACAGGTCACGAATCTCGCCGGCCCAATCGAAGTCGATGTCAACACGCCCGAACACGACCTGGACTACCGGACTCATTTCGAGCGACGGATGCGATTGCATGACGAGAGCGTTTTTCGGGCGGAGTTCCAAAAGTAATGCGGGTCGAAAAAGGTCGATTTCTATGCCGCCCCCAGTTTAAAATGTCCTCGTATTACTAGTCGTGGATTTCTTGTCTTCATGCGAACATTTGGTTGCGCCTCGGCTTGCCGTTAACCGAGGGATGCGGACATTCCAAACCGCCTACAATATACAAAGACCTCCGTCTCCTCCTTTGATTGGGACCCCGAATGTCTGTGTGCCACTGGCTTTGCCAGTGTTCGTTCAGAAATGGGAGAACGGGTTTTGATCCTCGATGGAGACGGAACAACAAACTTCACTGGCAGAGCCAGTGGCACACAAAGCATCGACAGTGTTGCCCAGCCCGTGATGACATTCATCCTTAAGTACCGCATGCACATCATTGTGCTCTCCCTTCTTCTGGTGATTCATAGCCTGGAATGGTCCTTGGGCCATGTATCGCTTGATACGATTGTCGTTGCGTTTTCTGTGGCTTGCGTGATTGCGTTCGCCTACCTTTTCAATAAGGCTACCGACACCGAAGAGGACATGAAGTCGCGCAAGGGCGAAGAGATTAGCCCTCAGTCAGTGCGCAATACGTATGTGGCCGCGTCAGTATTGGCAATATTGCCGCTCTGCTGGCTTTGGTTGTATCCGACAGCACTTGGGCTCTTCGTTGTCGTGGCTTTGGCGGGCTTCTTGTACAGCAGTCGGCGGGCGTTTGGTTTTCGCGTGAAGGATATGTTTTTGTTGAAGAACCTATTCTCTGCTGGATTCTTTTGGGCGATGCCGGTTGCGATCAGCCCGGCGACATGGCGTGGATCGATGTCGTCGTTGGATGCCGTGCATTTCGCTTTTGTCTATCTGATTGCCTTGATGATCGAAATCTTCTGGGACATGCGGGACGTTGATGGTGACCGGCAGGCTGGCATTCGCACAATTCCCAACACTTGTGGATTTCTATTCACCAAGATTCTCGTCACCGCGGTCGGTGTCATTGCGACAGTTGTTGCGGCCACCAACGCGTATCCATTGGTTGTCTATCCCGGAATCGCGTTGCTCGTGCTGTTTGTGATCGGCGCGACGCGTGTTCGTCCGGCGTACTACTACCACATGATGATCTTCGTCTGGATCATTGCAGTTGCGCGTGAGTTGGTTTTCTAGTAGGACGGTTTTCCAAACCGTCCAAGACGGATTGAAAAATCGTCCTACTTCTTGCTTTTCGGGATCGCGCGATTAGCTGCAAGCTAGGCATGGCTGTCCTGCTTTGCCAGCGAACGCAGTGGCTTGGGCAACGGGAACTTCACTCGCTCGTCAACGACGCAACACTTGCATAACGAATTGCGATCTATGCGGGTGGACGATGCACACGCATAGATCGGGCGGGTGGACCAACGCGAGTGATCGTGGAAAAAGGCAAGCGAGGACGCTTGCCCTACGTTTTAAAACCGCCTCAAGATAATCAAGCGTGGGGTAAGCTTCCAGCTTGGCGGTTACTGCGAGTCGCAAGTGGGAAGCTTATGCCGCGCAACGAAAGGCGAGCTAAACTCCCTGTGAGGCGCCTCATCGGGGCGCGATCGATTGTGCAAGTTAGGACAATGATTCCATCATGCGACAGTTCGAGTTATTCGCGTCGGCGACATTGCCAACAAGTTGGGAAATGGCGGCGATTTTGTTGGGCGTTCCGCTGATTTTCCTGATTCTCTCGTTGGCGTTGAACACGGCTTGTGTGGTGGGAAATGCCGTGTTTCGACTGGGTGGAACTTCCGTTGACGTGCGACGCATCATCATCAAGGGCTGCGGGATCGTTTTCTGCGGTGCGTTTTTTGGGGCCGTGGCCATGGCCGTCTTGTCGTGGCCGCTGAGTGTCTTGCACCCACGAATCGAGCAACTGATATCGAAGGGGGTCTTGATCGGGATGATCGCCTATTTCTTGCGAGACGAAATCCAAGTCTCGTATTTTCGCGCGACGTTGATCTCTTTGATATGCTTTTGCCTGCTGTATCTGACAGGGTGGGTGTTGGGCGTCCTCTAGCAAATACCCTTGCGCGTTTTTGAATCAATGGAGGAAATCTGATCGAACGGGCAGGTAGTGTCCTAATTGTGTGTTGCTGCCCCCGACAACCCAAAGGAATTGACCGCAGAGTACGCGGAGGGACGCAGAGAACATAGCCTAATTCCTCTGCGGCCCTCAGCGTTCTCTGCGGTAGAAATGAGTTAGCAACACACAATTAGGATACTGCCAACGGGCAAGCATTGTTTCACTGAGGATTGGGGCCAGATATAATCCTACATGAGGAGAAAAGCATGGTCTCAATACATCTCGATCCCATCCACGAAAAACAATTGGGCGAATTGGCAAAGTCTCAAGGGCAAGACGCAGCGGATCTTGCCCGACGCGTCTTAATCGATTATCTCGACCTGCAGTCCCTTCCGCACGAATCGGACGGCCAATGGGCTGAGGCTTCCGTCGCATTGACGCCTGAAGTCATTGATAACGATCCTTGGGATGAGGACGGACCTGAGGGGTAAGAATGGACCGTGGTGAAGTTTGGTGGGCCGACTTGCCGCATCCCGTTGGTCGCCGTCCCGTCTTGATTCTGACGAGGTCAGCCGCAGTCGTAGTGCGCAATCAAGTTGTCGTGGCCCAGGTTACGACCACCCAGCACAATCTTCCTTGCGAGGTTTCCCTGACCAAAGCAGAGGGAATGCCAAAGGATTGTAATGTGAACTGCGACGTTTTACTCACCGTGCCAAAACCTCGGTTGCTGCGCAAGATAACGCAGCTTTCTGACAACAAGATGGATGAGGTAAACCAAGCGATTAAGTTTGCCATGGAGATTCCTTAATGAAGTACAGAAAGTACTGTCGGGAAGCAATCCACGGCCAACTCGGCATCTCAACGGATGAGGTCCATTACGATGCTGGCCGACCAGTACCTGTTCTGTACCATTGCCGGGCAATTCCAGAACTTCGCTGAATGCTTTCGCCGCAGTACTTTCAGTTCTGGCTTGCGGCGGCGGTCGCTGCGGAAGCTTGTG
>CAYFJO010000021.1:0-55379 GCA_964343305.1 uncultured Pirellulaceae bacterium | reverse complement strand
CGCCGTTGTTTCCGGTCGCGTTGTCGGCGATGACGGTGACGGTGTTGCTGTTCGAATCGATCTTGCCGGCGGCCGCGAATTGCACGTTGTCCTCCGATGTGACTTGAACCGTGCCGGTGGCGGAATTGATCGTCGAAGAAATTTGCACACCCACGCCGCTTGTGCCGCCGTTTTGTCCCGTGATCGTGATGTTGCCGGACGACGCGTTAATGGTCGCGCCGGCGAACAGCGTGACGCCGTCGTTGAGCGTTGTGCCGTTGCCGCCAGTGCCGTTGATCGTGATATTGGCTGCGCTCGCCGTGGTGCCGGTCGACGTGACTTGGGCGGTGGTAGAAATCAACACGCCGTCGTTGTCTTGCGAAGTTGTATTGGCCGGCGTCGAGCGACCCGTGATGCCGATGTCGCCGTCGACCGAGCGAACGATCGCGCCGGCGCCAGTGATGACGACGCCCAACGCACCGCCCGCGTTGCCTTGTGCTGTGCCGTCGATCGTGATGTTCGACGCGCTCGCACCGGTCGATTCGACCGCGCCGCCAGCGAGCATCGTCACGCCATTCGCTCCAGTGCCAGCCGTCCCGCCCGTGCCCGTGACGGTGATCGCGCCCGTGACGGCTTTGACGGTCGACGCCGCGATCGAGACGCCGCGATGTAGGTTGCCGCCCGAGCCGCCTGTGCCCGTGATGTTGATCGTGCCCGTGCCTTGCGAATCGACGCTTGACGAATTCCCGATCACCACGCCATCGTTCGCGCCGGCCGTGCCCGCGCCGCCTCGGCCGCTGAGTGCGATCGCTCCGCCGCCCGTCGTGATGATGTCGGCGTCCGAAAGATGGATGCCGTCGAAGTTGCCTGTTTCGGACGCGCCGCCCTGGTTTGCGTTGAGCGTGATGCCACCATCGACCGAAGTGAAACTCGAACCGGCCTGCATTTGAATCGCACGCTCGGCATCGGCAGCGATCGTACCGCCAGCGTTGGTCGACACATCGGCGTTGACAATCATGTCCGTGCCCGCGTTCAGGTCGATGTTGCCATCGCTGTCGACATCGGTGTCGCCGCCCGTAACGGTGACGTTGTCGTTCAACGTCAGGTGATCGTCATCTCCGCCATCGTCAGTCGAAGTGAGCGTGATGTTGCCGCCGTCGTTGTTGACGACCGGATCACCGGCTGCGACCGTCAGCGGGCTGGATGCCACGATCGTGATGTTGTCCATCATCGTGTCGTTCATTGCCGCGTCGGTGATCGTGACGCCGTTAAGCGAATCGACTGTGTCAATCGTCAGTGCGCCAGTGTTGGTGATGTGGATGTCACCCGACTCGGTGACCATTGCTACAGTCGAAACCTGCGTGTCGATGTCATCGGTGTCCGTGCCGATGCCGGTGGACGCTCGCAGTGCGGCGGCGCTGGCGACGATGTCTTGGCTGGTGTCGCCGTTGTCGATGATCGCGCCGCCGGACGAGGTGACGGCGATCTGGCCACTCGTCGTGCCGGCACGCAAGTCGGACACACGTGCATCGCCCGTTCCACCGACGGTGACGCGGATGGCGTCTGTTGTTTCGTTCGTTGTCTGAATGGTCGTGCCGTCGGCTTGCGTGAAGCCTTGAGTCCCCGCGTTGTCTCGATTCGCTTGGAGCAAAATCGTGCTCGACGATGCGTTCAATCCTGCTCCCGCTCCGAATGTCACCGCGTTCTGTGCGTCGACCTTCACGTTGCCGACGACGATGGCCGTTGCCGAGGCGAACGTGACTTCGTCCGTCGTGACCGAAAGCATGCCGCCGATCCCTGTGCCGCTGGTTCCGCGCAACGTTGTCGTGCCCACTCCGGCCGTCTGCGCGACGTTGCCGGACATGCGAATCGTCGACGCGAAATCAACGTCGTTGGCGTTGTCGATGGTCAGCGTTGTGAGTGCCGTTGTTGCACCAACCGCGCCGTCCACATCGAAATTTCCCGCGTCGCCGGCATCAACGTCGATCGCGAACGCACCGTCGATTGTGTTTTGGAAGTGGATCGTCGCGCCGTCCGGCGAACCGCCGCCGTTGGCCGTGTCCAGTCGCACGTCCCGCGAGAGCGTGACCGCTGTGAGGAAATCGATTGTGTCGTCCGTCGTGTCGATCGAACCGCCAGTTTCAACCGCTCCCACACCGTTTTGCACGAAAGTGCCGTCGAGCGAAATGTCGGCCGCGTTGGCGATGTCGAGTTGCCCGGCGTTAGTGATTGTCAATTGGTCGAGCACATTGCTGCCACCGACGCGGCCGTTGAATTCCACTCGCGATGCGGCGCTGGTGGTGACGACCGTCAGATCCCGCGCCGAGGTCGTATCGCTGTCGACCGTGTTGTTGAAGAAAATGCCGGTCGCTCCGGTGTCAGTCAGTGTCACGTCATTCGTCAGTACTACGGCATCGTTGTACGTCTGCGTGCCGCCGTCGGTCGTGACGTCGGCGTTGATTTCGGTCGACTCGTTCGCACCGCCGGTGTTATCCGTGGTAATGCTGTCGACGGGACTCGTTCCGCCAACTTCGCCGTTAAACCGCGTGAGCCGCGAGGCGTTGATCGTCAGGTTCGACGTTGTGCCGGCGCTCGCATCGTCGTTCAGCGTCGACTGGAACACGACGTCGGTTAACGCATTGAGTTGCACATCGCCGGAAAGCACGGTCGCCGAATTCAGCCCGATGTCGCCGCCATCGGAGAACATTTCCGACGACGCGCGAATCGTGTCAGCCGCCGTGATGCCGATGGTGCCCGCCGTCGTCGAGTGTAAGCGACCATCGATGATCACGTCCGCAGCGGCGGGCGAAGCTGCGGCGCTTTGCAGTGTGATGGAGCTGGCCGCGACAATCTGATCATTCGTCGTGTCGTCGTCGATGCGGATGCTGTCCAAGTCGCCAGGCATTGCCGTAACAAACAAATCGGCTGCGGTCACGGTCACTTCGTCAGCCGAATTGAGCTGGCCGTTCTGCATGATGCGAACGCCACCACCGCCGACGCCGCCCAGTCCATCGTTGTCGGCGGTCAGATTGATGTTGGCTCCAGCAACCGTTGTTTGGACGACCGCGTCAACGAGGATGTCACGATCGGCAGTGTAGTTGAGCGTGGTGGCGGAAGTCTGCGCAAAGTTAATGAACAGGTCCAGACCACCGCCGTTGACCGTGATGTTGCCATCGCCCTGAACGAGCGCCGCATTCAGCACGGTTCCGTCGACGTTGATCACACCTGCCGTTCCCGTGGTTGTGTTGATCTCGCTGTTGACCGTGATCGTCCCGCCGCCCGTGAGATTTACATTTCCACCGCTGGCCGGATTACCAGTGTTGATGCCCGACGTCGCGCCGATCGTGGCGACTTCAAAAGCGCTGGTGTCGTTGTACAACACGTCGCCGCCTTCCGTCGTCGCGGCCAGCGTGCGGATGTCGTTGGTGGCACTGGCGTCCAAGTCAAACGTCGTGTTCCCGGTAGCGGTCACCAGCAATTCGTCGGCCACAAGACGACCGGCCGTCTGCGTCACGTCGGAGTCCGTGCCGCCGGTGTCGATGGTGATCCGACCAGTTGTCGCGTTGGTGAGGATTTCGCCGCTGAGCGTCTGGACGCCGTCCGTGTCGGTATCATTGACACCGGATCGCAGTTCGATCGAATTCGACGCTTGAACAGTCGCCGTCGCCTGGACATTGATCCGATCACCAGCTTGGAAACTGACGCTGGCCGCCGTGGACTCCACGGTCACGCCGGTGTTGACGGTGATGTTGTCGGTGTTGGTCGTTGCCGTTTCGAATGCCTGGGCGGTGACGTTGCCCGCAGCGGATGTATTGGCGTTGAACGTAACCGGGCTTGTCGCCGTCAACGTAACGTCACCGACCGTGTTGCTGGATGATGCCAGACCACCGAGCGAAATCACGGTCAACCCGCCCTGATTGTCAATTTCAACGTTGCTCGCCGCGCCGCTGTTCGCGAAGGCCAGGTTGCTGATGTCTGTTTCGATCGAATTGCCGCTGCCGATACCACCTACCGCCCGCAGAACAAGGTTCGTCGCCAGAACGTTGTCGCCCGCTCCATTCGCATTCGCGTCCGTGATCGCTCCGCCGGCATCCACGACGATGGATCGTCCGTCATTCGACAACAGGTCAATCGCTACGGCGTCCGTTTCGGTGATTTGCACGTTGTTCAAATTGCGATTCGTCACATCCAGCGTCGTGGCGGCGATGTCTATGTCGCCATTGTCACCGAGCATGGCCGCATCGCTGCCAACGCCGGTGGCCGCGTCCAGATCGATGCGGCTGGCGACAATGTTCTCGTTGCCGGCTCCTTCGCCCGACAAAACGTCGGTGATTGCGCCGTTGGTCGTCGTCACTTGTACATCACTGCTGGTCAGCAGCGACGCCAGCGCGATATTGCCGTCGGCGTCCAAATCGATCGTCCCGTTGCCTGCATCGACGAGCGAGCCATCAGTCATAGTGATCGAGCCGCCGTTGTTGCCCGCAGCATTGTCGGCAATGACGGTGACTGTGCCACTGGTCGAATCGATCAAGCCGCCGGCGTCGAATTGAACGTGATCTTCTGACGTGATGCCAACCGTGCCAGTGTTGCTGTCGATCTCGGTTTCGACATCGACGCCCGAAGCCGTGCCTGTGCCGTCGCCGTTGATTTGAATGTTCCCCGCGCCTGTCGATTGCACAGCGATGGTCGACGAGGTGTTGAGCTGCACTCCGTCGGCGCTCGCTCCGCCGGCTGTCCCCGAAATATTGATGTGGCCGGCTGCGGAATGTACGCGCGCGTTGGCGTCGCGGATCGAAACGCCTTCGGCCGTTGTCCCTGTTCCGCCCGTCCCGTTGATCGTGATTGTTGCAGCGTTGGCTGTCGTTCCCGTCGAAATGACTCGGCCACCGACACTGATCAACACGCCACGGTTGGTGTCGCCGGTTCCCGCGCCACGTCCGGTGATTTGAATATCGCCGTCGATGGATCGCACCAGTCCGCCGGCTCCGGCGATTTGCACGCCCGCTTTGACTCCGCCGGCTGAACCGCCGGTCCCGTCCAGCGTGACGGTTGCCGCCGCTGCTCCCGCGCCGGTCGATTCAACGCGGCTGGATGCACCGATCAATACGCCGAACGCCGTGTTACCGTTCGCGCCGCCGTTGCCGGTGATCGTGATGTTGGCCATGTTGGACGAAACATGAGCGTCGCTCGTCGCAAGTTGCACACCGCTGGTGGTCGTGGAGCCGACTGCGTTGGTCATGCCATCGATTGTGATCGTGGACGTCGTGGCATTGGTCGTGGTCGATTCGACCGCCGCTCCGACGATGCCGACGCCGACATGCGTGTTGCCGGTGCCGCTGGTGCCGTCGATGTCGATCGAACCTGTGTTGACTTGGACGAGTGTTCCGGCATCGGTCAGCAGCACGCCGTCGTTGAACATCGACGCCGCGTTGCCGCCGGTGCCATTGAGCGTGATGTTGCCGCTGCCCGTCGATAGGACATCGGCCCCTTGTTGGACGACAATGCCTCGGTGGCCGGTCGTTCCCGTGCCGCCCTGGCCAGTGACCGAAATGTCGCCGGCCACCGATTTGACCGCCGCGGAACTTTGGCGAATCAACACACCAAGGTTGGACGCGCCGGTGTTGCCACCCGTGCCGTTGAGCGTGATGTTGCCCGAACCGGTGGTTTCCACCGTGGCGTTGTTGATGTCGATGCCTTCGAAGTTGCCGGTCGCCGTGCCCGCCAGGTTGGCTCGCATGGTAATCGTGCCGTCAACGGCACGGACGCTGGAGCCACTTTGCATTGTGATCGATCGGGTTGCATCGGCGTCGATCTTGCCGCCGAGATTGGTCGAGACCGCGGCGTTGACGAGCATGTCCGTGCCGGCGTTGAGGTCGATGTTGCCGGCGTCGTCCACATCCATATCGCCGCCGGTGATGGTAACGTTCGCGTTGAGCGTTAGATCGTCATCGTTTCCGCCGTCATCGGTCGCGGTGAGCGTGATATTGCCGCCGTCGTTGTTGACGACCGGATCACCGGCGGCGACCGTCAGCGGGCTGGATGCCACGATCGTGATGTTGTCCATCGTCGTGTCGTTCATTGCCGCGTCAGTGATCGTGACGCCGTTGAGCGAATCGACTGTGTCAATCGTCAGTGCGCCTGTGTTGGTGACGTGGATGTCACCCGACTCGGTGACCATTGCTACAGTCGAAACCTGCGTGTCGATGTCGTCGGTGTCCGTGCCGATGCCGGTGGACGCACTTAGCGCAGCCGTGCCGGCGACGATGTCTTGATCGGTGTCGCCGGCGTCGAGGATCGCTCCGTTTGCAGACGTGGCTCGAACTTCGCCCGTGGTCGAAACGCTGCCCAGCGTGATGTTGCCGTCAGCGTCGAGGTCGATCGTGGATGCGCCAGCGTTGGCGACGGTGCCGTCGGACATTGTGATCGTGCCGCCGCTCGTTCCCGCGGCGCGATCGGCGGTGATCGTCAACGTGCCGTTGCTGGTGACGTCGCCGGTGGCCGCGAACGTGACGTCGTTTTTGGCAAAGATGCTGACAGTGCCGCCCGTCGATGTGACGAGACCGTCGATGATCGTGTCGGCGGTGTTTGGAGCGGCAGCGTTGTCGTGAATCGTGATGTTGCCGGCCGCTTGGACTTGGTTGTTGGTGCCGTCGGCGTCAATATCGACTGCGTCGCTTACACCGGCGGATGTCGTTAGGTCGGAGCCGGAGACCGTGACCGCGTCGGCCGAGACCAGTTGGCCGGCCAGTTGGATTTGGACGCCGCCCGCGCCGTCGGTGTTGCTGTCGGCGGTCAGGTCGATATCGGCACCCGCGGCGGTGGTCGTCAGCGTAGCGGCGACGATGATGTCGTCGGGTGCGTCAAAATCGATCGTGGCAGACGAATTGACCGCAGCGTTGATCGTCAGATCGCTGGTCGCGGCCGTGTTGCCGTTCAGCGTGATGGTGCCGCCGCCGGCGGTCAGCATGTTGTTCAGCGTCACCGCGCCGCTGAGGTTGATACCGCCGCCCGTGCCCGGTGACGTGTCGATCGCCTGGCCGACCGTGATCGTGCCGGACGTGGCGTTGATCGTCACGGCTCCGCCATCGCCGCCGTTGCCCGTGGCGATTCCTGTCGTACCCACGGTGCCGATCGCGATGTCGTCGGCGTCGGTCAGTGAAATGGACCCGTTGTTCAAATCGGCTGCGAGGGTATCGACGTCGTTGCCCGCCCGATCGAGCGTGGCAGTGCCAACACCGCTCACTTGAAGATTGGCGGCCTTGAGCGATCCGCCGCTCTGTGTGATGTTGCCTGTGCCAGCGGACGTGAATGTGACGCGATCGACGGCCGTGACGTTTCCGCCCAGCGTGATGGAACCGGTCGTTGCACCTGACGTGACGGCGATGTCGCTGCCTGCCGCCGAGGTCGTCAAGCTGCCCGTCCCGCTGACCAGCGCGTTGCCCGTGCCGTCCGTGCCGCCGGTGACCGTGATCAAATTGGTCGCCGACACGGCCGCGTTGACGTTGACGTCGGTATCGGACTCGAGCGTCACGGTCGTCGGATCGATCGCTCCGTTGACGGTGATCGTGCCGACCGCGTCCATCAGCACGGTGCCGCTGGCCGTCATCTTGGCGCTGACCAGGATCGTCCCGCCGCTGGTGACCGAGATGTTGTTGGTGATGTTGGCGGCGGCGTTGAACGTGACGCTGGTGGTGGCGTCGGAGATGGTCAAACTGTCCGCGGTGATTTGCTGGAAACTTTGGGCGTTGCCGTCGGTGACGTTCAGCGCGGTCAGCTTCGTCGAATTGCCAAGTGCCGCGCTCGCGGTGATGTTGCCGCCCGATCCGGCGTTCAGATTCAACGTCTGCGCGCCGTTGACCGCGCCGTCGAATTGGAGATTGCCACCGGCCGTGTTCAAATTGGACGTGCCAGCGAGCGACGTAGTGCCCAGACGCAGCAAGTCGGCAGATGTGTTGACCGTGCCGCGGATGGTGGTCGTCGACGTAATGCTGGTCGCGCCGCCGCCCAACGCCAGCGAGTCGGAGTCTGCATTGTTGAGCGTCACGCCGGCGGTGTTGTTGAACGTGACCGCGTTGGTAACGGTGCCGCCGTCGTTCAGTGTGACACCGTAGCCACCCGCGTTGACATTCAACGTCGTGCCGAGCACCGTGTCGTTGAACGTGAACGTGCCGCCGGTCTTGGCGATCGTCAACGTGTCCCACTCGATGTCGGCGCTGCCCGCGTTCCCCGTCCCATTCAGTTCGACGTTTCCCGTGCCCGTCGACCCGATACTTGCGCCCGTCAGCAAAACACCTTGGTTGCCGGCACCCGCATTACCGCCGCGACCTCGCATCGTGATGTCGCCAGCGGTCGACGTGATGGCTGAATTGTTAACGCTGATGCCCGCGAAGGTGCCAGTTGTCGCCGTTCCACCTTGATTGGCATCGAGGGTGATGCCGCCGAGGTTCGACGAAACAGAAGCGGATGAATGGATGCTGATCGAACGTGGCGTCGTTGCCGAGATCGTACCGCCCGCGTCCGTTGCAATCGCCGCGGCATTGACGTTGATGTCGGTTCCGCCGTTGAGCGCGATGTTGCCATCGGTGTCGACATCCGCGTCTCCGCCCGTGACGGTGACCGCGTCGTTGATCGTCAAGTGGTCGTCGTTGCCGCCATCGCCGGTCGCGGTCAACGTGATGTTGCCGCCGTCGTTGTTGACGACCGGATCGCCTGCCGCGACGGTCAGCGGACTGGACGCGACGATGGTGATGTTGTCCAGCTTGGTGTCGTTGGCCGCCGCGTCGGTGATCGTGACACCGCTGAGCGAGTTGACGGTGTTGATGGTCAATGCGCCAGAGTTCGTAATGTGAATATCGCCCGACTCAGTCACCATCGCCAGCGTTGAGACTTGCGTGTCGATGTCGTCCGCGTCGGTGCCAATGCCGGTCGACGCTCGCAGCGCGGCGGTGCCGGCGATGACATCGGCATGAGTATCACCAGCGTCGGCGATCGAACCACTGGCGGTCGTCACTTGCACTTCACTGCTGGTGTTGATGCTGCCCAGCGTGATGTTGCCGTCGGAGTCGAGGTCGATCGTGGATGCGCCAGCGTTGGCGACGGTGCCGTCGGCCATTGTGATCGTGCCGCCATTGGATCCCGCGGCGCGATCGGCCGTGATGGTCAACGTGCCGTTGCTGGTGACGTCGCCGGTGGCTGCGAACGTGACATCGTTCTTGGCAAAGATGCTGATCGTGCCGCCGGTCGATGTGACGCGACCGTCGACGATTGTGTTGGCGGTGTTTGGCGCGGCGGAGTTGTCTTGAATTGTGATGTTGCCGACGGCTTGAATTTGATTGTTCGCGGCGTCGGCGTCGATGTCGACTGCGTCGCTGATGCCGGCGGATGTGGTCAGGTCGGATCCGGACAGGGTCACGGCGTCGGCCGAGACGAGTTGACCGACTTGTTGGATTTGGACACCGCCCGCGCCGTCGGTGTTGCTGTCGGCGGTCAGGTCGATATCGGCACCCGCGGCGGTGGTCGTCAGCGTAGCGGCGACGATGATGTCGTCGGGTGCGTCAAAATCGATCGTGGCAGACGAATTGACCGCAGCGTTGATCGTCAGATCGCTGGTCGCGGCCGTGTTGCCGTTCAGCGTGATGGTGCCGCCGCCGGCGGTCAGCATGTTGTTCAGCGTCACCGCGCCGCTGAGGTTGATACCGCCGCCCGTGCCCGGTGACGTGTCGATCGCCTGGCCGACCGTGATCGTGCCGGACGTGGCGTTGATCGTCACGGCTCCGCCATCGCCGCCGTTGCCCGTGGCGATTCCTGTCGTGGCCACGGTGCCGATCGCGATGTCGTCGGCGTCGGTCAGTGAAATGGACCCGTTATTCAAATCGGCTGCGAGGGTATCGACGTCGTTGCCAGCTTGATCGAGCGTGGCAGTGCCAACGGCGGTCACTTGGAGATTGGCGGCCTTGAGCGATCCGCCGCCTTGTGTGATGTTGCCTGTGCCAGCGGATGTCAGAGTGACGCGGTCGACGGCAGTGACGTTGCCATCGAACATGATCGAACCGGTCGTCGCGCCGGACGTCACGGCGATGTCGCTGGCCGCGGCGGTCGTTGTCAGACTTCCCGTGCCGCTGACCGACGCGTTGCCCGTGCCGTCCGTGCCGGCAGAGACTGTTATCATGTTGGTTGCGGCGACAGCAGCGTTGACATTCACGTCCGTGTCGGACTCGAGCGTGATGGTCGTCGGGTCGATCGCTCCGTTGACGGTGATCGTTCCGACTGCGTCGATCAGCACGGTGCCAGCCGCCGTCATCTTGGCGCTGACCAGGATCGTGCCGCCGCTAGTGACTGACACATTGCTGGTGATGTTGGCGGCGGCGTTGAACGTGACGCCGGTCGTGGCGTCGGAGATGGTCAAACTGTCCGCGGTGATTTGCTGGAAACTTTGGGCATTACCGTCGGTGATGTTTAGCGCGGTCAGTTTGCTCGTGTCGCCTAGTGCCGCCGCGGTCGTGATGTCGCCAGCCGAACCAGCGTTGAGATTGAGTGTTTGAGCACCGTTGACCGTGCCATCGATTTGGATGTTGCCGCCGGCTGTGTTGAGGTTCGTCGTTCCGCCGAGCAACGTAGTGCCAAGCCGCAGCAAGTCGGCCGATGTGTTGACCGTGCCGCGGACGGTGGTTGTCGACGCGATGCTGGTTACGCCGCCGTCGAACGTGAACGAATCGATGTCTTCGTTGTTTATGGTTACGCCACCGGTGTTGTTTAGCGTGACGGCATCGGTGATCGTGCCGCCGCCGTTAAAAATCACACCGTAGGCACCGGCGTTCACGTTCAACGTTGTGCCGAGCACCGTGTCGTTAAACGTGAGCGTGCCGCCCGTCTTGGCGATTGTCAAACTGTCCCATTCAATGTCGGAGTTGACATTGCCCGTTCCGTTGACGGTCACGATGCCGGTCGCGGTGGCTTTCAATTCTCCCGCGGTTTGAATTCGCACGCCGCGGCCGGATGCTCCCACCGCGCTGGATGCCGTGCCACCGACGGTGAGGCTGCCCGTGCCAGTCGTCGCGAGCACGGCGGACGAATGGATGCGAATGCCATCGCTGCTCGTGCTGGTTCCCTTGGACAGGCCCGTGATGTTGATCGATCCGTCGACGGCGGTCACTTCGCTGCCGGGGCTTCGCAGCAACACGCCTTGGTTGTTCGTCGAGCCTGTGCCGCTCGTGCCGTCGAACAGGATCGTGCCGGCAGCACCCACGCCACTTGATGCGACTTTGGCACCGCCGATGACCACCACGCCCCAGTTGTCGGTCGTCGAGCCGCCGCCGATGCCCGTGACGCTGATGTTGCCTTGGTCGGCCGTGAGTTCGCTGCCGGCACCTTCGAATCGGACGCCCGAATTGGTGCTTGTGCCCGCGCCGGCCGTGCCCATCAGCGTGATGCCGGCCGCGTCAGCTGTCGAGCCGGTGGAACGCACATCGGCACCGCCCGCGATCGAAATGCCGCGATTGGCGGTCATCGTGCCTGCCGTGGAACCTTGGCCCGTGAACATGATGTTGCCGTCGATTGACGTGATCAGCGTGCCGGCGTTGGAGATGCGAATGCCTTCTCCGAACGACGTACCGCTGGCTGTGCCGTTGAGCGTGATCGTGGCGGCGTCGGCTCCCGTGCCCGTCGACGAAACGACGGCCATGGCGTTGACTTTGATGCCTTGATTATTGGTCCCCGTCGCGGTGGCAGTGCCGGTGATCGAAATGTTGCCATCGGTGGACGTGACGATGGTATTCGTTCCCAAGATGGCGACGCCCACGTTGTCGATGTCAGCCGCGCCGCCGGTTCCTTGCAAAATGATTTGGCCGGCGCTGGCTCCCGTGCCCGTCGAACTGACGGACGATCCGCTGGAGATGACAACACCGTTGTTGCCATTGCCGGTGTCTCCGCCGCGGCCTCGCAAAGTGATGTCGCCGTCGGTGGACGTGATGGACGCGCCCGTCAACTTCAAGCCGTTGAACGCGCCGCTCGTTGCGGTCACGCCTTGATTGGCGTCCATCGTAATGCCGCCATTGATCGACGTGACGGACGACGACGCGTTCAGATTGATTGCTCGCGGCGCGGCGGCGGTGACCGTGCCGCCCGCGTCCGTCGAAATCGCCGCGGCATTGACGGCGATGTCCGTGCCGCCGTTGAGTGCGATGTTGCCATCCGTGTCGATGTCGGCATCGCCGCCAGTGACTTCAACTTGGGCGTTGATGGTCAGGTGATCGTCGTTGCCACCATCGTTCGCCGCGGTCAGCGTGATGTTGCCGCCGTCGTTGTTGACGACCGGATCGCCCGCGGCGACGGTCAGCGGGCTCGACGCGACAATCGTGATGTTGTCCATCGTCGTGTCGTTGGTCGCGGCATCGGTGATCGTGACACCGCTGAGCGAATCGACCGTGTCGATCGTCAATGAGCCTGTATTCGAGATGTTGATGTCGCCGGACTCTGTGACCATGGCGAGCGTTGAGATTTGTGTATCGATGTCATTGGCGTCCGTGCCGATGCCGGTCACCGTGCGCAGTGCCGCGGTGCTGGCGATGATGTCGGTGTTTGTGTCGCCGGCGTCGGAAATCATGCCGCTGGTTGTGGTGACTTGGACTTCGCCCGATGTGCTGATGCTGGCGATGGCGATGTTGCCGTCGGCATCGAGATCGATCAGGCCGCTGCCTGCGTTGATCACCGCGCCGTCGGTCATTGTGACCCTACCGCCGTTGTTGCCCGTCCGCGTGTCAGCCGTAATCGTGACTGTGCCATTGACGCCCGTTACGTCGCCGTTGGCACCGAATGCCATATCGTCTTCGGCAGTGATCGTGATCGTCGAACCGGCACCGGTTGTTCGAACGGCACCGTTGATGATCGTCTGTGCGCTGACTGGCGCGTTGGCACCGTCCTGGATGGTGACGTTGCCCGCGGCGTCGATCTGGAGGTTTGCGCCATCGGCTTGAACATCGACGCTGTCAACAACACCGCCGCCAGTTGCAAATAGATCGGATCCTTGAATCGCTGTGTGCCGGCCGGATTTAACTTGGCCAGCGGTTTGGATTTGCACGCCGCCGACACCATTCCCCGCCGTGTCGGCGGTCAAGTTGATGTCGGCGGTGGCGGCGGTTGTTTGGATGGTTGCGACGACGAGAATGTCGCGCAGTGCGTTATAGGTCAAAGTGGTTGCCGCTGACTGATCGGCGCCAATCGAGAGATCAAGTGCACCGCCATTAAGTAGAATGTCCCCTTTTCCGGCGACCAGTGCGGCGTTCAATGTCGAGCCGGCAACGGTGATTGTTCCGCCCAATCCCGCCGTGGTGTTGATGGACTGGTTGACGGTCAACAAACCGCTCGCCGTGATCGTGACGTCGCCGCCGTCTGTTGGATTGCCGGTCGCGATGCCATTTGTCGCGCCGACGGTGCCGACGGCCAGATCATCAGAGTCGGTGAAGTTGATGGACCCCGTGATGTCGGCGGCGAACGTGCCGACGTCGTTGCTTGCGGTCAATGCAAACGTGCCGCTGCCGGTCAACAATAGATTGGTTGCGGTAACGATCGAACCGCTGTTTTCCGTGACGCCGCCTGTGGTGGTATTGAGCATGACGGTGGCACCGGCTGCTGAAATGTCCTGGCCGTTCGTGCCGTCGCCGATTGTGATTGTTCCGCCGGCGTTTAGAGTTACATTGCCGCTGTTGGTCGTTATGCCGGCAATCGAATCGACCGTGTCGATGCTCACGCCGTCGGTGTCGGTGAAGGCGAACGAACTGCCCGCACCGGTTACGCTCGCGGCAAGATTGTCGACGTTATTTGTGCCCGCAGTCAATGCGACACTTTCGAACGATCGTGTCACCAAACCCACGGCTGTGATTGTACCGCCGGATTGTGTAATGCCGCCACGGTCGGTTTCGCCGCCGCCTGCCGCACCGTCGGTGTCGGCGGTCAGGACAAGTTTGTCGCCCGCGCCGGAGTTGCTGAAAGTGATCGTTCCCGTCGTGTGCAGGATGTCGTCACCCGCTTGGAATGTGAGCGTCTTGGCGGTACCAGCCGCGCCGGTGTGAGTGACGCTGGCCGAGATTGTCAGGTCGTCGTCATTCGCCGTGCCGCCACTCGCGGTAAAAGTCATGTCACCGCCGGTCGAAACATCGTGGCTGATCGTCAGCGGACTTGCCGCCTCAATCAAACCACCGGCCGCAGCCGTCGATGACACCAGACCATTGATGGTCGTAATCGTAAGCGAACCATTGTTTTGCAGATTCACGGCACCAGACGCGGAGTTGTTAAACGCGACGTTGGTGACTTGCAGGTCGACGTCGTCACCGACGCCGATCCCCGTCGCCGACCGCAAAACCGCCGACGTCGCAATAACATTCGCGACGCCGTCGCCGGCTGTGTTTTCGGCATCCGTGATTTGGCCCGTCGATGTTACGTCAAACGTGCCGGTCAGCGTGCTGGTGCCCAACTGCGTGTCGGCATTTTCAACGGTTGTTGCGCCGGCCGCCGAGATGTTCAACGTGCCAAATAAGTTGCCAGCGTTGGTCAACGTGATTGAGTTCGAGCCCGCGTTCAGAGTCGTCGCGCCGGTTGTTGTCCACGCGCCGCCTTGTGTGATCGCGTCGTTCTCGGTGATGCTGGCCGTGGAACCGGTGACCGTCAAATTTCCGATCACGTTTGCGGCGTTGGTCATCGAGACGCTTTGCGATCCGGCGTCGAGCGCCAGCGCTTCGTTGTCTTGCGTTGTGACGGCCATGTTCAGCGTAACCGGTTGATCTTGGTTGGCGTTGTTGCTGTCGGTGCGAAAGGTGACCGTGTTGCCCGCCGCGCCAGTGTTCAACAACATGGTGCTGCCGCTGGTCGTGAGTGAAAATGCACCTGCGTCGGCGACGCCAGCGTTTGTGGTGTCGAGCAAAGTTCCCGTCATCGTGATGCCAACACCGGTCGTCGCCGTGGCATTCACATTGATGCCGCCACCCGCGGTGACTTGCGAAGGTGTCGAGATTGTGGCGGCGGTCACGTCCAGCGCGTTGCCGGCGTTGTTGGCTCCATCGTCAAGCGTAAACGAACCCAGCGTCGCACCGGCCGCCGTGCGGATCGAGAGATGGTCGAGACTGGTGAGCGTCAAGCCGCTGACGTCAAACGAGTTTGAGCCTGCGTCGAACTTGATTCCGAACGAACCAGCCGGGTTACTTTGCAAAGTCGTCGAGCCGGTCAGCGCGATGCCACCGTCCGCGCCCGAATCAACGCCGCCGAACGCCGCAGCATCGTTCATGTCGATTAGCACGTTGCTGGCCAGTTGAATCGCGTTTGCTGCGTTGATCACGATCGAACCGGCCGCGCTACCCGCGCCTGCTCCGTCCGTGGCGATTGTCGTTGTGGCCGTGCCGTCGTTCAATGTTAACGTGCCACTGATCGCCGCCGTCGAACCGACCAGAATTGTGTTGCCCGCGCCTTGCGTTTTGACGTCGCCGACCGTGACATTCGTACCACGCTGGATGTTGACGCTGGCCAGCGCCGTTGTCGAACCGATTGTTGCCGAGCTTGCCACGACACTGCCCGCCGCGCCCGGATCGACAACCAGCGCCTGATTGCCATTGATCGGCCCGGCCAACGTCAGTAATCCACCGCCCGTGGCGATCGTCAGCCCCGCCGAGAGATTCGTGTCCGCGTTGATCGCGACCGCTTTGCCCGCAGCCGAAGTCGTGATCGTCGTTGCCGCCGCGCTGATGGCCAGCGTGTCGGACGTGGCGTTGCCCACCGTCACGTCGCCCGCGCTGGTGAAAGTCAAACCGTCCAGCACCACGTTGCCGCTCAGCGTCGTCACCGTATTGCCTGCACCGATGTTTGCGTCTTGTCGCAGCGTCACTTGTCCGGCCGTATTCGCCTGCGTGATGCCAGATGCCGTGGCGAGGGTGTTTTGAAATTCCGTCGTGCCCGTTGAATTGATCGTGATCGCCGCGCCGCTGCCGTCGCCGATCGGCGTCGCGGCACCGACGGTGTTTTGGAAAGTTGTCGTTCCCGTCGCGGCCAGTGTTAGGTCGTTCGCTCCGTTGACAGTGCCGGCGAAGGTGACATTGTTGGCCGTCATCGTCATTGCCGAATCGAGCGTCACGAGGCCATTGAGCGCGATGTCGTTGCCGCCCGTTGCCGTGTACGCCGTGCCGTCCAAGTTGATCGACGTGCCCGCGACGTCGATGCCGCCGCCAGTTGTTGTGACGCTCGCGACTTCGACCGTCCCGCCGTCGACGTCAACGCTACTGATGCGCGAGTTCGCACCGATCGCTCCGTCGACCGTCGTTGAAGCCGCCGTGCCAGAGTCGATCGCCAAAGCGAACGTGTTGCCAGCCGCGCCGCTGATGCTGCCTTTGAAGTGGATCGCCGCATCGTCCGCGTCGAACGTCACGCCGCTTGAAATCTCAACCGCACTGTTGTACGTCTGCGTGCCTTTGGTCGTGACGTTGCCAGCGACTTTGATCGTGAGCGGCCCGCCAGTCACTTCGAAATTACCAAGCGCCCCGTTGGCACTCACGCCGACCTGTCCGTTCAAGTTCACATCGCCTGTGCCCGCGTTGATCGTCAAATCGTTCGCCACACCCGCGCCCGGTGAGGTGATGCTGCCGGCAAATGTGACATTGCCGCCCGATCCCGCGCCGGTCGTCACGGTTGACGCGCCATCGACCACTTCGACGGCGTTGTTAAAACCAATGTCCGCGCCGGTTGTGTGCACGGTTGCCGTCGATAACTCGATCACTTGTCCCGCGCCGGTGCCCAACGTAATTGAATCGCCGCCCGATCCGTCGTTGTCGCCCGCCGTAATATTTTCCTGGATCTTCAACCGGTTGTTCGTCGCGGCCAGTGTGATCGAGCCATCGAATGTCGCCACACCAGTGATGCCGCTGACCGTGCCGATTGTGAGCACGCCGTCCGTATCCGTCACGTCGATCGAACCCGCTGCGTCAATGTCAACCGCCAGCGTAGTAACGTTCACGTCGATGTTCGCACCGTCGTCGGCATCGATCGCGAGACTCGTCGCCGTCATGTCCGCACTGGCATCGACCGTCGATTCCATCACGCCACCGTCGGTTCGCAACACGACCGTTTGAGGCGTTGGCGAAAAATCACCAATATTGACTGTGCCGGCGGTTGCCGACCCGATTTCAAGCGTTGTCGCTGCGATCCGTCCGCCTTCGGCGTCCGACAACTCGAGCGAATTGACCAGCGTCGCGCCGAGCGCGATCAGACGGCCCGCTGTGTTCGGTTTGATCGTGACTGTTTGACCCGTCGCCGTGATCGTGCCGGACAAGTCAACGTCGTTGGCCGTGTAGGTATGCGCTCCGCCGGTCGATTCGACATCGGCACTCGCGTTAACCGTTAAATTGCCCGCGGCCGTCACGGCGATCGTTCCTGTCGCCGCGATATCGGCCGCGGCTGTCGTGTTTTGCACGGTGATGTTGCCCGTCGTCGCGCTGAGCGTCACGCTGCCGTTGTCTGTGTCGATGCCAGTCACGCCATCCACCGTGCCGACGTCAAATCCATCGCTGTCAACAAATTCAATATCGCCGCTCGTCACATCGATCCCCAACGTGTCGACATCGTTTGCACTGTCGAGCGTCACGGTACCGCTGGCAATGATGGCCAATGTCGTTTCGGCAATCGAACCGCTCGCCGCGTCGGTCAATGTGCTGCCGGTAAAAATCTTCATCGACGTGGCAGATGTCGGATTGATCGTGCCGGTCACGGAAATCGCACCCGCGTTGGTTGTGCCGATGCGAATTTGACCAGCGGTGATGCGATTCAACTCGGCCGCTGTCAGACCGATTTTGCCAGCGGTATTCGTACCAAGATCGAACTCGCGGCCCGCCGAAGTGTTTTGCAATTTGACAATACCGGTTGCCGTGTTTCGCAACTCGGCGGTCGAGGTTTCGATCACGATGTCGTCAGCGTTGATCGTGATCGGCCCCGTTCCCAGCGTGGCGATCACGCTGTCGGCATTGAGCGTAAACGTATCCGTCACGTTGGCGATGACGTTGCCCGTGCTGGCGGCCGTTGAAATGTCGACCGCCGCCCCGCTGTCGCTGATCGTGACGTCTTCGCCAGCGAGCGTAATGTCGCCCGTTCCGTCGAGAACTTTGACTTGGGCCGAAATCGAAAGCAGATCGGGCTCAGGCGCGACGCCGTCGTCCGTCGCGGTTAACGTGATATCTCCACCAGCGTTGTTGATCACATTGCCCGTCACCGTCAGCGGGCTGGCCGCCGTGATTGTGATGTCTTCGCCGCCGTTGGCATTGCCCGCGTCCGTGATCGTCGCGCCGGAGAGGCCGTTGACTGTGCCAACTGTCGTTGAGCCCAGGCCCGTGATATTGATATCACCCGTGTTCGTCACCGCCGCGACATTGATCGTCGTTGCGACCCCCGTCTTGGCCACGTCGATGTCGTCGCCCGCGCCGATGCCTGTCGACGCTCGGAGCGCAACACTGGCCGCCGTGATGTTCGCCGCTTCGCCAGCGAGATTGTCAGTGATCGCACCCGCCGAGGTAATGTCGAGCGTCCCCGTCAGCGAGAGCGTACCCAACTCCGTGCCGGCGTTCTCAACGATCGTCGCGTTGGTCGCCGTGATGTCGAGCGTGCCGAATTGATTGGCCGCGTTGGCGAGCGTGATGCTGTTCGTGCCCGCGTTGAGTGTCGTTGTGCCGGATGCGACGATGGCCCCGGTTTGTGCGATCGTTTCCGTAGTGACGTCGAGTGCGGTGACTTGAAGGCCCGCGGCGACGTTGAAGTTCACCGCGTCCGTGCCGCCGCGGCCGTCGATGGTCAACGACGCCGCGAAGTTTGCGTCGAGCGACGAGAATGTGATCGTGTCGTTGTTGCCATCGTCGCCGTTGACGACCAGCGCGACGGTGGGATTGGTGAACGTCATTGACTCCAGCGAACCAGTCGTTTCCGTAACCGTTGTCTTGCCGCCGCCGGCGTCGGTGAACACGATCGAGCGGTCGGCCGAATCGTTGACCGTCACAGTGACCGTGCCAGCGGCCGAGTTGACGGTGATCGGTTCCAGATTCTTGACATCGAGGACGCTGGTGTCGGCAGTGATGGTGCCCGCGCCGGCACCAGTGGCTTCGTAGGTGAGGTTCGTGAATCCACTGCCGCCCGTGAGAACCACGCCGTCGTCGCCGCCTGCCCCGCCATCGTAATCGATCGTCTTGGAAAAGGCACCGGTGGAAAAATCGACCGTCAACGTGTCGTCGCCGCCGAGTGTGTCGATGTCGATCTTTGTGCCAGTGACCAAATGGAACGGTACGTGAACCGAGTGGTCGTCAACTTGCGTCGCGGCAGCGATCTTGTTTTCGACGTCGCGAATCGGATCGGTCATGACGAATCGATTGTTCGCCGTGTCGGATTGGATCGTGAGCGTGTTGTCGGAGTTGGTTCCGGTAACATCAACGACGGTCAAGTTGCCCAAGCCGTCAAGGTTCACTTCGATCTCGGCGGAACTGACGTTGAGCCAAACTTTGTCGGCCTGGCCACTTTCGTTCGCGGCGTAGGCGTCGAGGTCACCATCGTTGTCCAGATCGGCCAGTTCGATAGCCCGCGTGGACGATGTGCCCAGCGATTGCGTCGTCACCGTGAACGTACCGCTACCGTTGTTGAGCCACACGCGGTTGGCCTGGCCCAAGTTGGCGACAAACGCGTCGAGATCACCGTCGCCGTCGAGGTCGCCCAGCGCGACTTGCTCGCTTGCCGAACTGCCCAGATTCTGGCCACTGTCGGAGAGCGTGCCGGCGACGTTCGTATACACTTTGTTGGCACCCGCATTGGCGACGAAGGCGTCGAGGTCGCCATCGCCGTCGAGGTCGCCCAGCGCGACGCCGAAACTGCTGGCCGTGCCCAGCGTTTGCCCTGCCGAAAACGTGCCCGTGCCATCGTTCGCCCAGACTTGATTTGCTTCGCTGTTAAAGTTCGCGGCAAACGCGTCGAGGTCACCGTCATTATCAAGGTCGCCGAGCTCGATCTGGGACGTGGTTGCGCTGCCCAATGATTGGCTGAACGTGAACGTCCCACTGCCGTTGTTCAAAAACACCTGGTTGCCGCCGCGCGTGGCGGCCAGCAGATCGAGATCGCCGTCGTTGTCCAAATCGCCCAGTGTCGTGTTGTCGTTGATCGCGTTGCTGCCCAGGTTCTGGCCGCTGTCAGAAAACGTGCCGCTGGCGTTGTTCAACCAAACGTTGTCGGGCTGTTGAAAATTCGCCGTCGCCGCGTCGAGGTCGCCGTCGCCGTCGACATCGCCAATCGCCACGCCCAGCGTGCTGTTGGTAGCCAGACTCTGATTGCTGTCGGTGAACGTCGCGCTGCCGTTGTTGAGGAAAACGCGATTGCCGCCGGTGAACACGACCACGTAGGCATCGATGTCGCCGTCGTTGTCCAGGTCGCCCAGGTCGACGTCTTTGATGTTGAACTGGCCAAACGCCGCCTGGCCGCTGTCGACAAATTCGGCGGTGCCACCCGGCGCGGTGATCGTCAGCGTGTGGTCTTCGACTTCGCCGTCGGTAGCCAGACCCGACGGTGAATCCACGCCGCTGGTGCTGACGCGAAACCGAGTGTGAACGGTGCCGATGATCGCGTCGGCCGGCACGTCGAAATTAAGTGTGTTATCACCCGTGACGACCGTGACGTTGTCGGCGATTCGTTCAAACGCGCCGGACCAGACGCCGTCGTTGTTGAAATCGATCCAGGCGTCGAGCTTCGCCCCGCCACCGACATTTTGCACGTTGACCGTCACGCTGGCGTTGACCTGACCGGGTTCGACGGCGCCGAACGTGACGCCGTCTTCATCGTCGGGCGAGAGGGCGTTGTCGTCGGTGTTTGCAGCGGTCGAGTGTGCGCCGTCGATTTCGATGTCGCGGTTGGTGCCGAGTTGTGGGCCCGTGTTCACGTGGCGCGGTCCGTCTTCGAGCTTCGTCACGGGAAACGGCGAACGCGCATCGCCAAAATCCAACTCGACGGCCGTCAACACAACGTCGTTGCCCGTGCCGCCCTTGTAGGTGATCGAATAGTTGCCGCTGCCTAGTGTGACGATCGCACCTTCGGCCAGCCCGTTGAACGTGCCGCTGATCGAACTGTTCGCGTCGACATTGTCGATGATCGTAAACGGGTTGCCGGCGGCTTGCGAGAATCCGGTGCTGCCGGCTAGCGTCGCGTTGTTCAACGTGACCGTGCGCATGGCACCCACGACTTGCAACTGGTCGTACTGCGTGCCGACGGTCAGTCCGTCCAGTTCGACGGTCAGCGTGCTGCCGGCGGCAAACGTCACATCGCCGTCGATCACCATTTGTCCGGGCGACGCTCCGGGCGCGACGTTGCCCGTCAGCGTGACCGTGGAACCCATAGCATGTGTTGCCGCGGCAACTCCGCCGCTGGTGTTGATCGTACCGTTCTCGGAAGTTAACGCGACGGCGGCTCCCGATGTTTCGGTCACCGGGTCAACGATGGTTAACGAATCGACGGCCGTGATTGTGATACCACCGCCGCCGGACGTCACGCCGACGACGTTGCCAAACGACGTTGCCACGGTGCCAATGGTCACACCACCGCCGAGATCTTTGACGTTGACGCCCAGGTTGCCGTTGTTGGCAATGGCCAGCGTGTCGGTTTGAAATTCGAATTGGGCACCGTCGTCAGATTGAATAACAAGGTTTGTCGCGCCGAGGTCCGCTTGTCCGTTGCCAAAGCTAGACGCGGCGATGTTGCTGGCCGTGCGAACGACCAGCGTTGTGACATTGTCCGGCACCAAGCCGTTGACGATCGTAAAGCCGCTGTTGGCCGTGCCGACTTCGAGCCGAGCGGCGGTGATCAGATCAGCTTCAGCATCCGTGATGTTAAAGCCCGACGTGGCAAGTCCGTACTTGTGGTTGACGTCTTCTTTTGATGGTTTGAGAAACACGGTACCCGAGTCAGCGTTGATCGTAGCGGTGTGCTGCGGGTTGGACGATGTGACGCTCAAGTCACCGCCGCCCGTGTCGATCGTGCCGGCCGCGTTGGTGTCGAACTGGCCGGCATTGTTGTCGTTGGAGTTGGCATCAACAAAGATATCACCCCCGCGGCTGTTCAACGGAGCGTTGACCGTCAGACCCAGAACACTGGTTAGCGTGATGTTCGACGGTCCAGTTGTCCCTTCGATTCCGCCCCCGCCGTCGATTACTTCGATGTTGCCGACGAGCGCCGTCACGAAAACATCGCCCGTCGCTGTATCGATCTCGGCGATGTCCATGTTGCCGTCGCCCGTGACGTTGATGTCGCCGCCGGCCGAACTGATCTTCGCACCGCTGCTCATCACGACCGCCCCCGTGGCGTTGTCGATTCCCGCCATGTACGTGATCGTGCCCGCGCCCGTTACCGAAACCGTGCCCGTTGTGTGCCAGATTTCGTCGCCTGCGAGAAACTGAACGTTGCCACCCGTCACGGCGACATCGTCGCTGATCACGATATCTTCCGACGTGATCTTCAAGTCGCCGCCGACCGAAAGTCCGTTCGAGGCATTGAGCGTCACCGTGTCATTGCCCGCTTCGCCGTCGATTTCGATGCCGGCCGCAAAGTTGGCATCCAGATCGTTCACGTTGATCGTGTCGCCGCCCGCTCCGGTTTGAACAATCAGGTTCGCCGTGGGATTGGCAAAAGTGATGTCTTCCAGCCCGCCGTCAATCGTCACCCGCGACATGCTGTCCGCCGCGCCGTTGTCGGTCAGCGTCACGGTGTGTGCCTGGCCATCGGTCACTTGAACGGTGAGCGTGCCGATGCCCGAACTAACGGTGACCGGCTCTAGGTTGGAAAAGTTCACGATCGCGCCGTCCATCAACAAACTGCCCGCTCCGACACCCGATGCCGTGTAGTTGAGCGTCGTAATCGCGGTTCCGTTTTGAACGGCCAGCGAGTCGCTGCCGCCCTCTCCACCGTCATAGGTGATTGTGAAGCCAAGGTTGCCACCCGTGCGGTCCAATGTCAGCACATCATCGCCGCCGCCCGTCGATACGTTGACGTTCGTCACGCCTGTCAGGTCGGTCAGCGGAATGGTTAGAGTCGTGTTGTCGCCGCTGATCGTGGCGTTGGGCAACGCGGCAGCATCAACGCCGATCGTTCCGCTGGTGTTCTGAATGACTAGATTCGCGCCGCTGATGCTCATCGTCAGTGTGTCGACGTCACTCGTTCCGGTCACGACCAGATTCGTGCCGCTGACCGTCGCATGGACGACCTCTTCTTCGGTGGCGATGAAAAGCTCGACATTGGCATCCGCGTTGCCAACATCGGGCACCAGGTTGGCCGTCGATTCGAAGCCCACGACCATCCCGTCGTCGCTGATGTCCAAGGGCCGAGCCGTATCAAAAGGCATATCGTCCGTCGTGTCGGTCAGTTGATAGGTTTCGCCCGACGAGCGATCCCGCAAAAAGTATTCAAAGGTCCCGTCGACATTGCCAACATTCGGATCGAGGTCCGCGCTGGACTGGAAGGCAACGCGTTGACCGTCATCGCTGACGTGAGCATGCCCACTCTGGAAACTGTCTGCCGTGATAGTGAACTGCGACAAGGTGTTGGTCGGCTGGTCATAGACGTAGATTTCGCGATTGCCGTCGTCCGCCGAGTCGTAAACGACCGTTGAACCGTCGCCGCTGATGTCCACTCGCCCTGATTGCGACCCGATCAACGGATCGACATGGTTGGTGATCTGGGTAAACGTTGGTGTGACACCGCTAAGATCTCCGTAAAACACTTGCGTCGCGCTGTTGCCAACATTCGATCGAAACGCAATCTTCGACCCGTCGTCATTGACCGACGCGCTGTCGGCGAATTCCGAGCCCGAAGCGTTCGTGACTTGGATGATGGAAACGCTTGGGTCGCTGATGTCCGCGCGAAAGATCTCCTGCGAACCGTCCAAGTTGCTGCCGACAACCAAGTCTTGCGAACTATCGAAAATGACAAAGTTGCCGTCGCCACTGATTTCGGGACGTTGACCAGCCCCCGCGATTTGCGTGGCGGTGAACGTGCCCAAGTCCACAACCGCCACGCCGCCGATTAGCGCGCGATAGGCAACCTTCGCGCCGTCGTCACTGATCGACAAACTATCAATCCTGGTATCGTTCAGGTTCGTCACCTGAGTGATCACGTCAGTCTGCTTGTCGAAAAGAAAAACCTCTTCCTGGTTCTGTGCGTTGCCGCCTAATGGGCTGGCCGGGTCAAGATTCGCTTCCGACACAAAGGCGATCTTCGTGCCGTCTTGATTGACGGCGATTTCTTCGTTGAAATCCAAATCACCGCCGATGTCCGTCGTGTTGGTGAGTTGGTCGAGTTCAAACGTGGCGTTAAGCACACGCCGCTCTTCCAACCGCGTGACAAAGAGATCGACGTAACGATCGTCCCGCGGACCATCGCGCGTGGGTTTCTCCTGACGCTCCTTCGCGCGCAGCAACCGCTTCAACCAACGAAGAATTCGCATACGTTTGATCTCAACGCATCAAGCCCGGAGACACATCGGCCAAAAGGGTCGGCGCAACTCTTTGAGAACGCTCAAACTCTTCAAGACATTCCGTTTTGGTCCAATCCTTGGGACGCTCGCTGGGGGAGAGAAACGAGCACAGATCGGGATCAGGACAACAACACCAGGCAACGACAATTGGCAAAAATTACGTAGCTTCCATTATCGCTACGCTTCCCCCCGAATGTCAACGAATCGCACTCACCGGAACGGGTGAAACTTCCCGGCTCTAACGATTGTTCCGGTCGTAGCAAAAGGTCGTGTCGCGCGGACGATAGCACTGATGAATTCGGTGCAGAGCCGCGTGCGGAAATGACGAATGACGAAATACCCGTGGTGCAAATCCTAATCACCAATTACGCAATGACGAATGAATTTCGAAGCACGAAGCTGTAAATATGCGTATCAATCAATTAGCCATGCTGGGCGTTTTCATCGGGACCGGCTTGTCGTGTGTTTGTTCCGATGTTGGCGCTCAACCGCGTGCGACGATCTTTGCTCAGCAACTCGCTCAGCCAGACCCCGCCGCTCCGCCACATCCCGCCGATCAGTTGCCGCCTCCCGACGCGGAATCGTTTGAACATCAACGGGCCGACGATTGTGCCTTTGCCCCGATCACTAGTTTGACGGCTGATGTCTCGCTGCCTGGCGATCGATTTCCTGAAGACCGCGCGGCGAAGTGTTTTCTAGACGCGGGACGTGAAACGCATGCCACGGGTTTCAGCCGGCCATGGCAGTCGAGCGACTATTGGTGGATCGCCTCGCAGCTTGCGAATCGCCCGTTGTACTTCGAGGATCCAAACTTGGAGCGCTATGGCTATCATTGGGGCGTCTTGCAACCCGCGGTTTCCGCGGCACACTTCTTTGGCCGCATTCCCGCCATCCCCTACATGCGCGGCGCGGCGAATCCACGACAACCAGTTTACTCGCTGGGGTACTATCGTTCCGGCAGCCCCGCACCGTACTATTTGTCGCGCCCGCCGGCGAGTGCAAAAGGTGCGCTGTATGAAGCAACAACGGTCGTTGGCGGTGTGTTCGTCGTTCCGTAGTGTAGAAAATTGTCCCCAATTGTTCCGGAACAGTTGAGACAACTGTTCTACAATCTTAAACCGCTGGCAATTGCCACGGATCGCGACGTTCGTAATCCAGCCATTGATTGGCTTCGGCGTCGTCAACGAACGTCCAATTCTTGGGATCCCAACGAAGCTTGCGGCCATGCCAATACGCCAAATTTCCAAGATGGCACACGGTCACACTACGAGCCCCAATCTCGACGTCGGCGACGGGACGTTTTCGCTCGCGAATGCAATTGATCCAGTCGCGATGATGGCCCGGTGATTCGTAAAGATGCACCTCGTTGTCAGCGAGCGGCTCTTTGATGGCATCCGCGGGGTCCGCGCTGAGATGTCCACGATCGATTCGCAGCGTGCCGTCCGTGCCGGTGAACGTACATCCGGTCGCGCCGCCGTGAATCATCTCGACACCGTTTTCGTAAATGAAGCGAACGCCTTTGCCCGCCGACGGATCGTCGGGCGGAATGATTTCGACCGGGTTGGACTTGTCCATACCGAGAGCCCATTGAGCGATATCGTAGTGATGGGCGCCCATGTCCGTTTGTCCGCCACCGGAGTACTCGCGGTATTGTCGCCATTGCGGCCACGGCTTGGAAATGCCACCGCGAGCGCTGAGGATTGAATTGTACGGTCGCTCTGGTGTCGGCCCTTGCCACATGTTCCAATCGAGTCCAGGTTCCAGTTCCTCGGCCGGCAGGTCGCACCACTTGCTTGGGCCGCCAACGCCGACGGTGACTTTTTTGATCTCGCCGATGCGGCCGCTGCGAACCAGCTCACATGCTTTGCGGAACGGTCCAAACACGCTGCTGCGTTGTTGGCTGCCCGTTTGCAAAACGCGACCGTGCTTGCGAACGGCGTCAAGACAGCGCTTGGCTTCACCGATGGTCAACGTCAGCGGCTTCTCACAATAGACATCTTTGCCCGCCTTACACGCCTCGATGACCGGAATCGCATGCCAGAAGTCCGGCGTGGCGATCAGCACGGCATCGATGTCTTTGCGCTGGATGACCTTGCGAAAGTCCGAGTATTGGTCGCATCCTTTGTAGTCAGTCCGGCTGCCGTATTCTTGTTCGATGCGTTTCTTGGCGATCTGCCGACGTTTCGTATCGACGTCACAAACAGCGACGATTTGTACGTCATCAAAGCCCAGCAGCGATTTGATATGATAGCCGTCGCACATTTTGCCCGTGCCGATCAACCCAATCGTGATCCGCTCACTGGCCGGAGCACGCCCATCGCACCCGATCGCTGTCGAAGCGACCAGAGTGGGAACCGTCAACGCGGCTGATGTTTGCAGAAAGGAACGCCGTGAAATATTGTTTCGGTCTGATGACATGAGAAATCTCCATAAGTCGAGGCAAGTCTGGAGCTTTCATTCTAACACAAGCTGCGTAGGGCACGCTTTGCCTGGCGTGAACACTTCTCGCCTTTTATGCCGCGGCGAACTAGAATGTCAATTCCCACCTACCCACCCTTCACGAAAGGAGCCCCATGCCCCACCTCTTGCTCACGATCGCGTTGACCGCGTTTTCCGCGGCACCACAAATTGAAAACGGAACGCTACTCACGTTTCGAGGTTCCATGATCGCGGCGAAGGGTGACCCGGTGAACACACGGAAATCGTTCGATTTGACCATCGTCGTCTCCGATCCGACCGATGTGGGAGCAACGTTGTTTTGGACGGTCAAAGAAGAGGGCCGCGGCAGTTGGCCTTGGCCGTCGAGTTTCGACCGTTGGCGAGTCGACGGAACGTGGAGTGGCAACGGGGAAAATGGACCGTCGCTGTTGTACGATCGCCTAGAGGCGCTGAGTGTTGTCCGAGTCGTCGCGCCGCTGTTGACTCCGGCTAAAGATCCTGCAAAGGGTGTTGCGTGGGAACAAGGTGGCTTGCGACACCAGGTAACCGGTTCGGGGAAAGTCCAAGGAGTGAATAGTTGGACGATCGATGCATCGAATCGCTTCGGCCACAAACGAACGCTCTCACTGGACAAGTCGAGTAGCGTCATCTTGGCAATGAAAGAAATCGTCTTCATCGGTCAGGGCGAGCGGCACTACGTGGAACTTGAACTGACGGGCCGAACACAAATGGACGCTGCCTCGTTGGCTACGTTCATCGAGACGTTCGAGCGGTTGGAAACACTACGCAACAAACTCGGCGTGGAACCGCAGTCCAAACGTGTCGACTGGAAAGACAAACAAGTTGCAACACTGAAAGAAGAATTGCCGCCGATCTCAGTGCTCGCTGCAAACGGTCCGTTGGCGGACGTTGTGAAAGCGGCGTTGTTGGACGCAAACGATCAGAAAAATCGCAACGTCACGATCGCTGCGATGGAAAAGCAAATTCTTGGCAAAAAGCCGGCCGACTTTGCGATGGAATCGCTCACTGGCAAATCAGTGGGTCCAAAGGATTTAAAAGGCAGCGTCGCTGTGCTCCACTTCTGGCAATATCGCGACAAACCGCTGGAAGAGCCGTACGGCCAAGTTGGCTATCTGGACTTTTTGAGCCGCAGCGCCGGCGAGAGTGTGAAGGTTTATGGAGTGACGGTCGATAGCCGGTTGAGCGATACCTCGACGCGCAGGCAAGCAATCCAGGCCGCCAAGAGAATCAAGTCGTTCATGAACCTCAGCTATCCCGTGCTGTTGGACAGCGGCAAGGTGATCCGTAGTTTCGGTGATCCGCGTTTGGCGGGTGCCAAACTGCCGCTGTTTGTTGTCGTCGGCAAAGATGGCGCCGTGCTTCACTATCACGCGGGCTTTTATGAAGTCGATCGCGACCGCGGACTGAAAGAGCTGGACGAGGTCGTTAAGACGGCTTTGAAAACGAGCGGGTAATTGCCAGCACCTCGTCCAGAACTTTTCCGTTCGTGCCGACCCCCTCTCCGCTGTGAATCGTCGGCTGGCCGTTCCAATCGGTGAAGGTGCCGCCGGCTTCTTCCAAAATCGGTTGCAACGCGGCTGCGTCCCAGACGTTCATGACCGGATCGACCATCGCCTCGGCTCGCCCCGTCACGATCAGCAAGTATCCATAACAGTCACCCCATGTCCGTGTAATGTAAGCGATCTCTTGCAAGCGATCGTACACACCCGCGGCACCGCGCTGGGCAAAGCTGTCGACCTGCGACGTGATGAACAAGCCGTCGGCCAGTTTCTCGCGAGATGAAACACAAGCGGGTGTCGGCTCGGAATCCCCCTGGATGTACCAGGCACCTTGCCCCTTCGCCGCGTAGACACCTTCGTCCAACCCCGGAATGTAGACGACGCCAACATCGCTGCGTCCTTCGAATTCCACACCGATCATCGTCCCAAACAGCGGCACTCCGCTGATAAAAGACTTGGTCCCGTCGATCGGGTCCAGAATCCAACGATAGCCCGACGTACCATCCACCGCACCAAATTCTTCGCCAAGGATTGCATCGCCGGGAAACGCTTCAGTGATTCTGTCGCGAAGAATCTGCTCCGCCTCGCGATCCGCTACGGTCACCGGCGACCGGTCCGATTTTCGTTCGACATTAAAGTTGTCGCGTTGAAAATACTTCAGCGTGTGCTGGCCCGCTTCAACGGCGATTTCCTTGGCGAGCGCCAACCGCTTGGAGATATCTTGTTCTGGCATGGGCAAATGTAGAATGTAGAATTCTCAATGTAGAATGTAGAAGTATGAGGAAGTCCGATCTACATTCTAGATTTGTAATTCTACATTCTACATTCCTCTCCTTCTTTCTCCGCCGTTTCGTCGCCGTCTTTGTCTTGATAAAACACTGCGTGCCATATCAGAAGCGCAGCACCGCAGACAAGACAACAATCCGCAATGTTGTAATTCGGCCAGGGTGGATAGCCCGGGATCTGCATCAAGATCCAATCCCGCACACCATACTCGTTGGGTGGATGGGAACTCGGCCAGAAGCCCAGTCGATCGTAGAGGTTTCCAAAGATCCCACCTGTTACCGAACCCAACGCAATCGTCAGAAATCGGTCCCTCGCCGCTCCATGGAAAAACAGCCAATAGACGATGCTGGTCGCCGCGACCACGGACAACGCCGCAAACCAATGGCTGCCACCTTTGCCCATGCCGAACAGTGCGCCTGTGTTTACGGCCGTTTGAAAACCAAAGTACCCTTCGATCAGCCAATACGTATTGTCGCGCGATGGTGCCGGCGGCGGAATCGGTTCGCCCAGCCACGAGAACACATAACTTTTGGTGGCAAGGTCAACGGCGCAGCCAACAATCGCAATCGTGAAAAACAGTGCGTAGCGCGAGCGTGGAAACACGTTGGCCTCAATTTGACGGGCCGCTGCGTTATCTTCCTTCAAGCTTGCTCGCACACTTGACACAGAACGGAGTATGGGGAATGGCGTTTAAACGAGTCTTGGGAATTACACGATCACATTCAACGCATTGACCATACGTCCCGTCTTCAATCCGTTCAAGAGCAAGTTCGATCTGCTCGAGCGTGGCACCATCGTGTTCCATTAAGCCGAGTGTGAATTCCTGCTCGAAATTGTCCGTGCCAATGTCCGCCATGTGAATTGGCATGCTAGAGAGGTCGCCACTCGCTTCGCTCCGCGTCTTGTGAAGGGCCACGTCTGCCATCGCGGTGACGTCGCCGCGCAACCGAGCCCGCAGTTCAAGAAGGCGTTCCTTATAAACCTTCGCTTCTCGCTTCTTCATTGTTCCTCTCCAAACCGTAATGCCTGTTTTGCGACCCGTGTCCTGACACTAAGGCCGTATCTGCTACCCCCAACCAAATTAGGGTAGACCTGTTATTCTAAATACGCCGATTACAACTGTCAAACCACCGGCAGCAATTATATCAATAGTGACTAATACTCATAAATCTTTTACACACAACGCTTTACGGCATGATTGCAAGTTCTGTTCGAGGTCGGCGAACCTTTTCGCACCTAAACGCCCAATGCGGTATGCTTGCTGACATAAACTGTTTGCCATAGACTACTTCGGTTCGAAAGGTTGTGTTTTCTGCCACAGATAACAAACCCGACGCGCAAGCGAGGGAGTCACCGGACCACCACTAATCCGTCAGCTTCGTAAGGAAGCATGAATGTCGCTCTCAGATCTTGCCTACCAAAAGTGCATATCCCCCACTTGCGGGGAGGCTTATGGGACGGACGAAACGCTGGTTGGTTGCAAAAAGTGTGGCGAATTACTCGACATTCGCTACGACTGGGATCGATTGAAGCCACCCAATTCGCTTACCTATTTTGAAGAGCATTGGTCGAGGCGTCACGAACCGGCGCGATTTAGTGGCGTGTGGCGGTTCCATGAATTGCTGCCATTTGCCAGCCTCGATTCCGTCGTCACAGTTGGGGAAGGGCAAACGTTGCTGCAGAACTCCGATGGTGTGGCCAAATATGTCGGCCTCAATCCCGGCCACATGTTCCTTCAGTACGAGGGAATGAACCCGTCGGGCAGCTTCAAAGACAACGGGATGTCGGCGGCATTTACGCATGCTCGTGCCACAGGCGCGAAACGTGCCGCCTGTGCATCGACCGGCAACACAAGCGCATCGCTGGCGATGTATTGCAGTGTGACGAAGTTGATGAAGGCAGTCATTTTTGTTGGCACTGGAAAAATCTCCTACGGCAAGCTTTCGCAAGCGCTCGACTACGGCGCGCTGACGGTTCAGATCGCAGGCGACTTCGACGACGCGATGGCTCGTGTCAAAGAAGTTTCGCGCGACCTCGGCATCTATTTGGTCAACAGCGTCAATCCCTTTCGGCTCGAAGGCCAAAAGACGATCATGCTTCGCGTGTTGGAGGCGTTGCATTGGGAACCGCCGGATTGGATCGTCGTGCCCGGCGGCAACCTCGGCAATTCGAGCGCCTTTGGCAAAGCCTTCGCCGAGTTGAAGGAAATCGGACTGATCCAGCGCATCCCACGGTTGGCCGTGATCAATGCGACGGGTGCAAATACACTCTTCGAGTTGCACGAAAACCGTGATATGAAATGGGACGCCGGCCAGGGTGAAATGTGCATTGCCTGCAACTACTACAAGGATTTGGACATGGCCGGTCAAAAGGCGTCGACGATTGCCAGCGCCATCGAGATCAACCGGCCGGTAAATCTGACGAAGTGTTTGCGAGCACTGGAGATTTGCGACGGCGTCGTGCGCGAAGTGAGCGATCAAGAGATCCTCGACGCCAAAGCACAAGTCGGCACGGGTGGCATGGGTTGTGAGCCAGCGAGTGCTGCCAGCGTCGCGGGCGCGAGATTGCTCAGAAAAGAAGGCGTGATCAGCGCCGACGACCGCGTCGTTTGCATCTTGACAGGACACTTGCTCAAAGATCCCACGGCAACGGTCGCCTATCACACCACCGATCAAGAACAATTCAACAAGGTGCTGGGCAGCCGCGGCGTGAAACGAGCCTCCTTCGCCAATCGTGCCGTCGCCGTTCCCAATGATCTAAACGAAATCATCAAAGCCATTCAACTTTACAGTTAGCAACCTCATGCCAACAAAAATCGCCGTCAATGGTGCCGCCGGTCGAATGGGACAACGTCTCATTGCTCTCGGCAGTGTGGCCTCGGACCTCGACGTGATCGCTGCCCTCGAACACACGGGGCACCCGAACTTCGGCAAAGATGCCGGACAAATCGCAGGCATCGAGCCGATTGGCGTGTTGCTGGGCGATGCTTTGCCCAGCGAAGTTGAATCGGTCATCGACTTTTCGGTGCCCGCTGCGTGCGAGTCGATCGTGGAAAAGTGCCTCGAACAAAAGACGCCACTCGTGGTCGCGACAACAGGTCTCGGCGAATCTCAAAAGCAAAAAGTCCACGACGCATCCAGGTCGATTCCGCTGGTCTGGGCGCCCAACATGAGCCTGGCGGTCAATCTGACCATGAAGCTGGCCGAGACGGCCGGCGCGGCGTTAAAGGACGCACCGGGCGGCGCGGATGTCGAAATTATCGAACGTCACCATCATTTCAAAGAAGACGCGCCGAGCGGAACGGCACTTCGCTTCGGCGAGTTAATTGCGGCCGTCATGGGGCAAGAGAAACATCAGCACGGCCGCCAAGGGATGACTGGCCAGCGTCCGCAGAACGAAATCGGGTACCACGCCCTGCGCGTGGGCGACAATCCTGGCGAACATACGATCGTGTTCGGCATGCTGGGCGAAACCATTGAGTTGACCGTTCGCGCGACGAATCGCGATTGCTACGCGCTAGGGGCACTTGCCGCGGCCAAGTTCGTCGCAAAGCAAGATCCCGGCATCTACAACATGTACGACGTGCTCGGACTGTGACCGACCATGGCAAAATGTGAAGAAGGCTATCTGTGCGACGTCTGTGGCGAAGACGTCGAAGAAATCACGGACAGCGATCTTTATCTGCGTTACGTCATTGGCATGCTCGACCCCGAAGTCCTGCACACGACCAGCGAACGTCACATCCGCTGCAACCCATCGCTGGCCCAATTCATCGTCACCGACGATTTCGAGCAGATTTTGTTTGGAGGCGACTTCGACAAACGGACACTCGATGCCAACTTCGTCCGCGAGCGCGAAACGCTCGTCACACGAGGCTGGCGACGCTTAAAAGAGATTGCCAGACTCGATCTGCCTATCATCGATTATCCGTTGCCCGAAGTGCGGGCGAAAATGCAAAGAGACTCGGACGTCTGACGAGAAAAACGTCGGTCACTTCCACGCCTCGATGGGGTACAATGAATGGAGTAAAGTTCGACTCCTCCAGTTGCGGAGAGCCAATCGCGATGTCTGTCGCAAGCGAATCGACCATTGATCCGACACCTCCAACCGTAAGCGTTCCACGTCTCGAACAGGGTGACCACCTTGACCAAAAGACGTTTCACGAACGATTAAGGCCTAAGCGTCCGTTCGTTTCGCCAACGCCAACGCTCCGTGAACGACCACCAGTTCGTCAAACACCGGGGGCACGATTTGGAACGATCCAGCGAGCGGTGGAAACACATATCGTTCCACTTGCCGTCGAAGTGGGCTGTAAAACAGTTGCTCGCCCATCAAAGAGACGCCGCCGCCCACGACGATGACTTCCGGGGCAACCAGTGTGATCACTTGTGCAATAGCCCAGCCCAATGCTTGTGACGAATGCTCGAGCACCTCGCGGGCCACGTCGTTTCCTTCGGCGGCGGCTTGTCCGACCATTTTCGCCGTCAGCCGGTCGAGGTCGCTGTCGCAGCGGTTGAGCAAGTCGGTGATAAACTCGTCGTCGGCTTGACGCGAGTCGGCCATGCGAAGGTGAAGTTGTTCTCGACTGGTCGGACATTCGCTGGGTCGCATCGATTCGAACGGCGGCGAGATGTCGCCTGAAATGCGCGTTCGAGCGGTGGCTGCGATGCCCCAACCGCTGGAGATCGACTCGACGGTGGCGTCGGGCCGGTCGTCGTGAAGCCCCGGGCGAAGATGGCCAATCTCTGCAATCGCAGGCCGATCGCTGCCGTGCGACTTGCCGTTGATCACCAGTCCGCCACCAATGCCCGTGCCGACGGTGATGTAAAAGACGATGCGGCAATTCCTGCCCGCGCCGAACGACGCTTCGGCGAGCGCGGCGCAATCGCAATCGTTGCCCAACGTGGTCGGAACATTGAGCGTCTTCTCGGTCCATTCGACCAGCGGAAAGTTATCCCAGCCACCAATCTGGTGACTTGTTGCGACACGACCCTGAACCGCATCGACCGGACCGCCGAATCCGTAAGCAACGCGCGAAACGAAATGTTTCTGCAACATGCCGGCGGCGGTCTTTTCAATCTGCTCCAGAATGCCACTCGCGCCGTATCGGGGATCGACATCGAGCCGTTCAAACGCGACGAATTCACTCCCGTCGCCAGGACCAATTCCTAGTTGAAGTTTCGTGCCGCCGATTTCGATGCCGAGATTCATTTGGAGAATTGCGGAATTCGGATTGCGAAATGCGGATTGGGCGCGCGGTCTCTTTATTCCGCATTCCGAATTCCACAATCAACCATGTCGTCCTTCGTGGTTGATGCGTGCAAAGACGTCGTTCAGCACCCAGTGGAACAAACAAAGGTGGATGCTTTCGACCATCCCCATGTCGTCCAACTCGACGTGTAGGCCATCGCATTGCATCTCCTTCAACTTGCCGCCGCTGTAGCCGGTCAGTCCAAAAGTCGTGAGCCCGTGGCGATTCGCCCAGTCGACGGCATTCAGGATGTTGGCGCTGTTGCCGGAGCCGCTGATCGCAATGACCAAATCGCCTTCGCTGCCGTAGTTCATCAACTGTTGCACGAAAATCTGGTCATAGGCCAAATCGTTGCCGACAGCCATGATCCACCCGGCGTTGTCCGTCAGACTTAGCACTTTCAAACGCCGCTTGGATTCGTCGTTCAGGTCGCTTTCGCGGAGCGTGCTTTTGCCGAGATCTTCGCTCATGTGGCTGGCCGTCGTGCCCGATCCGCCGTTGCCGATGATGAAGACGAACCGCTCGCTCTGCCACGCTTCGTAGATCCGATCCGCCCAACGTTGCATCGCCACCTGGTCGATGCGCGCAATCTCGGCTTCCAGACGTTGGAGGTAATCGCTGCAATTCAGTTTTGCGCCTAACATTCCGGCTCTTCCTTTACTTCCCGTTCGTCCCTAGGCCGATAAAAGATCACGACGAGCATCATCAACCCTGCCGTCACAAGGAACATGCCGTTGATCCAAGCAAGCCGCTCAAACAACGGAGCTAACGCCGTGTATAACACACCCGAGAACAAAATGAAAATCCAATTCGTCAGATTCATCGTCGCGATGATTCGGCCTTTTTGGCCTTGGGGTGGCCGCGACTGCAAAAACACCTGCAACGGCACGATGAACAAACCGGTAAAAAATCCCAGCAACATCAGCACAAAAAGGGTCATCGGATAATTGAGCAACGTCGGACTCTCCGTTCCTGGGATGCTCAGCAACGTCAACCAAAGGACGGTCCCCGCACAGCCAATTCGCATCAACCGAAAATCGGCACGCCCGCGCGAGATTACGCCCGCCGAAACGCATCCCAATCCAATACCAACGCCCACCGCCGCGTTCAGCAAACTGGTCCATGTGTCGGCGAACTTGTTATCGCGTTCGTAGAACACGCCGCCCAGTCCGAGATTGTTCACAACCATCAAGACCACGCCGCCGATCAGCCAGAACATACAGGTGACGGCCAATGCGCCGAGCAAAGCCCCGTCTGTGCGCAAGTAACGCCAAACATCCGTGGGAATTCCCACGGCAGACCATTCAAACCGCAGGTCCGGATTGGCGACGGGAGTGCGTCGCAGGAAAATGGAAGAAGTCAAGCCGATCGCGGCGATCAGCACGCAAAACACGCCCACCACCCACGGATAACCCGGATCGACAAACAAATCTTTGCACGGCCCGGCCATCGCCGTGCCAAAGATAATCGCCAGAAACGAAGCCATCATCACGATCCCGTTCGCTTTTGGCAAGTCCCGCTCGCGCAGCATTTCTGGCAACATGCCGAATTTTCCCGGACCAAAGAACGCACTTTGCGCGCCCATCAAAAACAACACGGCAAACAGTCCGGCGAGACCAGCGCCGTCTGACAACGCGACGCCAGCCATAGGAAAGGCAATCAGCAACACAAGTCCCAGCGACATCACAACGACTTCCGCCGCCTTGGAAAGGATGATGATCAGCCGTTTGCTGTTTCGCTCAGAAAAAAAACCGGCGATCCCCGAAAACAGGATGAACGGCGCGGCGAACAAGATCATCGCCGGGCCTTGTTGATCGCTGCCCTCAGCCGTGGCATTGGTGGCGGCCAGCAGGAGCACGAGCTGTTTGAAGACGTTGTCGTTGAATGCACCGAAGAACAACGTCCCAGTCATTCCCCAAAACGCCCGGTCTTGTTTTAGCGGCGGCAGCGACTCATAGTCGACGGACGGAATCTCGGGATTGTCGACGGCCGTCGGAGACTCGCATGGACTTTCCGTCATCCCTAGTTCCGTTTGTGTGCCACTGGCTTTGCCAGTGTAAGGTACCACAGTGCTGACAGTTGCGAATCACTGGCAGAGCCAGTGGCACACGAAAATAAGACCTGCCTGAACACTAGTCGCTGGTCGAGGTTTGCAACTCAACGACGTCTTTCGCGTTCGTCATCTCGCGAATGTCTTCCGTGATCTTCATCGAACAGTATTTCGGTCCACACATGCTACAGAAGTGGGCGCTCTTGAAAGTGTCCTGCGGCAACGTTTCGTCGTGGTAGGCCTTGGCCGTCTCTGGGTCGAGTGCCAAACGGAACTGCTCCTTCCAATCGAATTCGAAACGTGCCTTGGACAACGCGTTGTCGCGGTCTTGTGCGCCTTTGCGGTGACGAGCAACATCCGCAGCATGGGCCGCGATCTTGTACGCGATCACACCTTGCTTGACATCCTCGTTGTTGGGCAAGCCGAGGTGTTCCTTCGGCGTCACGTAACACAACATCGCCGCGCCATACCATCCTGCCAGCGCGGCTCCAATGCCACTGGTGATGTGGTCGTAACCCGGTGCAATGTCCGTGACTAAGGGGCCGAGCACATAAAACGGCGCACCGTTGCATATCTCGATTTGTTTCTCGATGTTCATCTGGATCTGGTCCATCGGAATGTGTCCCGGACCTTCGACCATGACCTGCGTGCCATTGTCTTGCCCGCGCTTGGTCAACTCGCCGAGCACTTCGAGTTCAGCAAACTGGGCCTCGTCGCTGGCGTCGGCGATCGAACCGGGACGCAGGCCATCACCAAGGCTCCACGTCACGTCGTACTCACGCATGATGTCGCACAAATCGTTGAAATGCGTGTACAGCGGATTCTGTTTCTGGTGCGTCATCATCCACTTGGCAATCAACGACCCGCCGCGGCTGACGATGCCGGTCACTCGATTAACCGTCAAATGCAGATGCTCCATGATCACGCCGCAGTGGATCGTCATATAGTCGACGCCCTGTTTGGCCTGATGCTCGACCATGTCGAGAAAATGCTGCGGCTTCATGTCTTCGATGTTGCCGCCCAACTCTTCCAGCATTTGATAAATCGGCACGGTCCCAATCGGCACGGGCGACTTCTTGATAATCTCTCCCCGAATGCTGTCGATATCCTTGCCCGTCGACAAATCCATCACGGTATCGGCCCCATAATGAACCGACGTGTGCAGCTTCTCCAATTCCTCCTCAACGTTGCTGGTCACGGCCGAGTTGCCAATGTTCGAGTTGATCTTGCAACGGGCCGCCATGCCAATGCACATGGGTTCGAGGCTTTGAGCCAAATGCTGCTTATTCGCCGGAATCACCATCCGCCCGGTGGCAACTTCATCACGGATCAACTCCGGCTGAAGATCTTCACGCTTGGCGACAAATTCCATTTCCGGCGTAATATCACCGTTGCGAGCAGCGAGGATTTGGGTGGTCATGAATAAAGACTTCCTTGTTTCAAGGTGGGCAAGTTACAAAAAAGAAGGCCACGCACAGAAGTGTGGAAACGGGCAATCCATCTCCGGTCATCGTAGCGATGCCGCGATGTTTGTCAATTCGGCTGCCGCCTTGCTAAAGTACCCAGGATGACTCTCCATTAACCGGTACGCGGCGAAGTCTCATTGAGAGGTTAATCTCGATGGTCACATTGTGCCTGAACTCACGTCGAACCCAACAGAAAGTGAGGAACCATGGACATCCCAACACTCCGAGCATTTTTCATGTGGTGTACGATCATTAACGGTGGGTTGTTGTTCTTCTGGACAGCGGTGTGCTCCTTCGCCCCCGATCTGGTCTACCGCATGCAACGCATGTGGTTTCCATTGTCGAAGGAGACTTTCACGGTGGTCATCTACTCCTACCTCGCCTTGTTCAAGGCACTTTTTGTGATGTTCAATCTCGTGCCCTATATTGCACTTTTGATTGTTGGATAACGGCTACCACCAGTCCACGTCTTTCCCCATTGCAAATGTGGATTTCGCGACCACCAGCGCTCAGTGCACAGCGATCAGGAGTGTGGGTACGTTGTTTTGTGGTTTCTGCTTACTTTCCGACAAGTTGTCGGTACTCTGTTGGGCGATCTAAAGGTCACGGATGACATTACGAAGACTCTTGGCATTTCGCTTGCGCACGTTGCTTTTTCTGGTAACCCTCGCTTGCATGATGTGTGCATACGTTGGTAGCTATTGTTCACTTCTTCGCCCGATGGGCGTCATAGATCAGAGCGTGCACGGTGTTGGTATTGGACATCGCGAGGCGGATTACGGATCAGATGGTCAGTTTGCGCAGTGGTTTTTTGTTCCCATCTACTTCATCGATAGACAATGCCGGCCTGCGTTCTGGAACTCGTGGTCTACGACCGATGACGAGATTCGCGACGACGACCGACCATGGGGATCCATTCGCTATGTGAATGGGAAGATCTATTCCGTGAGCATTTATGCTTATGACGAAGGTGACCTCGTCGTTGTCGGCCAACTTGCTGACTTTCCCCATTCGTTGGACTACGTCAGAATCAAAGGCCCAGCCTTTACCGATTCGGGGCTGGTCAAGTTGCAGCAGTTAACGCATCTCGGACATCTTGAGTTGCTTGAGACTGGGGTGAGTCGGTCGGGCGCTCAGCAGATTCGTCAATCATTGCCAAATTGTCAGGTAAGCTGCTTATCGGTAACCGCGCACGGGATCGAAGCTTACTAGACAAACGCCCAACGCACAGCCGCAGAGTTCCGCTTCGCCGAATCGCCTTGACGTAGGGCAACGATCCCACTATTTGTTATATTGACACTCGTGCACGGCCGTTGGTGTCGCAACTCGCGGCGACGGCTGTGCAAACCCGTTGTGCACTCGATACTCACAGAACCGTGCCTAAGTTTGTCTTCTGTTACTTTGAAATGTGCGGCGTGCTGGGAACGGGTGAGCCCGATTGTCCTGGCACCGATTTCGGGCTTGACTGTGTAATCGAGGCCGATACCAAAGACCAAGCTCTCCAGTGGGGCTATTGCATCCTCGGCGATTTCGTTCGTGCGCGTACTCAACACGTCGATTCGCCCCACGACGGCACGCCAATCCTTGAGGGTGCCATTGATTCGGATTGCGACATCAATGACCTGCTGCAAAACCGTGTGAATTGCGCGCAATGTCGCGTCGGTGAGTTTCCTGTTTGGATTGAACCTTGGAAGCATGACCAGTCATCAGACATGCGTCCCGCAGATTAGCCAGGCAACGTCGCACACACGGATTCGCCGCAGAGCAACGATTCCCAGTGAGCGATGTGTGATCGTCAATCTTTCGAGATAAAGGTTGTGGTGATCACCATTTGCCGAACGTCACTCTCCGTGGACAGCACAAAACTCGCTGACCCCACGCCTTGAGATGATGCTTGAATTGCACGGTCGGTGGACGAGTCGATCGTCCATGCCTTGCCACTCTTGGGATCGATCTGAAGACGAAGTTTTTCCGTTGCAGTGGTTTGTTGCAAAAGATGGTTTGTCTCAACAGCTTCTAGCTGCACGACGAGTCCCACAGGATTGGTGCTGGTGACGGCCCAGCCCAGTTGCTGAGAATCAGCGGAAACGACCGGGGATTTCACCGTGATTTCCGATCGGACACGGACCACAAATCTCTGCTGTGCTGCAGTGCGTTCCGCGGCAAACAACGGGTTGTGGGAACCAATTGTCAGCAACAGAACCAGTACGGTTTGTCGAGCAGCATTGAACAGCATCATCGGCCTCGCAGGGATTGGTTTTGACGCGAGCAGTGCAGGACGGATACCAACTCCACGATGCAGGTCGTCATGCGATGCCATAAACAGCGGTAGCGAACGATGTTGCACGAATCCGCTGCATAGATTCGTATTAATCAACGCCGTGGCCGATGTGGTGTTTTGGCAGCATGGAGTGTTGCGATTCTGCCCCACGCCTGATCGATGGTTGCTAGACGGCTAGCGCCGGCGTAGCGGCCGATAATCCGGGTGGCCCTTGGGGGCAACCAATCGTCGTGCCTTCGATCGCCCGCCTTTCCAGATGTCGTACTGAGGGTCCGCGTATTCGTCAAAAAACGCGTCCAGTTTGCCGGACATTTCCTTGGTTTGCTCCTCGTAGCCCGCTTGGCCAAACAAGTTGACGCGCTCGTGTGGATCGTTCTTCATGTCATACAACTCCGTCGGACCGTCTGGCGAGCGGCGGGCGATGTACTTCCAATCCTCAGTTCGTACCGAGCGACAGCTTTCCATTTCGTAGAACATCTTGGTTTCCCACTCGACCTTGTCGCCGCGCAGAACTGGGGCGAAACTTCGTCCGGGCAACTTAGGTTTGCTCGGTTTGCGATGCTTCAAATCGAGATAGTCCAACAAACTGGGCAGAAAATCATAGTTGCTGACCATGATATCGGACTTGGCGGGTTTCATCCCGGCGGGATGCCGAAAGATCATCGGCACGTGCATCATCATGTCGTGAGCCGTGATAGGCCGTGTATGATCTCCCATGCCAAAGAAACCGTTTTGGCCGCCCATCCAACCCTGGTCGCCGGCAAAGACAACGATGGTGTTCTCGTCCAGCCCGTGCTTCTTCAGCGTATCTAGAATTGCCCCGACGCCATCATCGACCGCGCTCACTTCTGCCGCCACGCGCCGGATGCTGACCAGATTGTTGTGATACTCCAGGTTGTTGTATTGCCACGGATGAACCGTGTCGCGCGGAAACGAGGGCAGATGTTTGTCGGCATAAAAATCGGCCCAGCGATTTTGCGCCGGTCGAAGCAGCAACCGGCTCAGGCAATATGGACCGTTGTAAGCCAAGTAAAGAAAGAATGGTTTGTCGCCGTCTTTGTTCTGTTCGATGAACTTGATCCCGTGCTCGGTCCACAAGTCGGTCATATACTTGGGCGTCTTCTTGACCTGGCCGTCTTCGATAATCGGATCTTCGTAAAAATTGCCGGTGCTGCCGCGCGGCATGGTGATCCAATACGAAAAACCATCGTGAGGTCGGATGTTGTCGCCCAAATGCCATTTGCCGCTCAACCCACAGACGTAGCCCTCAGAATGAAGAATCCGTGGCAACGTCTGAAACTCTTTCAACGTGTAATACGCGTCCGGCCCCATCATATATTTGTTGTCCAGAAACGAGTGCAGCCCGTGTTGCGAAGGAATCAATCCGGTCAAATACGTTGCGCGCGTCGGCGAACACACCGGGTTGCTGGCCATGGCCCGCACGAACTGCACACCTTCGGCGGCCAGCCGATCGATGTTCGGAGTGCGGATGTCCTTATTGCCGTGGCAACCAAGCGTCCACGCACCATGATTGTCTGTGAGAATGAAGACCAGATTGGGTTGCTTGGCTCCTAGGTCGCCCGTGCACAACGAAAGTAATAACAGATGGATGATCGCAAGGATCGGAAAATCGAATATCGAACAGGGAATGCTGAAGTTTGAAGGTAAAATCAGTTTCGACTTTCGAAGTTCTTTGTTCGACATTCGATATTCTCCTCAGCGGTTTAGTCGCTCACGTCCGAGTCGAAGACGCGAACTTTTGCCCAATTGTCTTTGTTCGCATCAATGAACGATTGGTGGCGAGGCGCGGCTTGGTACGTGTCCTGATCCTGGCGGGTCTGAAAAACGAGTTGCAGTGCCACGTCGAATTCACGATCGTTGACGTCGCGATCCAAATCGGGCGTTCGCGTGCCGACCGCGAAAAACACCGTGCCGGGATGCCCCGACAAATGCTCTCGGGCGGATTCGCAGAGCCGATCAATCGCTTCTTGTGATTTGTCCTTCAAGGTGAAAAAGACCATGTGGGCAAGCATCGTTGAATCGGCCAAGGCGTGTTCTCCACATTTGCTGGTTCTCGTTTGGCGATATTCGCCAAACGCAATAAAAAAGACTTCCGGAGTTTTAAAAACTTCGGAAGTCTGATGCAACCGGCTGTCGAGATTAAATTGGTTCGTTTGGATCGTTGTTCTTCAGTTGGCCGGGACTCATATCTGTCGGATTAAATCGGCCACCCTTGTTGCGATCTTTCTTCCGTCGGACCAATCCGGCGCGTTGCATCAGCGATTGCTGGAAGTAATTCTCCGCCCGCTCGTCTTGAGGCGGGGCGCCGACGGCGCCATTGTCGACCGGCGAGTATTGAACTTCGAACTTGTGCCGAGCGATCGTCAAAGTATCGCCCGGATCAAGGCGTTTTCGTGTTTCGCCGATCAACTTCTGGCCGTTCACTCTGACGCCGTTCTGGCTATTCAAGTCCTTGACGAACCAATACCCTTCGTCAATCGCCAGCAAACAATGATGCCCAGAAATGTTGGGAAACCGCAAAACAATATCACACCCTTCGCGACGTCCGACACGAAGCTTGTCTTTCATCAACGGAATTGGATCGCCGCCTCCGACGGGAACCAGTTCTCCATAAATCTTTTCAGGCATGGGGTCCTCTCACTGCGCTGTGTGTCTGTGTTGGAAAAACGAATGTGATATGATGGTGGAATGCGTCAACAACAGACACGTTGATCAATCGTTAAATTGAAGAATGTATCATTCCTTTCTCCTTTTCACTCTAAATGAGTCCCAAATTAACGTCAACCGAAAGTGCTTCTCGGTCAGGTACTATTACAACACCTGGGAACGATTGGAGGGATCGGGGATTTCACTATTTTTCTTATAACTACTTTTTGCGATCGCGATTTGGCCATCGAGTCCAAAAGGTTAGTATCAACGCGGGGTTCACATGCCCAAATGTTGATGGAACAATCGCCATTGGCGGTTGCACATTTTGCGATAATACAAGCTTTAGTCCCAGTCGGCGCGTGCCGCGACAAGAGATCCGTAAGCAAATCGATGAAGGAATCAACGGGTTAAAACGCCGCTATGACTGCGACCACTTCATAGCTTATTTTCAGCCGGCGACAAATACCTATGCGCCAGTAGATCGCTTGCGCCCACTTTTTGAGGAGGCACTGTCGCACCCAAAAGTAGTAGCTATGACGATCGGAACTCGTCCCGATTGCGTTCCCGACGATGTGCTCGATTTGTTGGCCGAACTGGCTGATCGCACCCATCTGTCGGTCGAATATGGAATGCAAACCATGCACGACCGGTCGCTCGACTGGATGAATCGCGGCCATCATCACGACGCGATGATCGACGCCATGGAAAGAAGTCGTGGGCGAGGCTTCGAGATTTGCGCCCACGCGATTCTGGGCCTGCCCGGCGAGAGTCACGAAGAAATGATGGCCACCGCCGATGAAGTTGCCAAGTTGAAAATCGACTCGGTGAAGATTCACAATCTTTACGCCGTCAAGAACACTCCGCTCGGCGAACAGGTCCAACGAGGTGAAATGCAATTGATGGAGCGCGACGATTATGTTCGCACGGTCGTTGATTTTCTGGAACGAATGCCGCCATCGATGGTCATCGAGCGGATCAGCGGCGACGCACCGCCAAACTACTTCATCGGGCCATCATGGTGTCTGGACAAGTCCGCAGTGCGACGGGTGATCGATGACGAGTTCACACGCCGGCAGACCTGGCAAGGACGGCTGGCGAATGAAAAGTAACCCGAAGCCCAGCGAATCATCCGTGCTAAATGGGCGTCCGGCGTGTCCCCGGTTCGAGCCAGGCAGACATGAGGTCATCGTCGTAACCGACCAGCAAGTCGGCCAGTTCCAAAACATGCCCGAACTCATGCAGGAGCGCGGTTAAGAGGTCCATCTGATCCAGTGCATCTGCGTCCTCGTCGGTGAACTCGCTGTTGTCGAGTGGCGTGTAATCAACGAACCATCCGTGCCCCGCCGCGTTGATGTCGATGATGATCGCGGCATTGGATGCCACGCCGAGTAAGTTGCCGGGCAGGTCACTGATTTGTACATCGACGGATTGCAGCCCGTTGACCTGATCGCTTGTCAGTCCTGCGTCTTGCCAGATTGTGATGGCGGCGGCAAGGATGGATTGTAATTGGGATTCGGAGAGCGTTTGTCCCTCGACGCTTGTCCCTTGACTCTCTGCTTGCAGTGGCGTGGTGACGGTGCCGGGGTTGGAGAATTCGGAGGTGTTGCCGCTGGCATCGGTGGCGGTGGCGGAGATGAGTGTGCCGGCGGTAGCGCCGCCAGCGGGGACAGTGGCGGTGGGTGTGGTACCTTCGAGGTAGCTGGCTGAGCCGAGGAAAGTTTTGCCGGATCGAGTGAGGCCGTCGGTGATGAAGAATTCGATGGACAGCGGGAACGTTGCGTTGGGAGTGATCGTGGGTACGGAGTAGGTGATGTCCAGGTTGCCGCCCGTGAGGACGACGGTTGAGAGGGCCGGGAAGTTTTGTTTTTGGTTGGGACCGACGTCGGGATCGTCTGGATCGTTGGCGCTGACGCCGGCAATGCCGACTTCGATGCCCAGTGTGGCGTTGTTAAAGATCGAGTTTTGGCGAATGGCGTTGCCGGATGACGTGCCGCCCGTAACTTCCACTCCGGCGGCAATGCCGCTGAACGCGACGATGTTCGGCGCTCCGGCGACCGTGCCACCGATCGTTGTGTTGGTGGCTTGGAAAAGCGACACGCCGCCGCGGTTGTTGCCCAAGGTACTGGTGCCGTTGAGCGCCGTGCCGATTGTGTTGCCTTGAATGATGTTGGCATTGGGGCCGAAGGCCAGCAAGATTCCGTTGCGGTCGTTGCCCGAGATTAAGTTGCCCGCTCCAGCGGCCGTGCCGCCGATGGTGTTGTTGGATGAATCCTCGATCAACACGCCGTCCAGCGTGTTGCCCAGAGCCATCGTGCCGTTGATGTCCGTTCCGATGAAGTTGTCCTGAACCATGTTGTTGTTCGCATTGGCTTCCAGTTTGACTCCGGCCTGACTGTTGCCCGAGATCAAGTTGCCCGCGCCCGCCACCATGCCGCCGATGGTGTGGCCGCTGGCGCCGCCGATGCGAACTCCGTTGAGCGTGTTTGCCACAGCGGCCGTGCCAGCGGCGTTCGTGCCGATGGCGTTGCCTTGGATCACGGTCCCTGTGCTGGTACCCGTGATCGAGATGCCGTTGAGATTATTGCCAGAGATAACATTGCCGTCTCCAGCGCCCGTGCCGCCGATCGTGTTGTTGTTTGAATCGACGATGAAAACGCCTTGAAAGGTGTTGCCAAGATCCAGCGTGCCGGAGATGTCGGTGCCGATGGCATTGCCCCGGACGAAATTGTTGGTCGAACCGTTTTCCAGCTTGACGCCGGACTCACCGTTGCCCGAGATCAGATTGCGCTCGTCGGCCATGTTGTCGCCGCCGATCGTGTTGGACGCGACGCCGCTCAGGCGAACACCTTGCAAAGTGTTGCCCAACGCGGTGTTGCCAGCGGCATCGGTGCCGATCTTGTTGCCTTGAAGCACGTTGCCGGTCGAGTTGCCGGTCGTTTTGGTGATGGACACGCCGTTGAAATTGTTGCCCGAGATCACGTTGCCCGCTCCCATCGCGCTCCCGCCGATGGTGTTACTGGACGAGTTGAGGATGAAGACGCCTTGTTGGGCATTGCCCAGGTCCAGCGTTCCGGCGGTGCCGGTGCCGATCATGTTGCCCTGGACAAAATTGTTGTCGGCATTGTTTTCCAACTTGACGCCGGAATTGAGGTTGCCCGAGATCAAGTTGCCCGCGCCGGTCGCAGTTCCGCCAATCATGTTGCCAGTGCCACCACCGATGCGAACACCATGAAGCGAGTTGCCAATGGAAGCGGTTCCCGCAGCGGTTGTGCCGATGCGATTGCCCATGACCTTGTTCATCGTTGTGTTGCCCGTCGACTGGGCCAACGAGACGCCGTGCAATTGGTTTCCCGAAATCACATTCCTTGCCGCTGCGGTTGTTCCGCCGAGGGTGTTGTTCAGCGAATTCACAATCAATACGCCATGTTGCCCATTGCCCTGGTCCACCGCGCCAGCGACATCGGTGCCGATAAAGTTGCCTTCGATAGTGTTGTGGTTGCCGCTTTCGATCCGGATGCCGGAACCGTCAAAGCGATTGATGACAAACCCCCGAACGGTGCTATTGCCCCCCAGAACTTCCAACCCATTGGCTCCCGCGCCGGCCGAACTGCCTTCCAGTTCAACAACCGGCGTGCCGGCGAAATCCGGTTCGCTCGTTGCATCCATGACGACCGCATCGATCAGCGCCGGCAGCGGTGACTGAGGCGCGATCGTGTGCGGCCCGGCACCCGGAATGTTGAACGTGATCGTGTCGACGCCGGCATTGCTGTTGGAGCAGTTGATGGCATCGCGGAGAGAACCGGCGCCGCTATCGTTGGTGTTGGTTACTTCGAGGCAGATGCTCGCATCGACGAACAGCACCACGTCGTCGCCGTCGCCACTTTGGTAGCTGATCGTAGCTGGCCATCCCGAACCAACGAAATCAGTGCTGACCACAGCGCCTTCGGCCAACCCGTCAAATGTACCTGTCCCGCCGGTGCGGGAAATGATGGTGAAGCTGTCACCGAGCGAGACTGCTGCTGAACCCGCCGTCGCTAACATCGTGGTTCCGGCGATATCAAGGCTGCCGGTAACGCTGAGTTGATCATGGCCACCCGCAACCCCCGCACCCGCCGTGCCGTCGATTTCGATGGTGAAGGTGGAAGCATCCGCCAGTTGCGCGTCGCCGGCGACGGTGAAGATGCCGGGCGAGCTGCCGGGGGTCAGGTTGCCGTCGATGGTGGCGGTCGAGGCGGTGACGGCGATTCCGGCCGGCGTGCCGATGACGTTGCCGGTGGTGGAGGTCAGGCTGACGTTGCCGGGCGTGCCGTTGTCGGCGTTGATGGCTCCATTGACCGTGATATCGCCCACGGCCGTCACGGTCACGTCGCCGCCGGACGACGCAATGCCGTCCAGGTCCACGCCCCGCACGAAATTCAGATCGCGATTGTTGAATTCAAAGTAGCTGACGGCCGGTTTGCCGTTCAGGTCCACCAGCGACGTATATTGGCGGACCCGTTCCGCGGCGCCACTGAGCGTGAGCGTGGTCCATGTTCCGCTGCCGTCGGCCGCGCTGTTGCGGGCCAGTTTCATTGCCTGATTGGTGCGGTCAGTGTAGCTGATGGCCGGCTTGCCGTCCACGACCGCCAGCGACGCATACTCGCCCACCTGGTCCGCCGTGTCGACGCCGACAATGGTCCACGTGCCACTGCCGTCAACCGCACTATTGCGGGCGAACTTCAGATCACGATTCGTGCCGTCGTGGTAGCTGATGGCCGGGTTGCCGTCCACGATCGCCAGCGACGTGTAAGAGCCCACCGTGCCCGACGTGTCGACGCTGACGATGGTCCAAGCGCCACTGCCGTCGGCCGCACTGTTGCGAGCGAATTTCAGATCGCCATTTGTGAGGTCGTAGTAGCTGATGGCCGGGTTGCCGTCCACGATCGCCAGCGACGTGTAAAAGCCCACCGTGTCCGGCGTGTCGACGCTGACGATGGTCCAGGCGCCACTGCCGTCGGCCGCACTGTTGCGGGCGAACTTCAGATTGCGATTCGTGCCGTCGTGGTAGCTGATGGCCGGGTTGCCGTCCACGATCGCCAGCGACGTGTAAGAGCCCACATTGCCGGCGGTGTCGACACTGACCGTAGTCCATGTCCCGCTGCCGTCGGCCGCATCGTTGCGAGCGAATTTCAGATCGCCATTTGTGATGTCGTAGTAGCTGACGGCCGGGTTGCCGTCCACGATCGCCAGCGACGTAAACTGGCCCACATTGCCGGCGGTGTCGACACTGACAGTAGTCCATGTCCCGCTGCCATCGGCCGCATCGTTGCGAGCGAACTTCAGATCAATGTTCGTGTTGTCGAAGTAGCTGATGGCCGGGGTGCCGTCCACGATCGCCAGCGACACGTCGCGTCCCACGTCACCAGTTGCATCCACCGTGTCGATCAGGAAAGCTTCGCCTGGGTCCACGGAAACGGAAGCAGAACTGGACAGCGTGATCGGCGTACCGCCGCTGGTCAGGTCCAACACGGTCGTCGCCCCGCCGGCAATCGTCACGGGATCGGTAAATGCGGCGGAATTGACGTCGACTGCGCCGGTCCCCGTCGTCGTGTCGCCAATCGTGATGCCGGCAAAGCCGTCGGCCAGAAATGCCAGTTCGGTTCCAGTCAGGTTCAGGTCGCCAATGCCGTTGCCCAGGCCGATCGAGCGCGACACCGTCTGGGGCTCAAGCAACAAATCTCCCGTCCCGCTGAGTGTCGCGGCGATGTCAACGGCGTCGGTCGTCAGTGACACGTCGCCGGCGCCGACCGAGATGTCGCGTATTACGTTTACTTCCGCGCCGGTGATAGACACATCGCCGCCGCCGCTGTCAATTCCTCGACCAACCCGCGCGAATTTCAGATCGCCGTTGGTACGGTCGTAGTAGCTGATCGCCGCGTGGCCGTCTACGATTGCCAGCGACGTGTACTCGCCCACGTCGCCCTCCGTGTCGATTTTCAAGGTGGTCCATGTGCCGCTGCCGTCGGCCGCACTGTTCTGCGCCAGCTTCAGATCACCATTGGTTGTGTCGTAGTAGCTGATGGTTGGTTTGCCGTCCACGACCGCCAGGGACGTGTATTCGCCCACACCTGCCGCCGAGTCAACTGTAACGGTGGTCCAGGTGCCGCTGCCGTCGGGCTGGCTGTTGCGGGAGAACCTCAGCGTGTCAATGATGACCCCGGTGTAGTAACTGACAGCGGGATTGCCGTCCACGATTGCCATCGAAGCGTGCTGACCCGCCGATCCTTCACTTTCGATCGTACTGATGGTCCAGCTTCCGCTGCCGTCCGGAAGCGTGTTGCGTGCGAGCTTGAGATCGCCATTGACGCCGCCGTAGTAACTGATGGCCGGATTCCCGTCGACAATCATCAGAGTTGTGTAAAGACCCACAGCGAGCCCCGATTCCACGGTGACGGTGGTCCAGGTTCCACTGCCGTCGGCCTCGCTGTTCCGCGCAAACTTCAGACCTCCATTGCTGAAATCCCGGTAGCTGATGGCCGGCTTGCCATCGACAACTGCCAGTGACGCATAGTTCCCCACAACGCCTGCGGCATCGACCGTGTTGATGGTCCACGTGCCGCTGCCATCGGGCTGGCTGTTGCGGGCGAAATTCAGATCGTCATTCGTGCCCTCGTAGTAGGCGATCGCCGGCCTCCCGTCCACGACCGCCAGCGACGGGGGGCTGCCCGCGGTGTCCACGGTGGCCGTCGTCCACGTGCCGGTCCCATTGGGCTGGCTGTTACGCGCGAAACTCAATTCGTTATTCGTGAGATCGTAGTACGCGATGGCGGGGTTGCCATCCACAACCGTGAGCGAGGTCGTCAGGCCCACATTGTCGTTGCTATCGACAACGCTCCTGTCGCCGCCGAGGTTGACGACGTCGTCGGTGTCGCCGTTGATCGACAGGTCGGCCGTCCAGGCAGGGTCGAGTTCCAGTACGGTCACAACGTCGGCCCCGCCGCCGGTATTGACGGCCAGCGAGCCGCTCGGATTGTTGAACGTGACCGTTTCGCCCGCCGTCGATTTGGCGGTGGTCTGACCGGCCGCCGCGGCATCCTCGACCGTAATCCCTTCGGCCGCAGCCGAGTAGTTGAGCGTGGCGTCGGTGGCGTTGATATTCGACGTGATCGGTTCCAGGCCGGTGTAGGTGATGGTCGGATTGCCGTCGATGTCGATCGTGCCGTTGTCGAGGTCACCACCCACGACGTTGCCGAAGTTGTAGGTCGCCGTGGCAAACGTACCGCCGCCGGTCAGCGTCAAGCTGTCGCCGACTGCCGATTCGTCGGTCTCGCCTCCGTCGTACCGCATTGGCACGCTGAAGTTGCTGCCAAAATCGATGGTCAGCGAATCGTCTCCGCCCAAGGTGTCGACCACAATGCTCGTCACACCCGTATCGGGAAAGGTAACCGTACTGGTCCCATCGCCCGTCGCGCCGGGAATCGCGGTCGTAATCCACAAGCCACCGTTGTCGGTGAGCGTGTACGTGCCGCCGGAATAGCTGAGCGTCAGATCATCATCGGACGTTCCACCGTTAATGTCCGTGATTGTGAGTACACCTGCGCCGAGAGCGATTTCGGTTTCGTTCTGTGGGACCTCGAACGCGAAGATATCTTCCTCGCCGAAATTGAAGTCGTTGGCTGCCAGGTTATCGGCCTCGCTTTCCATGCCCAAAACAGTGCCGTCCGCGCTCATGTGAATGCCGAAGATGCGGTCGTTGGCCCCCGTCACTGTGGAACCGGGAGTATGGCTGGCCAGTAACATGGTGCCGTCTACCGACACATACGCGTCGGGGTCGAAACTGCCATTGTTCTCGACGAAACCGGGAATCAAGTCAGTTGCAAGTGATTCAAACGCAATGCTCGATCCATCCGCGCTGACTCGAGGAGACTCGGAACGGCCATTGCCTGACTGCGTGGCAGAGCCCAGCGCACCGCTGACAAGCGACAACGTCCCTCCCGAAAGTTTGAATAGATCGGTTTGAAATCCGTTGTTGTCGACGAATCCCGCGAGCAGATCGGTCGCTTCGCTGCGGAATACGATGGTTCCACCATCAAAGTTGATTTCGGGATCAAAACTATTCCCGCTACCGCCGATAGTCGACGAGCCTCCTGCGCCGCTCACCAGCGAAACCGTGCCTGCCACAGACCTGTAAACGTCATCCGCCTTGTTGTTGACAAAGCCGGTTACCAGATCGCTGGCCGAACTGGTAAATGCGATCGTGCTTCCGTCTCCACTGATTCGAGCATCAAAGGCAAAGGACCTTCCGTTTCCCCCTTCGACGGTCGAACCGGCCCGGTGGCTGATCAGAGAAAGCACGCCGCTCGCGGATTGAAAGATGTCGGTAGACAGGCCGCCGACGCCGTTGTTATCCACGAAACCGGGGATCAAGTCGCTCGCGCCGCTGGCGAACACAATCCGCGACCCATCGTCGCTGATCGCCGGCAAGAGGCTTGCTCCATCGCCGCCATTGGTCGCTGAACCACCAGCGCCGCTGACTAAAGAAAGCACGCCAGCGGCGGACTTGAACACGTCCGTGTCACCGGAGGAACTGCCGTTGTTATCCACGAAGCCGGGAACAAGGTCCGACGCTTCGGATGCGAACGCGACCACGCTGCCGTCGCCGTTGACTGCATATTTGTCGTCAACTGCGCCATCGCTGGCGACCGTGGCCGACCCCATCGCGCCGCTGACCAGCGTGACCACACCGTTTTGCCATTTGAACAGTTGTACCTCGCCGCTACCGACAAAACCGGGGACCAGATCCGTGGCGCTGCTGCGAAAATAGACGGTGCTGCCGTCGCCGCTGATCGAAGGGGGCAGAGATTGCCCATTGGCGGCCGTCACGCCGTCGCCGGTATGGCTGAGCAGGATCGTGGTCCCAAGCTGCCGGTCGCGCAGGAAGGCGTCGTCGCCGTTGTTCGTATCCACCTGTCCGGCAACCAGGTTGTTGGCGTTGCTGACGAACACCACGAAGCGGCCGTCGTCGCTGACGAATCTCAGGAACGTATCTCGCGTGTTGAACGCACTTTCGCCGCTTCCCGAGGCGCTCGGCGTGGCGGCCGGCGAGACGACTTCATTGATCGACGTGGCGAGCGTGTTGGCGTAGATGTCGCCCTCGGAGCCTGGGGAAAGCCCCGCGACCAGGTTGTCGGCCTCGCTCTCATACACGGCCGTTGTGCCGTCGCCGCTGAGGATCGGGTCAAATGAAAACAGGCTGCCGCCCTCCGTCGTCGATCCACTGCTATGGCTGACCAGCGAAAGCGTGCCACTGGAGGAGACGAAAATGTCATCGAAAGACGCGTTGTTGTCCACAAATCCAGCGATCAAGTCGGTCGCTGAGCTTTGAAACACAATTTTCGTGCCATCGTTATTAATCATGGGACGAGACGAGAAGCCGTCTGCTCCCTGAGTGGCCGAGCCGCCGGCGCCGCTGACCAAAGACAGCGTGCCCCCGGACGATTGAAAGATGTCGTTGCCGCCGCTGTTACCATCCACGAAGCCGGCGACCAGGTTGTTGGCGGCGCTTTGGAACACGATCGTGCCGCCGTCGCCACTGACAAACGACTTGGAATCAGCATTCGCGTCGGAGCCTTGTGTCGCCGAGCCGCCGGCGCCACTGATCAGCGACAGCACGCCCGCGGAAGAGCGGTAGATCTCACGGCCGCTGCCGTTGTTCACATAACCGGCGACCAGGTCGGTCGCCGCGCTCGAGAACGAGACGACGCTACCATCGGTGCTGATCGACGGATGACTGGACACACCGCCGCCTCCCACGGTGGCCGAGCCACCGGCACCGCTGAGCAGAGAGAGCGTCCCCCCCGACAACTGGAAGATGTCCTCCTCGCCAAAGCCGCTGCCGTTGTTATCCGTAAAACCCGCGACCAGGTCGTCGGCGTCGCTCTCGAATACAATCACGCTGCCGTCGCCACTGATCACAGGGCGACTCGACCCGCCATCGCCGCCCTGTGTCGCCGATCCGCCGGCGCCGCTGACCAACGTGATCACGCCGGCGGCGGACCGAAAGATGTCCGCATCGTCAAAGCCGGTGCCGTTGTTGTCCACAAACCCGGCGACCAGGTTGGTGGCTTTGCTCTCAAAAACAATGACGCTGCCGTCGTCGCTGATCGCGATGTCGTTTTCATCGCCGTTGCCTTCCTGATTGGAATCTCCGTCTCCGCCGGCGGTCGCCGACCCGCCAGCGCCCGAGACCAGCGACACCGCGCCGCCCACCGATTTGAAGATGTCGCTGTCGCCGCCGTTGTTGTCCACGAAGCCGGCGACGAGGTTGGTGGCTTCGCTGCGAAACACGACCGTACTGCCGTCGCCGCTGATGGCGGGATCTCGCGAGATGGCGTCGCCGGCCGTCACGCCGTCGCCCGTATGGCTGAGCAGCGTGGTGGTTCCCGTCATACGGTCCCTCAAAAAGACATCATACGCGCCGTTGCTATCGACTTGGCCGGGAACCAAGTTTGGAGCCTCACTTTCGAAAACAACATAACGGCCGTTGTCGCTGATGCGAGGATCTTCGCCACTGGCGGTGTCAACCAACAGGCTCGCGTCGGCAGCACTGACCAACTCGACGGCCAGCATCGTGCGGTCTTCCAACGGCTCAATTTCATGTCCGAGGCGACATCGCTGTTTTGATCGTGTTGGGGACTTGAATGTTGCAAAGAGCCGACGCCAGAGGCGATATACGTTCATCATGGGTGTTTTCCGTCAGTGGTGGGATTTGGTGCGGATCAAGTTGTCGAGGGACATTGAGCATCAGCCCATCATTTTCTTTCGTTCATGGGACCTGTCTCGACTCAGTTCGCCGCTCGGGACGGGTTGCTTATGCAATCTAGACCAGATGCCTCTGGTTTTGCGCCCGAGCGGCGAAGTGCGTCGAGACTTTCGGCGGTCCGCGAAAGTAACAGGCGCGAATGGGGTGCGGACACTTAGATTGTTAAGTAGAATCGAGGGATAAACGTCCGCAAAAAAGTTGGCAGATTCTCAAATTCCCATGTTTAGTGACCCGGACAACCAGTTGCTCGACGAAGCGAAGCGAGACCCAGCCGTTCGTGATGACTTGTTTTCGCAGCATCGCAATCGGCTTAAGTCGATGGTGCGGCTGCGGATCAATCCGCGAATTCAGCAGCGGGTCGACGAATCGGACGTCGTCCAGGATGCCTTGCTGGATGCATCGAGAAAGTTTGACGACTACACGGCGGCACCACAGTTGCCGTTCTATCTCTGGTTACGGCATTTGACCGGACTGAAACTGGCCGAGATTCACGCGCGGCACCTGGGCACACAAAAACGCGACGCCCGCCGGGAGGTGCCGTTGCACGCACTGGGTGTTCCTCAGGCCAGTTCCGTGATCTTGGCGGAACAATTTGCCGCCCGGATTGCATCGCCGTCGCAAGCCGCCATGAAGGCCGAAGTCCATGGTCGGATTCAGGCCGAGTTGGACGCCATGGATGCGACGGATCGCGAGATTCTGGTGCTGCGGCATTTCGAACAACTCAGCACAGCCGAGGCGGCGCAGGTATTGGGGATGTCCAAGTCCGGCGCCGGCGGCCGGTACTTGAGTGCCATCAAGCGTTTGCGGGCCGCCATCCAATTATTGCCAGGGCTTTCGGACGTGCATGAGATCTGAGCGTAGCAAGCTGCAATGAACATTGAAGAAATCGTACTGGATCTTGCCGAGGAATTTGTCCAACGGCAACGAAATGGGGAAGGGCCGTCGGTTGCCGATTATATCGATCGCTATCCGCATCTGGCCCGTGAGATCCATGAAGTGTTTCCGACGGTTGCGGCGCTGGAAGAATTCGCCGGGGAGAACGTAACGACCAATGTGCCGTCCGGCGGCCAATACGAAAGGCCACCTTGGGAGCAACTCGGCGATTTTCAACTGATTCGCGAGATCGGACGCGGAGGAATGGGCGTCGTCTATGAAGCCGTTCAAAAGTCGCTTGACCGGCGCGTCGCCTTGAAAGTCTTGTCGGCCGATCGAGTCGGTAACCAACAGCACCGCGAGCGTTTTCGGCGCGAAGCCCACGCCGCGGCAACCTTGCAGCACCCCAACATTGTTCCCATCTTCGCCATCGACGAACAGGATGGGACGCTGTTCTTTGCCATGCAGTTGATCGACGGATGGCCGTTAAATGAATTACCGACGCCCGGTTTTTTCGGTGAGCCGAAGGCGCTAGCTTCGGGTGAGAACGGCTGGGTGAACGTCAAGGATACCGAACCCGCGGCTAGCGCCGTCGGCTCACGTGCACTGAGTGACACGGCGGCTCGGGGCGACTCCGACTCTGTGGCGGATGAGAGTGTGCCTGGGGTCGAGCGCGGCGAGCCCGCATACCATCAACGCGCCGGGGGCTCGCTGCGCTCGACCCCAGCCACCCAAACAATAAAGACAGT
>CAYFJO010000020.1:0-55569 GCA_964343305.1 uncultured Pirellulaceae bacterium | reverse complement strand
TGGCCATCCGGTACCGGCCCAACTTTGCCGAGGCACACAAGAATCTAGGCAACGCCTTGGCACGGCGCGGGCAAATCGCAGAGGGGATCGAACACCTGCGCAAGGCAATCGCCCTGCGACCGTCGTTCGCGGAAGCACAACAGAGCTTGGCACGATGGATGAACTCGATTGAGCAAGAATCCGGCTAGCGAATTGAGGACGATTCTATTGGCTTGGCTTGATCTTTGACGCCGGAAGATCAACCATAATAGCCCAATCTGTCGCGTCCGTTCGGTTGCAGATCCGCCCACCGCACCTTATCTTGCATGCCAATCCTTTCCGTTTTTCTTCCTCTCCTTCAGCAGGTCATCAATGGAATCTAGCAACGCCCGGATCGGGCTCGTCTTGTTTGGCGTCTATTTGATCCTTTATGGCGGTTTTGTGGCGATCAATGCACTGTCTCCCCAGACGATGGAAATGACACCGTTGGCGGGTGTCAACCTCGCGATCCTGTATGGATTTGGGCTGATCATCGCGGCTCTGATTCTGGCGCTGATTTACGGTTGGATCTGCCGAGGCGACGATACCGAAGCGAATGGCAAGGAGAGTGAGAAATGATATATGAAGCTTCTTTCGTTGCCGTTGTTGTCTTTTTCATCTTTGTCGGCATCACGCTGGGCCTGAGTTTCTATTTGGGCAGCCGTGCCAAATCCTCCGCAGGCTACTTTGCCGCACATGGCGAGATTCCGTGGTTCGTCAACGGGATTGCCTTTGCCGGAGACTATCTTTCCGCCGCTTCGTTTCTTGGCATCTGTGGGATGATCGCGTTTTATGGCTACGACGGTTTCCTGTATTCGATCGGCTATCTGGCGGGTTGGATCGTGGCACTGTTCGTCGTTGCTGAGCCGATGAAGCGATTGGGGAAATTTACGTTTGCCGACGCGCTGGATGCGAAGTTTGATTCGCGCGGCATCAAGTTGGCCGCCGGCGTCAGCACTTTGGCGGTCAGCATCTTCTATTTGATTCCCCAGATGGTCGGCGCGGGTGTGTTGATCCAGCCGCTGCTCGGTTTTTCGCACTGGGTCGGTGTCGTGATCGTGGGAACGACGGTCATTATCATCGTCGTCACGGCCGGGATGGTTTCGACGACTTGGGTTCAGTTTCTCAAAGGTTCGCTGTTGGTGATCTTCAGCGCCGTGCTGACGATCATGATCCTGACGCGTGGGTTTCAAACGAAACCGGGCGGCAAGGATGCGTACGAGTTCAAAAATGTCGGGCCGATTGCGGGACAGCAGATTCCCGCGGATGTTGTCAAACAGTACCAATCCAAAGACGAGGGAGAGAGAAAGCCTTGGCCAGTCGGGCCCGTCGTTTTCCTCAACAAAGACTCAGAAGACGAAATGGTGTGGCATTTCACGCTGGAAGAGATCTCAAATCTGACACAATTCCAAAGTGCGAATGTGACGGCGCTGGATCCAGGAAAACCATTCTTTCAATCACGAGACACCGAGTCTGGCAACGAAATGGTTTGGAGTATCTCGTCGAATTCCGACGGTAAGTTTATGGCGTATGAGGCGCAAACACTAACCAAACGCGACGGAAAGATCTACGTCAACGGTAAAGAAAAAGGCTCGAAAAAGGGTGAGCCAGAATTACACCCAGTTGGCCGCATCAGCAAGCTTCCAGACGGTAAAGAAGAATCGGGCGCGCTCGGCCCCATGTCTTTCTTTAGCACGCTGCAGGAAAGCGAGGTTATGCTTTGGGGCAAGGACACAATCGATAACGGCGACGGAACGCAAGCCACCGTCTATTTCCAAAAGCCGACACCGGGCAGCCGTGTTCTGCGACCTGGGGAACATCCCAAGTTTAAAGGAATCCGCAGCGACGACCCGATCCAAAAGTTGAACTTTATTTCGTTGATGCTCGCGCTGTTCTGTGGCACGGCGTCGCTGCCTCACATTTTGATTCGCTACTACACGGTCAAGGACGAAATCAGCGCCCGCAAGAGTACGATCGTCGGCATCGCCAGCATCGGCTTCTTCTACGTGTTGACGCTGTACTTGGGATTGGGCGCGATGACCAGCGGTTCGATGGACGTGACCAACAGCAATATGGCCGCGCCTCTGCTGGCCAAAAGTATGAACGAATGGTTGTTCGCCATCATTTCGGCGATCGCGTTTACGACCGTGCTGGGAACGGTCAGCGGATTGATCCTGGCGTCCAGCGGTGCGGTCGCTCACGATTTGCTGAAGAATGTCGCCGGCATGGAAATGACCGATCATGAACAGGTCCGTATCGCCAAGATCTCGTCGGTGGTTGTGGGTGCGATCGCGATTGTGCTCGGAATCTTGTTCAAGGACATGAACGTCAGCTACCTGGTCGGTTGGGCATTCAGCGTCGCGGCGTCCGCGAATCTTCCGTCGTTGGTGATGCTGTTGTTCTGGAAAGGCACGACGAAACAAGGAATCATCGCCGCCGTGATCGTCGGCATGACCAGTTCGCTGGCCTGGATCTTGCTCAGTGCCGACACGTTCAAAAGCGTCTACGGTATTGACGAAAATTTGGCCCTGACGCCGTTCACTCAACCGGGAATTGTGACCATCCCACTGGGATTTCTCACGCTGGTCGTCGTGTCGCTGTTGACCAAGAACCAGCAAGTTGACGGCCAACTTCCGAAGTCTTCTTAGACCTCGGAGATTTACGGAGACTTCCGAAATTTCGGAAAACTTCGGAAGTCTGAACTGCAAACATTTGGATAGCGAGAATTCGCACTTTGCGTCATAATCGGTGGTTGATCTTGTTGGAAAACCCACCCTGGTGATGTTATTAATCGGAGTTTAGTTCCATGCAAGCCAAATCTGTTGTTCTGTTTACGGCAATCGCGATTCATGGTGCGTTCGTTCAATCGGGCGCGGCACAAGATGCGGGACTGAAAGATCTCGATGAGGCCGTCATTGTCAAACTGTTTGCGGGCAACCGCCAGGATTTGGAACGGACCGTCGATCTATGCGACCAAGCGATCACAAAGGGGCTCAGCGAGGAGCACGACGCCTTCGCCCGCAAGCTGGCCGCGTCGACGTTGTATGAATATGCCGAGATGTTGTCGCGCAACGTGCTGGATCGAGACCGGCCTCCGCAAGGTTGGCAAGTCCTACGGACGGAAGCCGTGCGTCGGTTGGAAAAGGCGGTCACCTACGACAAAAAATTCAATCACGCGTTTTATCTGCTGGCGCGGCTCTTGGCGTTGCCCGGCGGGGACCGAGTCAAGGCAATCGGTGCTGCCGGACAAGCAATCCGCCACACAACGAACGACAACCAAACATTGGCCAAGGCGCTGTTGCTGCGCGGAAATCTTCAAACCGAAGATCGATTGAGGCTGGCTGATTATAACCAGGCCATCGTCGCCGACCCCGCGAACGCCGACGCGCTACGAACTCGCGGCGTGTACTACCTCAGCAAAGGAGAAGTGGAAAAAGCGACCGAAGATCTTCGTAAGCTGCTCGAGCATGACAACGACAGCGTCATCGCGCATCACGCGCTGGCCGAGGCACTCATTGGCGAAGAAAGATACGACGAGGCATTGAAGCACCTGGACGAGGCGGTCCGCGTTGACCCGAAGTCGCCGAACACGCATACGCTTCGTGCCCGCATCCACGTGATGCAGAGCGAAGTCAAAAAAGCACTGGCCGATCTCGACGAAGCGCTCAAGATCGACCGCAACAATGTTGCCGCGTTGTTAATGCGCTGCCGTGTGCATCTGTCGCTCGATGATGCAAAAGCCGCGCGGGCAGACGTTGAGCGGGCATTGGTAGTCCAGCCGGGTTTAATCCAAGGCGTGCTTCTGCGCAGCTTGATTTCGGCTGCGGAAAGCAATTACAGCGCGGCGATTCGAGATATGGAACGGCTGGTGGCCAGCGACCCGGCCAACACGATGTATCGCATGCAACTGGCATCCTACTTTGTCGGCGACGAACGGCCGCGGCGGGCCATCAGTGTTTTTACATCCGTTTTGCGTGACAATCGCGACAATGTGCCGGCATTGCGAGGACGTGCCGATGCCTTGCTCAGTATTGGAAAACATGCGGATGCGATCGCCGACTACGAAGTTGCTTTGAAAGCGGATCCCAAAAATGGCGGTGTGCTAAACAACCTGGCTTGGGTGCTGGCCACGTCGCCCGATGACAAAATACGCGATGGCCAGCGTTCTATCGAACTGGCGCTGAAGGCTTGCGAAGTGACGCAATACAAGCAGGCTCACGTTATCAGCACGCTGGCCGCCAGCTACGCCGAGTCGGGCGACTTCGCGACGGCCAAGAAGTGGTCCAGCAAAGCGGTCGCGATGGGCGAAGGCGAAGTGAAGAAACAGTTGCAGCAGGAATTGGACAGCTACGAAAAAGAGAAGCCCTGGCGTGAACTGCAACAAACCAAAGAGAAGCCGGAGCCAACGCGCGGCGGTGGCGACTTTGAATTGTAGAAGAGCGGCTGACCGCTGACAGCTCCCATGAACCGCGATGAAGCCCACGCCCTGGTTTGCGAGTATACCGAAAGTGAGAGTCTTCGCCGGCACATGATGGCCGTCGAAGCGGCGATGAGGGCCTACGCAAAGAAGTTTGGCGAGGACGAGAACAAATGGGGCATCGTCGGGCTGCTGCACGACTTTGACTACGAGCGCTGGCCCAATCCGCCGGATCATCCGCTGAAGGGTTCCGAGATCCTCACCGAGCGCGGCTATCCCGCAGAAGTCATCTATTGCATCAAATCCCACGCTGACTATTTGGAAGATTGCCCGCGTGTCTCGTTGATGGACAAAGCACTCTATGCCTGTGACGAACTGGCCGGGTTCATCAGTGCCGCAGCCCTCGTCCGCCCGGAAGGCATTCATGGAATGAAAGCCAAGAGCGTTCGCAAGAAAATGAAGTCCAAGGGTTTTGCCGCTGGGGTGAATCGCGACGACATTGTTAAAGGGGCGGAAGATCTGGGCGTCGAATTGAACGAGCACATTCAATTTGTTATTGATGCAATGGTTGGCATGGCCACCGAATTGGGACTGGATGGTGGCTGACCTTCAACCCAGGAGATGAACGATTTCATTCTTGCCGCGAAAATCGACGAAGTGCCCGTTTCGCTCAAAAGCTAGACAAGTTGAATTGTGAGTCGTGGCACAAAGCAACCCCCAGTCCAAACGCCTTCAGACACTCTTGGCAATTCACTTTGGCACTGCATTGGACGACGTTCTTCTACAATTCTCAGCCATCCTTCGAAGTTTGTGGAACTACGAGTCTCCAGCCTGTGTCAAGGATTCAAATCCCTATCAGTCGCCACCGTCACTTACTAGAATTCTAGCGGTGGGCGAACCACCAGGGTGTCTTCTACAAGAACCGCGCGCATGAAACATATTCGGAACTTTTGCATTATCGCCCATATTGATCATGGCAAGTCGACGCTGGCCGATCGACTGATCCAGGCTTGTGGTGCCGTTACGCAACGTGAGTTCCACGACCAACTGCTGGACGCGATGGATATCGAGCGTGAACGGGGCATCACCATCAAGAGCAATACGATTTCGCTCAACTACCGTACCCCGGACGGTCAAGACTATCTGCTGAACCTCATCGATACACCGGGCCACGTTGATTTTTCGCACGAAGTTCGACGTTCCCTGATGGCCTGTGAAGGTGCGTTGATCATTGTCGATGCATCCCAAGGCGTCGAGGCGCAGACGGTTGCCAACCTGTATCTGGCCCTGGAGCACGATCTGGAACTTCTACCAGTGATCAACAAGATTGATCTGCCGTCCGCCGATGTTGACCGGGCGCGCGAAGAGATTGATGCCGACTTGGGGCTAGATCCGTTTGAGGCGATCCCGGTTTCGGCAAAGACAGGCGCCGGCATTGAAGACGTGCTTGCGGGCATCGTCGAGAAGCTGCCAGGTCCTCAGGGTGACCCGGACGCGCCGCTCAAGGCTTTGGTTTTCGATGCTCATTTCGATAAGTACCGAGGCGTGATTCTGCAGTGTCGCGTGATGGAAGGCACACTGAAGACTCGCGACACGATCCACTTCATGCACGCGGACCGCGATTTTACGGTCGAGGAGTTGGGCTACAATCAGTTGAAGCTCAATCCCAAGCAACAGCTCGGCGCCGGCGAGGTCGGATATATTGTCGCCGGCGTGAAGAGCGTTCGCGATATTGAGATCGGCGATACAATCACGCTGGTTGATCGCCCAGCAGCCGAGCCCGTTCCTGGCTATCAGGAAGCCAGGCAGGTCGTCTTTTCGTCGATCTATCCGATGAACGCGGACGACTACCAGGATCTTACCAAGGCCCTCGACAAACTGGCGATCAACGACGCGGCACTGACCTACGAAAAAGACAGTTCGGCGGCGCTCGGTTTTGGATTTCGTTGTGGGTTTCTCGGCCTTCTTCATTTGGATGTGATTCAAGAGCGCCTGCAACGAGAGTTTGACATCGGCCTGGTCATCTCGGCCCCATCGGTGAAATACCAACTTGCCTTGAGAGACGGCACGACGATCGATGTCGACAACCCCAGCTACTGGCCTGATCCAATGAAGATCGAGTCGGCCACGGAGCCCTACATCAAAGCATCGATTCTTACGCCCGATCAATACGTCGGTCCCGTCATGGAACTGTGCAGAGAACATCGTTCGGAGCGTCAGACGATGAATTACCTCTCGGCGGGTCGAGTTGAAGTGACAAGCGAGATGCCGCTCGGAGAGGTGCTCTTCGATTTCTATGGCAAGCTGAAAATGATCACGCGAGGATATGGATCGTTTGACTACGACCCGATCGAATATCGAGCGACAGACGTGGTCAAGGTCGACATCCTGGTCAACAAAGAGCCGGTCGACACGCTTTCCTATCTGGTTCATCGCGACAAGGCGCGAACTCGCGCGCTCCACTACTGCGAACAGCTTGCGGAAGCGATCCCCCGCCACCAATTCAAGATCCCGATCCAGGGCGTCATCGGCGGCACCATCATCGCGCGATCAACGATCCAGCCCTATCGAAAAGATGTAACCGCGAAACTCTACGGCGGCGACGTCACACGCAAGAACAAGCTCCTGGACAAACAGAAAAAGGGCAAAGCAAAAATGAAGCAGTTTGGCCAGGTTAATATCCCGCAGAAAGCATTCGTATCGGTACTTCGCGCAGACAAGGACTAGTCAGGGGGCAAAGGAAGGGGTGTACCGCTCAACCAAGACACCAACTTTGAGCCAGAACAACTCGGCTCCAAATTTGAAGATTCACTACTGCAACCCACATGTGTGAATTTGACTCATTCAAAGAGATTGGTATAACGGGCTATGACCCAATTTATTCCGGATAACCGGGATTGAATAGTTTTCATAGATGATAGACAGACATAATTAGACAAGTTAGCTGGCAGAACAAATGACTTGGCGTGAAGTGATCGAAGCGAGTCTTGCCGCCCACGCCGCCGATGATCGCATCCGGCTCGAAGCCGAGCCCACATTGAGCCATCAATTCATCACAGCTCACGGCACGGAACGGATGATTCGATATCAGGACGCCAACCTCGAATCGCGAAAACAGACTCTCCAGCGTTCGCCCAATCCTGCCGATTCATACAAGCTTGTAACCAAACAGGATGGCCAACTCATTGCTGAAGTGCAGCCCGGTTCTCACGGTAGCCATCCGTACCGACTTACTCGTTACAAGCTCGTCCGAAATGGGGATCGATGGTTGCTGGATGACTACCTTTGGAAGTGTCAATGTGAGAATGGACTCTGCAATTGGTGCAACGGTACAGGAGAATGCGCGGTTTGCGATGGAGACAGCAACTGCCGATTTTGCCAAAACTCGGCGATTTGCCAGCTGTGCAAAGGCAGCAAATCCTGTAACCTGTGCACAGGCAGCGACATGCCGGGTTGGAAGAGTATGATTGGAGATTGAATGTCGGCGGGGTGGCACTGTCCGTTTTGTGTGCCACTGGCTTCGCCGGCTTCGCCAGTGAATTCCTTGCTGCAACGTTTGACAACGAACGCTGACCGTGGCACACCGGCGTCGCATCCACTGGTCGAGACGATCGAACCGCTTCGACTGGGCCGCCAAGCCGAAGTAGTCCGTCCAACCGCAAAGATACCTTTGCAGTTCCGATAGCCGCCGCTCCATCGAGATGCCTCGGCTGGGGCCAGGTAAAAGGTCCAAGCCAAGAAGAGCCACACCAGCCACTTGATGTGGTCCCAACTGGGGTGGAAAAGCACTGTCAGGTACCTTTTTTGGATGGTCTGCCACGAGGACGTAGGGTGCATTCTAAGCCCAGGCGATTGACGCTTCATAGTCGCCGTCCATTTCGAACAGCGTCAATCGCGCAACCGAACGATTCAAACAATGAAAAACCGTTCCCCCCCGGACAAATGCGTTTCGCTCGCGGCATCCAAGTATGCCGCGGCCAGTAGAAAATGTCCTCGTTTAACGCCGTAGGCGGACATTACTAACTGGCCGTGGTATAACCTGACCCCCTTTCCCCGCGCGTGCCTCACAAATCTAATTCGCCTGCTCCGAGAGTCTTGGTAATCTCACCACCTCACTTCGACGGAAGGTGATCGCAGCAACCTGTCGATGGTGGCTACGACGACCCTTCTGTTGGCATAACGTTGTCGACGAGTGCGGCTCCGACCGAATCGCCGAACGCGTTGACTGATGTGCGGAAACGATCGAGCAGCCAGTCGATAGGGATGATCAAGCCGATCAGTTCTAACGGCAGGCCGACTGCGTTCAGTACGATCAACATCGTTACCAGACCAGCTTCGGGGATCCCCGCGGCACCGATGGCCGCCAAGGTTGCCGTCACGGCAATGACGACCTGCTTGTCCAGCGTCAGCACATAAGAAGGATCGACCATGGCATAGGCTTGCGCAATGAAGATCGCGGCGGCAGCTTCGTACAACGCCGTACCGTCCATGTTGATCGTGGCACCCAGCGGCAGAACAAATTCCGTGCTGCGCCGCGAAACGCCAGCCCGCATTTCGGCACATTCCATCGAAACCGGCAAAGTGGCCGTTGAACTGGCCGTGGAGAAGGCCGTCAAAATCGCTTGCGACATCTGCTGGATGAATTGAATCGGATTGCGGCGTGTGAAAAACCACAAGATCAAGGGCAGCGTGACCAGTCCGTGGATTGCCAGGCCGCCGAGGACGCTGGTCATATACCAGGCCTGCGTCTGCAGCAGCTTGAGGAATTGCCCATCCATTTGTGCCTTGCCGAATCTTGCCGTCACCAGACAGAAGATGCCAAGCGGGGCGAGTCGCATCAGCAGCATGATAAATCCCATCAAGGCGTCGTTGATGCTGATCACCAGATTCTTGATCGTCTCGGACTTCTCGCCCATCGTCGTCAATAGTCCGGCAAAGACGATGCTGAAGACGATCAGCGGCAACAAGTTGATCTCGACCATCGAGCCGAGCAGATTGGCGGTGAACAGCATCAGCAGCAGGTTTTCAAAGATATCGCCGATCGAAGGCGGTCCAGGGACCACGTACGCTTCGACAATACTCTTGCCTTCGGTGTCGGACGGCTGAAATTTGACACGGACGTATGTTGCTTCGCTAGGAATTGGAATGGGCGAGGACGTGCGGTAAACGCCAGCGTCCGTCTGGGCGGTGAAGACGCCGACCACCTCGTTGTCGTCCGCAGCTTCTTGGTCATTCTCGCCGTCGCCCGACGGAATGGTGCGTCCGGGCACATCTTTCAATCGGACTGGTTGAAAATCGTTTCCATCGGCGCTCCATTCAACCGTTGCCTTGGCTGGCATCTCCGCATCTCCGACTTGGTCGATCAAAATGCGAACATTCCACAATCCGTTTTCGGGAACGCTTGCGTTCTTACTCGTCTCACTCTCCTTTGTGCGATCGCCCGTCACGTTGTGCCACTCGATCTTGCGGCCTTTGCCGCCACCAGCATGTGAAACTTTCTCTTCACCTTCCTTGCGGGCCCCTTCGACCATCTCTTTGTCGATGCCATGGCCTGGATTCACCACGTTGACGACGACCAGTCCCGTGATCACGGCCAGGACGGTCGTGCAAAGATAATAGCCAACAGCACAAGCGCCCGGCCGGCCAAGTTTACGGACGTCGCCCAAACCCAAAATGCCGCTCATCACGCTTGCCATGACCAGCGGCACGACAACCATTTGCAACATTCGCAGGAAAACTTCGCCGCCGACATGAAACTTGACGGCAAATCCCGGCGCGACCAAGGCCAGCACAATCGCCAGGGCAATTGCACCGCAGATCCACCACGTCAGATTTCCGCCGTGGCCTGAATTGTCGTCTTTTCTTGGCCTTCGTTTCTTTTCATTTGCCATGCAATCACCATCCTATGTGTTGTGAAGTCGGTTCCCTATCATCTCCGTTTACTACAAAATTGACAAGAATACGTTATAGATGGAGGTACCACAGTCGCGGTATCCGAGCCATCCACGTTAGAATGTATGTATTCACCCAAGGAATGGCTGTATGCATAAGAATCAGTTGTTGTCGATCTCACTCGCGGTCGTTGCCATCGCCGTTGTCGCGAGCGTGCGTGCCCAGCCGCCGGGGCGAGGACCTTTTGGGCGTGGTCCAGGCAGCGGATCGGGCGGTGGATTTGGCGGCGGCCCTGGCGGTGGATTCAATCCTGCGGAGATGCTCAAGCGGATGGATGCCAACGGGAACGGGATGATCGAACCCGGTGAGGCTCAAGGACCGGCGCGGCACATGATCCATCGCGTTGCCGAGCGGCTGCGAATGGATCCCAATCAACCGATTCCACTGTCGAAGATCACCGAAATGATGGACCAGCGTCGCCGAGACGAAGAACAGCGGCGTGATGCTGAGCGAAAGCGTCAGGATGAATTGGCCAAGAAGGACGAACCGTTGGTACCGGGATTTGGTGTCGAAGTCGAAGAGGGTGTGATTTTAGTCCCCGGTTTTGGCCTTCCCGAAGACAGTCCCTTGCTGTCGAAGTTGCCGCTGGAAAAACGCTACGACAAAAGGATTCTCGATCAGATGAAGGACACGCTCCGCCGTTATGATCGCAATCGAGATGGCATCCTGGATGCGAAGGAAATCAAGGAGGCTCGTTGGACATATGGCGATCCGCGGAAGAACGATCTTGATGGCGACGGCAGATTGAACAAAGTGGAACTGGCCGAGCGGTACGCGATCCGTTACGGCAACTCATTCGCGAAGAAGTCGTCGTCGAGTTCCTCGAAGCCCAAGACGTCCTCCTCCAGCTCGTCCACGTCGACTAGCACGTCAGAACACGCCAAACTGAAAAAATACGCCCAGAGTTTAATGAAGCAGTACGACAAGAACAACAACGGCATCATCGATCGTGAAGAGTGGGCCAAGATGCCGAAGCCCGAGCGATACAATCGCAACAAGGACCACATCATCACGATGGATGAGTTGGTTTATGGTGCCAGCAACTTTGCCAAAGGCAGCAGTTCCGGTTCGTCGACCAGATCAAAATACGGTTCCAAATCGTCATCCGGATCACCAGGCTCGAAACTCGCGTACTACAAAACTCGCACGACCAAAGACCGGCTCTCGAAGTTGGGCGTTCCCAGTTCATTTATCAGCGACGACGCCAACGCCGACGGACAACTGGAAATGTCAGAGTTTTCATCGACTTGGACCGATGCGAAGGTGGCCGAGTTTCGCAGTTGGGACTTGAACGGCGACTGGGTCATCACGCCAGAAGAGTGGCTCCAGGCGGAAGACCAAAAACGCGCCAGCCGGAACAAGAAGTGACACAATAGGCGAACGGTTCACGAGGCAGCGCAATGCCTTTCTCTTTCCAATGTCCGCATTGCAGCGCGACGTACACCCTGGACGACACGATGGCTGGCAAACAAGCCAAGTGTCGATGTGGGAACGCAATCATCCTGCCGGCGGCGCAAGCGCCCGCAAATCCACCCAGTGCTCCCATGCAATCCGATCCGGCGGTGCAAAGCGGCGTCGCCGATCCTGGACTTCAACCACCCAGTCCTCAGCCTGCGTACGATCCGAATGCCGTGCAGCATTTCCAGCAGCCACAGCAACCGGCCGCCTATCAAGATCCCGCGATGGCGATGCAGCAAGCCGTGCAGCCCGGCACGCCGATGCAGCAGCCGATGCAACCTGGGATGCCCATGCAACCAGCCCCTGTGCAACCAGCCCCCATGCCAATGTCGCCATCCATGGGGATGGGAGCAGGCTACGGTTCGACCCCACGGCCATCCAATGCCGCGGGCATGATGGTGTTGATGGCCGGCATCATGGGGATCGCCTTGGCGTTGAACGAACTCTATCGCAAGGGAGACACCGTCTACGACCATCTCAAGGTCATGGGCGAAGTGACCTTCACGATGAGATACGGCATGAATGTGCTCGGCCAATTGGGCCTGTTTTTCGCGATCCTGGGAATCGCGGTCGCCGGAGTTGGCCTGTTGATCAGCAGCTTTGGCGAGCTTGCCGGCAAATCCTATGGCTATCCTTGGGCACGCATGACGGGCATGATTTCGGGCTTCACATATATCGGGATTCGCACTCTCTTTCTCCTCTACGGCATGTACGAACTCATTTCACACGACGCACGAATCAGCATTCTGCTCTTTAGCGTTACGTCGTATGTGTACCACATGATGATCCCGCTGTTCCTGGTCGTGCTGTACTTCGTTAGACGACGCGGTTAATACCTAGTTGTTGCCCACATCTGCTTACCATCTCATGATAGGTCGTTGTTATAATGCGGATGCCAAATGTCCATTTAAGGAGTCAAGCAAGATGCGGCATCTATCTTCCTCCGTTGCGATGCTTTCGCTATGCGTCATGGCAACATCGCTTGCGAGCCGGACTGCCGTGGCTCAGCCGACAGGTGACAGTTCGTCGATTCTGCCGAGCGATCCATCGCTGTGGGTCAATTCGCTTCCAATCACCGATGAGATGCTGAAAGGGAAGGCCGCGTTTTTGTGGTTTTATGAAGAGACGTGACCGCGCTGTAAAAGTGATTGGCCAGGTCTGGTCGAGTTGGCTCAGCAGTATCAAGACAAGCCGATTGTTTTTATCGGCGTGAATTCAGGTACTAATCCACAGCAAGTCGCGGCCTATGCGCGGCAAACCCGAATTCCTTGGCCCGTGATTGCGGACGTTACGCGGGAGTTGGAACAAAAGGTAGGCATCCCGGAAATCAGTCTGCAGAACATCATGCAAGCCGCCTACATTTCGGCGGATGGTCAACTGCGACGTGCCAGTTGGTCAGATCGTCCCGCCACGATCGATCGGGCGCTGGTTGGGGCAAGTTGGAAAGTCGATCCGGCAACGATACCCGCGAACCTCCGCAACGCGTGGAAAGCGATTGAGTTTGGAAAATATTCGCTGGCCGCGACGGACGTTACAAAGTTGCTCAGAGCATCTGATCCACAAACAAAGCAAGCGGCCGATTCGTTGTATGCGATTGTCGATGCCGATTTGAAAAAGGACGCCGCCGCCGCGTGGGAGTTAGGCCAACAGAAAGACCTTTACGGAGCCTACGTGGCTATGAATCAATTGCAGGAGCGGTTTGAGGGTTACGAAATTCCAGAAAGAATCACCTCGACGCTCGCCTGGCTGCGTAAACAAGAGAGTGTCAAAAACGAAGAGCAAGCCCAAAAGATTATGGCCGAAGCCAAGCGACTGCTGGCCGCACCGAACAACACCGTTCGAAAGCGAGCAAAGACGCAAATCCAGAATATCGTGAAGCGATTTCCCAAAACGAATGCGGCGGCCGAGGCGCAGCGATTGATTGAAGCCGGGGGACCGTGAAGTTCGAATTGAAACGATTCCAAGCAATCCAAAAGGCCAAGAGCGATGGAAAATGTGGATGATCCTGTCGTTGATGCGTTTCGCCAAGGACTGTCTCGAATCGAGCAACCCCTCGAACCGCCCACTCCGCGGGATTCGTCCGCTCTCGATGCCTTGCTGGTTCTCGCGGTCATAGGGCTAGCAGTTGGGGGAGTTTTTTGCATTCATTTGTTCGACCAGGTTGAACACCAGTCGGGTTGGACCACGTCTCTAAGGGAAATTGATGGTGAGCAGCAAACGGTAGTCGTAAACAAGACCGTCGTCGTCATGCCGGACGGCAGGTCTTACTCGAACGACGATCTTAGGATGTGGTTCCACCCGACTTATGTGTTGCTCGGCTTCGTATCATTATGTGGCATCGTGGCGCTAGTCTTGGGCCTGCCGCGAGCAATCAGGTTTCTTGCCAGTCTAAGCATGTTGGGTGCTTTTGTTTTGTTCGCGGTCATTGCGCTTGTCATCTTGCTGCTTCTACCTGGGATTCAAGCCGCTCACTAGTCCGGATCACGCAGCTAGGGTGTGTGGAGCACGGTGAAGGGCACGACGATGTGTTGCCCGCAAGCCAATCTGAACCGGACTAGCATGATTGGCCACGAAAGCCACGTGGACGAATCCAGAATCTGCGATTCTCACAAATTGATCTTTACGTCCAAAACGTCATCTGGTATCTACCTCGCTCTATTTCTATCCACGATGTCGTACTAAATCCGAACGGGCAGCTAGCTTCGTCTGGCGTCCCTCGGTTGGGCATCCACAATCTGTTGCTCTTCTTGGAACCCATCCAATGGCAAGAACAAAAAAACGCTTAATGATTCGCCTTTCCATTGTTGCTGTGATTACGGTCCTCGGAACGGTCGCGCTCATGCAGGCTCAGGGGGTCTTTAGCGGTCAAGAAAACGAATCCCCTCAGACCAAAAAAGATGAGGTGTCTCACAACGACGGCAAGGATAACAAGGACGATGGCGACACGGACGACTCAGAGAATTCCGACGGCAAGCCTTCGAATTCGAAGCCCGACGATCTGAGCACGCCTGCCTCGTTCGATGACGCGCCGCTGCCACCGCGACCACCGATTATCCGAGCAAACGGCGACGATGAAACAAGCGGATTCAAGGGCTCGTTGGACGGCGGGCCGTCGAATTCGCTTCCTGCTCAGCCGCCCGTGCAAAATTCGTTTGACAACAGTGGGTCGCTGCACGCAATTCCCAATAGCTCGCCGATGCCGGCGATTCCGCCAACTCAGCCACCGATCGATTCGTTTGTTCAACCGAGTCCCACCGCGCAGACGACACCTACGACAAACCTCTCCCCGGATCAATTCGACGCCAAAGGTGTCCTGCCAAATGCTTTGCGGCCAGACAACGGCGGTTCACTGCCGACACCCAACTTGCAGCCGAACAATGAACAACAGTTCGCCCCGGTCGTGAATCATCCTCCGGTCGCAAGTGTGGATTTCGACGGAAACGACGCCCCGTATCAGAACCAAGATCCGGTGCCGAACAATTACCCGTCGACGCAGCTCACGGTCGGCGATGACGCCGGATATTCCGGATCGAGCGGCTCCTATCTCGATCCGCCGACTAGCTCATTGAGCGAAAACACATCCTCTCGCCCGGGACCGTCCCAACTGGAAGGGACTCAGACACCAGCGCTAACGTTACAAAAACTGGCTCCCGCAGAAATCCAAGTAGGCCGATCCGCGCTGTTCCAACTCAAGATCAAAAACGTGGGCCGAGTGGACGCTCATGGTGTCACGGTGGTGGATCAAATCCCCGACGGCACTCGATTTGTCGACGCGTCGCCTCAAGCAACTCGCGACAGTACGGGCGCGCTAGTGTGGAATTTGGGTGAGATGAAAGCGAACTCGGAAACCACCGTGTCCGTGCAGTTGATCCCGCTCACCGAAGGCGAAATCGGCAGCGTCGCCACCGTCGCGTTTCAATCCAAGGCTTCGGTCAAGACGGTTTGTACCAAGCCCGTTTTGACGGTGGAACACTCCGGTCCGGACAACGTGCTGATTGGTCAGAGCGTCTCGTTTGACATCAAAGTCACCAACAACGGCACGGGGATCGCGGCCAACGTGATGCTGGAGGAAGACGTTCCGGAAGAACTCGTTCACCCCGCGGGCAGCGAACTGGAATATGAAATCGGCAACTTGCAACCTGGCGAGAGTCGTCAACTGCGGTTGACGTTGCAGGCCAAGAAAGCGGGAGTGATTGAGAATGTGCTGCTGGTACGCGGCGAGGGAAACCTCCTTGCCGAACATCGGGCCCCGATCGAAATCATTGCCCCCGAACTCAAACTTGGCGTATCGGGACCAGGCAAACGCTACCTGGAACGCCAGGCGACTTACACTGTCGCGGTTTCCAATCCCGGCACCGCCAAGGCGACGGATGTCGAACTCGTTGCTCACCTGCCAAAAGGCCTCAAGTTCATCAACACGAACAACCACGGCCAATACGATCCGCAAACGCATGCTGTCTATTGGAGTCTGTCCGAATTGCCGGCTCGCGAGACAGGCGAAGTCGAGTTGACCGCGTTGCCCGTGGAAATGGGACAACAAAAACTCCGCATCGAAGGCAAGGCCAACCTGGGCCTCGCCGCATCGCAGGAAAAGGCCGTCAAGGTGGAAGGCCTGGCAGCGATCTTCTTTGGCGTGGCGGATACGGCCGATCCGATCGAAGTGGGCAGCGACACCGTTTACCAGGTGACGGTGGTCAATCAAGGATCCAAGACGGCGACGGATGTCCGCATCATTGCGACGTTGCCGCCGGGGTTACAACCGATTGGCGGCGACGGACCGACGACGTATCGCATCAGCGGCCAGAACCTGGTCTTTGATCCACTGGCACGATTGGCTCCCAAAGGCCAAGCCGCGTTCAAAATCCAGGCACGCGGCACCCAGGAAGGCGACCATCGCATCCTCGTCCAGGTCAAGACAAATGAAGTCAGCACACCGGTATCCAAGGAAGAAAGCACGCGAGTCTACGTCGATCGCTGACAAAGCGCTAACTGTGACGTAGATTCCTGTAGCGCGGAATCTGTCGTTCCCTGGAGATTCTCGATGATCATTTTGCTACTGAGTTGTTGCCCGTCACTGATCGTCCCCCTGTTGGACGCGGCGGCAAAGATCCTCTGCTAGTTGACCCGATTGTAGCGACGTGCGACACTGAGAGTAGGTACTTAATCCCCACCTATCCCTCGTCTCTTCAATGCCTCTTAAAGTCAAATGCCCCGAGGGCCATACGCTTACCGTGCCTGCACAACGAGCCGGCAAGAAGGTGCGTTGCCCAATCTGCATGCAGACGTTTCCGGTCCGAGTTTCGCCGGACGCCGCACCTCCGCCGGTTCCGGTTGCACGCACGTCCGGCGGCAACAAGAAAGCCAACGAGGAAATTGCTCCGCCTCCGTCAAAGCCCAAGTCGACCCGTCGCGCGAAAACGGATTCGCCGGAGAAACGCGTCAAGCCCAAGGCCGAACATCGAAAGCCGACGGGTGACGCGGAGCAGAAGCCGGTCAAGAAGAAAACACGCGTCAAGCAAACGCCACTGCCTGGTAGAAAAAAGTCGCCGCCAGCCACCACAAGTGCCCCACCTCCGAAGGATGTCAACGGGGACCAACTCGAACAAAAACCAAAACCTGTAAGCCGGGAAAAGACGGCTCAATCCAAAGGTAAGGAATCCGCTCCAGAAGAACCACGAGGAGGCGAAGACGCAAAGAAGAAACGTGCGGTGGCCAAAAAAAAGGTTGTGAAGAAAAAGAAGGTCGCCACCAAAAAGAAGACACCATCTGGCGATGACCGAGCCCCCGTCAAGACACAAGCGAAGAAGAAGCGGCCGGCAGCGGCGGATGCGAAGACCAGCACTCCGACGAAGGTGGAAGAACGTCCTCCCGAACTGGACAAGCCATCCACGCCAGCTCCAGACCGTTGGAAGACCGATGAGAAGCCGCCTCAGGAACCGGCCACACCCAAACCGTCGCCCGCCGCTCGCCACCCCGAAAAACCGCCGACACCGCCAGCGGAATCGAAGCCAGCGACGCCACAGCGCAAACCGCCCGGCTTGTTGCCGCCGGCTGAGGAAGATCAACCGGAAGTCCAGGGGGTCGAGCACGATTTTGGTCGGCGATGGACAGCGTATTATCTCGGTATCGCACTGGGCGTGTGTGGCGTGCTAAACACCTGCCCAGCCTATTTTGACATCTATGCCTACTATGACCTGACCAATCCACAACCAATCCATCGTTGGACTTACATTGTTTTCTTCATCGGCGGCTTGCAACTTGCCTACGCCATCTACCTCGTTCAACTTCCCGACTGGAGCACCGTGTGGGTGGTCGCGATCCTCACGCTATTCCTCGCCACGGGCTATGCCATGGTTTTGGGCGTCGTCGCGCTTGGCAAGCCGGATAACAACATTGTGCAGCTTCTGGGGCTATCCACCACATCGCCACGATCGGCGACACTTTGGTGTTTCAGCATGCTGAGCGCTCTGAGCCTGCTGACCTATTTTTGCGGCCGTGAAGGCATGCAATGGCACCGAATCTACGCGATCGAGGGCGAGGTGGCCGCCGCCAAGACGTCTGATCTCCGACATTGACGAATTTTTCTTCATAAAAGATACTCCGCGTTGGAGCCCCCGAACTTTGAGGTCCATTCATGGCCGTCGCAGAAAACCGAGATTTGCGTCAATATTGTGTTGATGTTGCCAGCAAGGCCAAGCAGGCAGCGGCTGAATTGACGGTCGTCACAGGGGCGCAAAAAAACGCGTGGCTCAAACAATCCTCGCGACAATTGCGCGAAAACATTGAGCAATTGCAAGAGGCGAATCAAAGAGACCTCGACGCGGCGCCTGGATTTGGTTTGACCGACGCTCAAATCGATCGTTTGCGATTGACGGAAGATCGCATCAACGGCATCGCAACCGCGTTGGAAGAGATCGCCATGTTGCGAGACCCGATCGGCGAAGTGATCGAGTCGACCGTTCGCCCGAACGGATTGGAGCTGAGCAAAGTTCGCGTACCGCTGGGAGTTATTTTTTTTATCTACGAGTCGCGGCCCAACGTGACGGCGGATGCAACGGCAATTTGTTTGAAAAGTGGCAACGCGGTCATCCTTCGTGGCGGCAAAGAAGCCGTGTATTCCAGTCAGGCAATCGTCGACATCTTGACTCGCGCTGCCGTCGACAACGGTTTGCCCGCCGACGCCATTCAACGAGTCAACACGACGGACCGAGAAGCAGTGGGACACTTTCTGTCGCTCGACCAATACATCGACGTCACGATTCCGCGGGGCGGCAAAGGGTTGATTCGCAGAGTTGCCGACGAGGCCAAGATGCCGGTGATCAAACATTTCGAAGGCAACTGCCATGTTTATGTTGACAGCTCCGCCGACCTGGAGATGGCCGAACAATTGACAGTGAATTCCAAAACTCAACGGTTGGGTGTTTGCAACGCCTGTGAATCCTTGTTAGTGCATTCAGATGTCGCCGCCGAATTTTTGCCTCGCATTGGCAAGGCGTTGCAAGACCGTGGCGTCGAAATTCGTGGCGACGCCAAAACCATGGAACTGGTGGCACATGCCAAGGAAGCGACGGAAGACGATTACGTTGAGGAGTATCTGGACGCGATCATTTCGGTCAAAGTTGTGTCGTCGTTGGACGAGGCCGTGCGGCACATCAACCAATACGGCTCCCATCACACCGATGCGATCGTGACGCAAGACCTCGCTGCCGCGCGTGAGTTCACGACCCGCGTGGACAGTTCGGCCGTCATGGTGAACGCCAGCACGCGCTTCAACGACGGCGGCGAATTCGGCCTGGGTGCCGAAATCGGAATCAGCACCGATCGATTTCATGCTCGCGGACCGTGCGGCCTGAAGGAATTGACAAGTTACAAATACGTCTGTTACGGAGACGGGCAGGTTAGAGAGTAGTCGAGGGTCTAGGGTCGAGAGTCAAGAGTCGGAGAAATCTTCTGGCCCTCGACCCTTCCACAACGGAGTGACATATGTCGGATGAAGTTCTTAGCCAGGACGAAGTCGAAAGTCTCTTGAGCGCGATGGAAGCATCCGTTCCTACGATGCCCACCGCGGCCGACGTGCAAGGGACACGAACCGCCAAGCAGGTCGGTCGCACACGCGACAAAGTCGTTCCTTACGATTTCAAGCGACCCGAGCGCGTCGGCAAGGAACAGATGCGGGCCTTGCAATCATTGCACGAAGGCTTTGGGCGAAACTTTGGTGCGGCGATTTCCGGAATGTTGCGGACCATGGTCGACGTCAACCTGACGAGCGTCGACCAACTCACGTACAGTGAGTTTGTGTTTAGCCTGGAAAATCCCACGTGCTTTAACCTGCTCAAGGCAGAGCCGCTGGATGGGAATCTGATTTTGGACATCAGCCCCGGAGTGCTCTATCCGATCATCGATCGGCTTCTGGGTGGAGGCAAGGAAACCAGTGCGACCACTCGCCGGCCGCTGACCGACATCGAACTGCGGCTCGTCTCACGGGTCACGAACGTCTTTCTCGAGCAGCTCAAAAAGGCGTGGGAAAATGTGCTGACACTCGAACTTTCCGTCGAACGTGTCGAGAGCAACCCGCAGCTTGTCCAGGTCGTCCCGCCCAACGAAGTCGTCATTTTGATCAGTTTCGAACTGACGATTGGCGAAGTTCGTGGAATGTTGAACTTCTGCGTACCTTATAACGCGATCGAGCCATACAGTTCCAAACTGGCCGCCAACACCTGGGTTTCGTTTGCACAGAGCGGCACGACGCCCGAGTCTCAACAGCAAATCGCCCGCCAGCTCGACGGTTCGCTTGTCGAGATGGTCGTCACCTTGGCCGAAACTTCGATCACGACAGCCGATCTGATCGGGTTGCGCGTGGGCGACGTCATCACCACCGAGACGGACATCCGCCAACCGCTGGATGTCAAGGTTGAAGGCGTACCCAAATTCGCGGCAAGTCCCGGTGCGTTGAAAGGGAAGAAAGCGATTCAGCTTGTTTCTTCGCAGCCGTCGAAGTGTTCCGAGTCTTCGGAAGTTTAAACGAGTCGGGTGACTTGCGAATTCTACGAAAACTTCGCAAGTCGGGCATGCGCACGAAAAAGAGGGCTCTTGCTCGCCGCAACAAGAACCCTCAAAATGGCTGTCCGAATGTCGGATGTTACTCCTTCACTCGGAGACCCACAGCCGTATGTCTCTGTATCGGCCTTTGCAGGCATTTCACTTGGACGGACTTTGCCTGCATGGCTTCTTCGCTATATTCGTTAAAGTCGTTCGGTGTTGTCCCTACTCTGGCGAATCGTCTATCAACTAAATGAACCAATCAGCAAAACTGGCGCTCGAAGATGGCACGCTCTTCGAAGGATATTCGTTCGGTGCCACCGGCGAGGTCGACGGCGAAGTCGTGTTCAACACGTCGATGACCGGATATCAAGAGATCTTGACCGATCCCAGCTATCGCGGCCAGATCGTGACGATGACGTACACCGAAATCGGCAACTACGGAGTGAATCGGGAAGACGTCGAGAGCGGCAAACCGCATTTGGCCGGCTTTATCGTGCGTGAAAACAGCCGCATCGATAGTAATTTTCGATCAGAAGGCCGGCTTCACGAATACCTCCAAAAGCATGGCATCGTCGGCCTGGCCGGCATTGATACGCGCGCCTTGGTCCGCCACATTCGCACCCAAGGCGCCATGAAGGGCATTTTGTCCACGACCGATCTGGACGACAGCAGTTTGGTGGCAAAAGCCAAGGCCAGTCCAGGATTGGTGGGGCGGGATCTGGTCAAAGAAGTGTTGCCGGATGATACCCGAGAGTGGGATGAATCGTTGAGCCCTTGGGCATCGCTGGGCGGCGGCAACGGAGACGCACAAACGAAAAAAGACCTGGATGTCGTGGCACTCGATTATGGCATGAAGTGGAACATTGCCCGGCATTTGTTTGACGAGAATTGCAAAGTGACAATTCTGCCCGGCACGGCGACCGCCGAGGAAGTGCTCCAGCGCCAGCCGGACGGCATCTTTTTGTCCAACGGACCAGGCGATCCGGAGCCACTGGAATATGCCCAGCAAACGATCCGCGGCGTGGTTGGCAAAGTGCCGGTGTTTGGCATATGTCTGGGCCACCAGCTTCTGGCATTAGCCTGCGGCGCCAAAACTTTCAAACTCAAATTCGGCCATCGCGGTGCCAATCAGCCCGTGCAAAACCTGGAGACGGGAAGAGTCGAAATCACGTCCCAAAACCACGGGTTCGCCGTCGAAGAAGAGTCGCTGCCCTCGCACCTTGAAATTACGCATCGCAATCTGAACGACAATACAGTCGCGGGAATCCGCCATCGTGAGCTACCGGCATTCAGCGTTCAGTACCACCCGGAAGCATCCGCCGGGCCACACGACAGCCGTTATCTTTTCAAGCAGTTTCGTGATTCGATGGACGCATCGTTCGCTGGTTGAATCGGTGGCGCTACGAGTTTCGCATCGAGATTTCGCTCGCCCTAAAACTAGCCGTTTGTCGGCTGGACCTACCACGCTCGCGTTCGTTTCCAGGCGTGATGTACGCGAAAGGCTTCGGCCGCGGCGACGCCGGTTTGCGCGCCACGGGCTTGGCATTGGCGGATCATCAGTTTTTCCAGCGGCGAAAAGTCGGCGTTTTCACCGCGAGCCAACTGGCTCTTATGGCAATGGATCATCTGACGCTTGAGTTCAACGTACTCGCTCACGTCCACATAAAAGTCCGGCTCGAAGCCGATCATCTCCACGTTGTCCATCCACCACAGCGCCGGTGGAGTGACCAGCGGCGCGGATTCGGTATGATGGCCGGCCGACGCACAAAACCATGAAGCCGCCTTGGCCAGTTCCGATGCCGCGCGATGATCGGGATGGTAATCGCTGGCCGCATGAGCCAGCACGAGCGTCGGCCGGAATTGCCTAAACAGTTCGATCACGATTTGGCGTGACACGACCAAGTCAAACAACTCGCCATCGTTGAATTCGCCTTGCATCAATTCCGCCCCCAGCAGGTCCGCCGCCTTTTGCATCTCGCCACTTCGAACGTCACCAAGGTTTTCGACGGGCGGATCCGGCTGTCCCTTGTCGCCGCGGCAGAGCACGCAGATGCCGATCGCCGCACCGTCAGCCCTCGTGCGGGCCAGCGTCCCCGCGCACAACAACTCCGCGTCGTCCGGATGGGCGACCACGGCAAGCACCCGTTCGTCTGTAAAATCCAGTTTCATGTATCATCCACGGGTCCCGCCGGCTCGGCGGGACTTGTGCGATTTCGTTCTCTCGTAGCCGGACTCGCCAGAGTTCGGTTCACCCAATATGTCACTCCGAATTCTAACGTATTCGGTTACGTCGCGTCCGGCGGACGGACCTACAAGACAAACCGTGGGCGGCGGGCGGTGTCTTCGTCGGTTACAATTCTGTAGTCCTTGTGGTCGCGGATGTACGTTACGGGGTAGTCGTCGCCCGGCACGCCGAACAGGGCGAGACGCAGCACCGTGTTGGCCCAGTCGAGTGCGATGCCGTTGCGGCAGTAGAGGCGAATTCGCTTCGCGCCCAGAAGCTGCCGCATTCCCAACGTGACACCTTTGCGCGGATGGCCTTCAAGGTTACCGCCGATCTCGGCGCGGATGGCGTTGATCGTGCGTGTGAAATCGTTAAGGTAAACGAGTCGCGGGTCCGAGTCGCGCACGTTCCGTTCCGGTTCGTTGTAGGCGATGTGGCCGTGAATACCGATGCCGCCGTACGTCGTGTCGATTCCCCCGACCGACTTGATGCGATCTTGCAGTGTTTGCACGTTCAGATGGTCGGGGAAGATCAGTTGCTTCGCGGGAATCATCAGGTTCCGCTTCAGTCGGCTCGTGAACAGTTCGTCAAACGAGTGGCGGAAGCTGAGCGGATGATCGGGCGGCAGCGCGATTCCGTTGTCGTCGCAGTGCTCGTCCATCATGAAGAACCAGCATTGCTTTAGGCTGATCCGTTCGTCGTTGACCATCTCCGCGAGAATCGGATACTGTCCCACCGGCCCGACTGGCAGAATCAGCTTTGTCCTCCGGCCTCTTGCGTTGTTGGCTTTGATCTCCGCCACGATTGATTCGGCGAAGTGCTGATGGAGCACGTCGATATCGGGACAGATTACAAGTTGGTCGCCCGCCTCCTTCTGTATCTGCGCTGGCGTCATCTTTAGTAGCTTGCGGACTTCCTCTTGTCGCGTCATGGGGAGTCCTTCGCGCGTTCTTCTTTTACGCCCATCGATTTCACTTGTCTTTTACAAAACTCCACATGGTCGGCTAACTGTTGGGGCGCCGTGGGTGACGAAGATCACAACCTCCGGTCATCGTAATCCGCAGATTCATCACCGTCAATCGCTAGGATTGTGTTTACATAACAACATCCGAAGAGAACTTGTCCGCCGCTCTTGTAGATCCTGACTGCCGGTTGGGAGCAGAAATCGATAAATGTCGCCGATTCAATCTAGTTCGCCGGAAAGAGCCTGCTAGACCATGTCGCTCCTTGGCACACACCATTTCTGTTTTCATAATCTCATCTTATTGCGACCGCCGCCGATTCGCAGCCGAAATTGTGAGACTTCGGGGAGTTGAATCACGACGACCGAACTCTCACGAGTTCGGCTACGGGAGAATGCCATGAAACTGTTTCTTGATAGTGCAAAGACAGACGAAATCAAGCATGCGCTGGAGTTGTGGGATGTGGACGGTCTAACGACCAACCCAAAGCATGTGCAAGCTTCGGGAAAGCCGTTTCGTCAAGTCATCGAAGAGATCGGTAGTGGGTGACTTTGAAGAAAAGAAGCCCGGCTTTTCCGAAAAAGCCGGGCTTCTAAAACGCAAAATCACCCACTACCAAGAGATCGCGGAATTGTTCAGTGGAACAGAAAAACCAATCAGCGTCGAAGTCAATCCACATTTGACGCAATGGAACGAGATCGTTGCTGAGGCGGTCGAATTGAGCAAACTGTCGCCGAACTTTGTGATCAAAGTCGGTGCGAGCGAGAATGGCTACAAGGCGATCCGCGAATTGACTTCACAAGGCGTGCGCGTGAACGCGACGCTGATCTTTTCCGTCGCTCAGGCGTGGCATGCCGCGCGAGGTGGAGCGGTGTTCATCAGTCCGTTTCTCGGCTGGAAGGAACAGCACGGCGATGCGCCCGATACGCTGGTTCGTGACGTTCGCACGATGCTCGACAACTTCGGCTACAAGGCCGAGATCATCGCCGCCGCCATCCGCAATAGTCGCCAGATCGGAGAAGCAGCCGTTGCCGGCGCACACTGCGTAACCGCGGCGTTGGCAGTCTATCAAGACAGTTTTCGCAACCCGTACACGAACATGGGCGAGGAGATTTTTCAGAATGCGTGGGACACCACGCCGGAGTAGGTCCCGACCGACCGTAGCCGAATTCGTGAGAATTCGGATCACGAGAAATGGAAACAGACCAAAGTCTTAGTGGGCAAAACGGAGACTGGAGGGTTGTTCCAGCCACCGCGGCTGAATATCGCGTGAAAACCGAAGGCCGTGGCCGATGGACGATCCGGCGTGAGCGCAACGACAACCACTGGTTCGACTGCCTGGTCGGCTGTGCTGTGGCTGCATGCAGCGTGCGGCCTTGCTTGCCGCCGGGCCGCGCATTACTCGGTTTCTAAGGTTCGCCGTCAACTTGTGCATCTGTAAGGGAGCGAGCAACTTCACTCCAGACTTCGTGCTTATCGAGTTGGACCAAGAATTCCTCTTGGAGTTCAGTCGACTCTTGAGGCGTTGGCTTGCGATTGTCAACGCGAAGCAACTCGATAGCTGCAATGTCGATCCGTTGCGCCATCTTAAAATAGATGCGAAATTCAGCATCGACACCGTTCAAACGCCACGGGAAATCGACGAAATTGCAATCCCCAGCTTTGAGAATGCGAGCATCAGATTCACAAACGCGAATGCCAACTCTAGCTTCGTGCATCAAAGCACCCTATTTCAGCACCCTTTTTCCATGTCGTATTCACTTGCCGATTTTACGAGCCGATTGTTGTGAATGCAAGCCTTTCGGAATCAACAACCCACAGAAGATGTTAGACTTCCGAAGTTCGGAAAACTTCGGAAGTCTGGTCGGGCCAACACACTCATAGGACACTACCGGCAAGGTGCTCGCCATGCAAGTCGCCCCAAAACTGAAGCTCGGTTGACCAGTAAGATTGTTAGACAACAACGATTGGGATGACTTTGCTGGGCCGGCGGATTTGTAACCATCTCCTGGTTGAAATCGACGGTCAGTTTCGTAAGCTGGTGGGTTATAGCTGAAATTGATCTTAACCGCGGAGTTGACCCGAGTGTTTGTGAAAGTTGAAAAACGTGGAATACTATCAACACGTCGATCGCGAACGAGCTGATCAGCCCGTTTTGCCACCTTGGATTTTGCAACCTGAGCTAGATCCGCAAAGACTGGCTGTAGGTTCGACCGTTGAGGCCAGTGTATAGCTTCGACTGCAAACGATCGCACCGTGATTCATCAAAGGAGCCAGCTTTATGCGGTTAGTCCTGTTCGACCGTTCCAACGAGTCCCGTCAGAATTTTTCGCCCCTTGCGTTGTGCCGCCCGATCTGGGAACTGCGGTGTGGCATGACTTCGTTGGGCGAAAAACTGATCGCCAAAATCGGTGCCAGCGATGTCGCGTGCTTTGTTCCTGATTATATGGCCGATGTGTATCGCGAACACACTAGTTCGGTCGTCAACGACCCGACCAGTCTGGCGGGCGACGACTTGCTACTGATCAATGCACGGGTGAAAGCCGAGAGCTTCGACGTCGATTCGGTTGGCTCCAGCCAGGTGGCGTTTGCGGACGACGGCGAATGCCTGTTCGCGCGAATCGCCAAGGATGACCTGCCGCGGCTCAACTGCGATTCGATCGAGGCGTTGATCGATTCGGCGGGCGAGTCGTTTCCTCGTTACGAGGGGAAGATTGAGACGTGGAATTACACCTGGGACCTGATCCTCAGCAATCCTGAACAACTGACGAAGGATTTTGCCGCAGCCGGACGCGAAGGAAACGAGGGTTCGGTGGAAGAGCCATCGGCCATTCGCGGCAGCCGCAGCGACGTTTACATTGGCAAGGGCGCGACGATTCATCCGATGGTCGTGCTGGATGCGGAACACGGTCCGATCTACGTCGACGAGGGGGTCGAGATTCATCCGTTCTCGCGCATCGAAGGGCCATGCTACGTCGGCAAGAAATCGATCTTGCTGGGCGCGAAGTGCCGCGAGGGCAACTCGATCGGTCCCGTTTGTCGCATCGGCGGTGAAGTCGAGGAGTCGATCATTCACGGATACTCGAACAAATACCACGACGGCTTCCTTGGTCACGCCTATGTTGGCGAGTGGGTCAACCTTGGCGCGCTGACGACGAACAGCGATCTCAAAAATGATTACTCGGACGTGACGGTGATGTTGGACGGCAAGACCGCCATCGACACGGGCTCGCGCAAAGTTGGTTCGCTGATTGGCGATCACACCAAGACGTCCATTGGAACGCTGTTCAACACCGGGTCTTATGTCGGTGCCATGACACTGATCGCGGGCACTGGCAAACCGTTGCCGAAGTTTATCCCTTCGTTTGCCTGGTTCCTCGAGGGTGTCGTGACCAAAGGCTTCGGCAAACGCAAGCTTTTCGAAACGGCCAAGACCGCCATGGGACGACGCGACGTTGAATGGACACCCGCTCAGGAAAGCATGTGGAACGAGATTTTCAAGATTACCGCTGAACCGCGACTGGATGCCGTCAAGAAAGGCCGCCGCGCGCTTCGTGCTCAACAAGGATAGGAGTTTGAAAGAATGGCAAGTGTACAAGATCGTGTTATCGAAGTGACCGCTCGTGTGTTGCAGCTTGATCCGAACGACGTCAAGCCTGAACATGATTTTTCGTCCGACCTGGGAGCGGAGAGTGTCCAGTCGATCGAGTTGGTCGCGATGTTCGAAGAGGAGTTTGGAATCGAAATGGACGAAGATGCGGCACTTTCCGTTCAATCCGTCGGGACGGCCGCGAATTTCATCGAAGGCGTTTGCAAAGAGCAAGGCGTCGAAGTCTAACATTAACAAACAATACATTCTCAAGGGAGTTTACCGCTATGACCACCGTCGACAAACGCAAGGACCATCCGCTCGTCAACACTACCGAACCGAACTTGCTGGAAGGCACTTTCGATTACAGCTTGCCGCCGTTGATTCAGTTTGACGGACCCATGATCGAATACATCGATGGTGAGCCCGTCGAGTTTGATCCGAATGCCGTGAAAAAGCGTGATATTCACATCACGGATACGACCTTCCGCGATGGCCAGCAAGCCCGCCCGCCTTACACCGTCGACCAGATGGTTCATTTGTATGACTTGCTCGCCAAATTGGGCGGACCTCAAGGGGTCATCCGCCAGACGGAGTTTTTCCTGTACACGAAAAATGACCGCGAAACGCTCGACCGCTGTCGCGCATTGGGCCACGAGTTTCCTGAATGTACGGGTTGGATTCGTGCGGTCAAAGGCGATTTCCGGCTCGTCAAGGAAGCGGGACTCAAAGAGACAGGCATGCTGACGAGTTCGTCCGACTACCACATCTTCAACAAGCTCAAGTTCAAGAGCCGCCAAGAGTGCATGGACTCGTACTGCGAAGTCGTCGACGCCGCTTTTGAAGCGGGCGTGCGGCCGCGGTGCCATTTGGAAGATGTCACGCGAGCCGATTGGGACGGATTCGTGATGCCGTTTGTCGACCGGTTGATGCGGATGAGCGAGCAGGTGCCCGAGGATCAGGCCGTCAAGATTCGGATTTGCGACACGATGGGTTTTGGTGTCCATTATCCTGGCGTCGAGTTGCCGCGAAGTGTTCCCAAAATGATCTACAAGCTGAATCAGGAATGTGGCGTGCCCAGTGACCGGCTGGAATGGCACGGCCACAACGACTTCCATCGCACGCACGCCAATGGAGCGACCGCCTGGTTGTACGGCTGCGACGCGTTGAACGGCACGCTGTTTGGATTCGGCGAACGCTGTGGAAACCCGCCGGTCGAAGGCGCGATCATCGAATACATTTCGCTCAAAGAAGATCTCTGTGGCATCCAAACCGAAGTGATCACGGAGATAGCGGAATACATGCGGTCGATCGACTTCCCGATTCCGGAGAATTATCCGTTCGTTGGCAAACATTTCAACACGACACGCGCCGGCATCCACGCGGGCGGTCTGCGCAGCGACGAGCGGATTTACAACATCTTCGATACGACCGCGCTGTTGAATCGACCGCCGCGCGTGGCGTTGACCGACAAGAGTGGGGCCGACGGCGTTGCCCACTGGGTGAACGAGTTCTTTGGACTCAAGGACGACCAGCGCATCACCAAGATCAAGGTCCACAAAGTCGCTCGCTGGGTGATGGACCAATACGAAGTCGAAGGCCGCATGACCGCGATCAGCGATGAAGAGCTGGAAGCCAAGGTTAAGGAACTGATGCCGGAGTACTGGGAGAAGTACAAGGAAAATCCAGTTGCGGTCTAAGCGTCGAAAGTCAAGGCAGACGGCGCTAGCCCGGATAATTCACCCGACTTTGTGGTGAGAACGAATCTGCAACGCAGAGGAGCGAAGGACGCGGAGATTTCTTGCTTTGCGCTCTTCGTCCTTCTGCGTTGCCCATCGCGACCATTCTATTTGGGAAGTGAATCCACCAGCCACTCAAACGGCTGGGTGATGCCGCGGGGCTCGATTCTCAGCGGGACGTTGACCCGCTCGCCATACTCCCAGTAGTACGCGGTCGCTGCCGTCACGCTGGTGGCAAAGAATTCGCATTGCTTGAGCTGCTCCTGGCAAAGTTTCCAGAGACTGGGCAAGCGTCGCTGCGTGTATTGGCTGGGGTCGGATGAACACGCTTCGGCGTGATCCGCCTTGGTGTAGACGACCGCCACGGGACGCGTGGGCCATCCTTTGCGACGATCGTTGTTTGCCTGGCAGAGATGGTTGATCATCTTCATGGCAAAAAAATCTTGATCGTGTTCGCCGCTTTCCACCGCCGCCGCATCAACAAAGATCAACGCTCCGTCAGATTGGATGGCCATGCTGGGGATAATCGGATACTCGTCGGCGTCGTCCACACCCAGCAAGATTGTCTTTCCACAGATGTCCGGCATCACGATTTCTAACGGACGGCGGCGGGTCTTTAGCGTGAACTGGCAATGCAGCCAATTCCACTCGTCCGCCAACGCTGACGTTGGTTGCGGAAAGCGGCAACTTCGCAGCGACGCAATCGTATCCTGCTGCATGGCGATCGAGGAAGCTCCGCGGGCCAGAATTTGGGCGCGATCGCTTTGACGCGACAGGATGTCGATCAACATCCCCAGATACGAGGTCTTACCGGATCCGGTCGATCCGAGCGTCGCGATCAACTTCGGTCGCGACTTCCTCTCGTGGTCTTGATGTGTCAAGGCCATGGGCGCTCGGCAATGGCGGCAGAACTCGGCTTCATGCGTATTGTCGACACCACAAATGAAGCAGTCCGCCGGCGCCACATAGCCCAGCATTTGCAGCGAATCCATCGGTTGTAAGCTGTAGCGGCTCATCCTAACGCTCCCACAAGTTCGCATTCTGATTGATCGCTCGCTTCGTCCACTTCGTTGAACTGGTCCGTGGCAAGATCTTTGGCCGCCACCGCGCAACGGAAGCCGATGTTCGCTCTTCGGGCCAGGCACTCGTCACCGCTCATGAATTGGCCCGTCGCCTGGCTGTCAAAGTAAGTGTCGAATGCCGCGCCGCGAAGGCCTTTCAACGGTTGGTCCGACTCCAATCGCTGAGTTGGACCGTTCCAGATGCCGAAATCGTTGTACATCCATTCCCACACGTTGCCGATCAACTGATGCACATCATCCAGCGTCGCGCCACCTTTGAACTGTGTCACGGGCACCGTGCCAAAGGATTCCGTCGACCAAAGGTTCGCTTTGTTCTGGTCCATCGAATCTCCCCAGGGATATCGCCGGCAAACCATGCTGCCATCGGGCATCGTCAAGGGATTGGTCGCCGCGCGGACCCACTCCGGATCGCTCGGCAATCGCTTGCCGGCCCATCGTGCATAGGCCATCGCTTCATACCAACAAACGCCCACGACGGGATGCATCGACATGCCCGACAAGCACTTTCCGTCTTTCCAGAATCGTGGTCCTGGCTTGCCCGATTGATCAACAAATTGTGCCAGGGCGGGAACCACTTCGGCTTCCCACAGCGACTCCTGTGCATAGCCATCGTCCGCGACAAACTGATAAAAGTCGTAGTTCGTGACCGGGTAACGGTCGATGAAAAACGGGTCGACGTCCACAATTTGGCTGTCCGCCGCTTCGCCGCCGTCGGTATGAAACGGCAGAAGCACAACCTGCCCAGAGTCGATGAGGGCCGTGGTTTGTGCAAACGTGCTGATGGCGGCGCTGCGGAAGCCGTCCGACAATTCTTGGATGATTTGCGGTCGCAAAAGCAACGCCACCTGGCCTTGCTCAATCATTTGTTCGACCAACTGGTTCGGGTCGATCCCCGACTCTGATAGATCTTGTGAGCGTGTTTTGCGACGTTTCTTCGTGTGAGTCCGATTGGACGGCGCGTCGCCATCGCCATTTTCATTGTTTGGATCGGAAGCGATCCCCAGATATCCCAACCCAATCACAGCCGCCAGTGTGCCGATTATCCAATTGTCGAACGCGTAGCCATAGAAAATCGCCACCAGGCAAAAGAGGCTAAAAACCAATCGCGACAATCGAGTCTTGTTTCTCATGGTTGCGATCCGGCTGGTTCCATGGAATTCTGAGGAACACCAATTTCGGTTAACAGTTCCGATTGGCGTTCGACGACTCGGCGCAGTCGTTTCATTTCATCATTGAATTCGATTTGACGATCGTCCATTTCTAGGCGTGTTTGCGCTTTCTGCGACTCCAATTCGATGATGCGTTGCTGGGCTTCATGAAGCTTGACGTTTAACTGGGAACGCTCCCGAACCAGGTCGTCGACCAATTGCCGATCTTCCGAATTTCCGGCACGGGATGACAATCGCCTTTGCAAGCTTTCGATTTCCGAACGTGCGATTTCTAGATTTTGAATTGATTTTTCCAAATCGGCATTCAAACGGTCGCAATCGTTGCAATCCTCCGCACGCGTTCGGTGGCAGAGGTCAATGGCCGTGGTTTCGAGCGCGCCGTTGAGCCCGACCATTTCCGTGAACAATGCCGACAATTGATCGTCAAGTTGAACGGAAGCAGACTTGAATTCCGTCCACGCGCTTTCGACGGATGCGAGTGTGTTTGAATCGTGAGTGTTCGTCATGCCAGCGACCAAGCCCTGGTTTTGCAGTAAAGTGCCCCCTGACCAGAAATGCCACATTGCTGAAGAGCTAGTGGCCAAATGAACTCTATGTCAAGTTGGTGCTGTTGGCAAAAACAACTACCTACGAGAATCTAAAATCCGGCATAGCTGGAATAATCCGGCCATCCCTCACCAAACCTGCCAACCTTGGGACGGAAAACGCTATTTGTTCCATAACCGGTTGATATGCAATGAGTTGCGGACTATTCTTGTTAGGGTAAATAGAGGGGCTTTGCAAACTAGAAAAAGTTTGTCATCCTGTCTGCTTACCGAGAACGTATGTACCGCCGTTTATTTGATTCCACTAAGAAGGAGACCCACAGTGATTACATTTCAAAGGACAATCGGCGCCGGTGTTGCGTTGATGGCGGCAATCATTTTGTTAGCCGGTCCAAGCCAATCGGATGCAGGATTGTTTAACAGGAGCGCCGAAGTCGCCGCGGCTCATGCTGGCGATTGTTGCCCCGAATATTGCGTGAAGTATCGTCATCACCCGACGCTTCGCAAAATCTGTTGTGGCTGTTGCACGACGCAACAGGTGGTATTGGTTGTCCAAGATCCTTGCTGCTGCAAATGCGCGGTCGAAGTTTGCATTTGCATTCCTGGTTGCTGCAAGGGCGAGCCAAAAGTTAGCAGCCGATGCGGTATTCTGGGCCGACGAATTGTCACCTACGAATGGTGCTGCGGCTACAAAGCTCGCGTCGTTTTCTCTGGTTGCAGCGATGTTGTTGTCACGACATATGGTCGGTAGACAACACTTTGGATAGTGAATTAAAGAATAAGACCTGTGGTGGATTCATCACAGGTTTTTTCTTTGCGCCGCCTGCCAGCTCGGCATTGAACGAGCGATCGCACTGTGTGGAAGATGTTTGCATCAGTGGAATCAAAGGCGCTCACATATGATCATCAGAGTTTCCCTGATGCGAGGCGACTTCGATCAACACGAACTCACTCAGGGTTCTTCCTCTCCTTGCATGTTAAGCCAATGTGAATAGAGTGAATTGCTTGTTAAATGTATGAGCTGTAAACATTGGCGTGGTCTGAGCAGAGATGGCCTATTTGGAAATAGTCGAGGGACCGCAAGTCGGTCGAAAGTTCGAACTCGCGCCAAAAGAGTCCACGATTGGCCGTCTGCCGATTTGCAACGTCGTGCTGCCAGGCGGCACTGTTTCGCGCGAACATGCGAGAATTCGGAGTGAAGGAGACGGTTTCTTTTTGGAAGACCTGGGCAGTGTGAACGGAACGGGCGTGAACGGGAGTCGGATTCATGGCCGAGTTGCGTTGAAGAATGGAGATCGGATCAATATCTTCGACATCACCTTGGAGTTTCGAACCGACAGTCCGAATCGCCAGGCGCTCCAGACAACGATTGATCCAAACAGCGGTGCCGCATCGCCGTCGGCGATCTCAGCACAAGCGCCGACGCAAGAACCTATCGTCAGCCAATTGCAACTCGGTGGAGCCAGTGGTGGGGGGAGTGAACATCGTGCCCGAATCACCTTGCAGGCCATCTTGGACATAAGCCGTAGCATCGGCAGCTCACTGAACACGCACGAGATGTTGCCACGGATCATGGACAGCCTGTTTGATGTGTTTCCACAGGCTCAACGCGGCTACATTCTTCAAACCAAGCGAGGTGGCAAGAAATTTCGACTGGCCGCCATGAAGACTCGCATGGACATGGAAGAGACCATCAGCCCGATCAGCAGCAAAGTGGCGACGCGTGTGATTGAGAGTGGCACGGCATATCTCAGTGGCGATGTGACGGACGACAGCAACCTGAGCGACGTGAGCGAGTCAATCTTTGATGAACAGATTCGTTCGGTCATGTGCGCCCCGTTGACGGGGCCTTCCAAGGTGTCGTTGGGTGTCATTCACATCGAAACGAACGACGCTGAATCTCCATTTTCCGATGATGATCTCGAGGTATTGGCCAGCGTTGCGGTATTGGCGGGCCAGGCGGTTGACCACGCTTACACGCATGAATCGTTGATGCGGCTGGAGGCTCAAAAACAAGAGCTTGAGTTGGCCAAAAGCGTGCAGTTGCAGTTCCTGCCACGTGAAAAACCCAAGGTGCCGGGTTACTCGTTTTTTCACTACTACTCGGCGGCTCGTGAAGTGGCGGGAGATTTTTTCGATTACATTCCGCTCTCCAATGATCGGTTGGCAATTATGATTGCCGATGTTTCCGGCAAGGGCGCTTCGGCGGCATTGTTTGTCGCACGGCTGTGTAGCGATGTACGGTACTGTGTCTTGTCGACCGAAACCGCGGCCAACGCGATGACTATGTTGAACCAGCAAGTCTGCCGAGAAGCACAGGACGGAACATTCATCACCGCGATCTTGGGGATTCTCGAACCCGCAAATCATCGTTTGACGCTGGTCAACGCCGGACACATTTGGCCTTTTGTCCGCCGAGACCGTAACCTTCCGTGCGAGATACACGGCGAAGTGAGCCATGGGCTTCCCTTGGGTGTTGATTCGGACTGGAAGTACGAACAGGAAACGATCGATTTCGAGCCCGGTAATCTGATGGCTTTGTTTACGGACGGTGTCACCGAAGCGTTGAATCCGAAAAGCGAGATGTATGGATTGGAAGGCACTCAATCAGTCATTGAGCAAACGGATCTCAATCCAATTCACGTCGGACGTGCCATCTTGGCGGACGTCAAACGATTCGCCGAAGGCAGGCTGCCGGTCGACGATTTGTGCCTTGTCTGTTTTGGCAGAGACTTGTAACACGATTCGGCGCGAGTTCAATCCGACTTTGCCGCGCGATCAATAAACGACGCCATGAGTTCCGCACGCGAACTGACCCCAAAGTGCTTGTAAATCTGCTTGACGTGTGAGTGAACCGTGTGCGGACTGATATACAGTTCCTCGGCAACGACTTTCTCTGACTTGCCAGTCAACAGCGTTCGCAGCACTCGAAGCTGTGCCTCCGAAAGTCCCTCGAGGTCCAAATCGGCATGATTTGAATCGGCAGGCGTAGACAACTTGGTGGGTTTGGCTTCACGAAAACCGGTCGGCTCTTCGATGGTGGCTTTACCCGTGACGTCCAAAAACACGTCGCCCAATCGTAGCGAATCGCCGGTCGTGAAAGTGGCCGCTTCGACGCGCTGTTGATTGACACATGTACCGTTGCTGCTGGTCAGATCCTGAATTTGGTATTGATTGTCGTCATCGATCCAAACTTCCGCATGCTCGCGAGAAACCGTGTCGTGAACCAGATGGATCTCGCAACGATTGCTGCGGCCAATCGTTTGCTTATTCGCCAAAAGTTCGTAGGACCACAACGACGCGGGGACTCCCCGCAGGGTTAACCATGCTTGATTTGCCATCGTAAAGACTCAATTAACAAAATCACCCGATCAGGCGATTGCAAAAAACGGCGGAATAATGAAAACTATGAATCCATGAGGTGGTCTGGTGCCGTCTATTCATCATATCCCACCTTGACTCTTGTTTCAGCCTTTATATCAAAGCGGCACCAGGTTACCTACCATGCAGCCCGGCTCAACCTACACCGAGTCGGGCTGCTCTTAATTTACGCCGCCAGTCGTGGGTGGTTCGCGAAATAGCCTTGTGCAGTGTTGCATCAGCGGGAAACAGGCATCAACTTCGTCGCGCAAAACGGGTCGCTTGTTCTGGAATGTCGACCTGCACCAACTCACACCACGCAGACAGGACGTTCCTGAAAGCTTCGCCGGGCTTTCCATCATGAATGTTGCTGCCGTTCAATCGCACCACTGGCACAACGCAGGGCGATGTGCTGCACAGCATCACTTCGTCCGCCGTGGCAACGTCGTCTGGCTTCAGCGGCTCGTGTTTGAAAGCAAAGCCCTGTTGCGCTGCCAAATCCTTCAGAACCGCCAAGCTGATTCCTGGCAAAATCTTGTCGATGGGCGGTGCGATGAATCCTTCGCCCTCGCGATAGATGACGAGACTTGCGGTGGATGCTTCGGAAACGAAGCCTTCGCTGTCCAAAAGCAGCGCGCGTGATTTTGGATCGAGTTCGCGAGCCCTTTTTTCAGCCAAGTAATAGTGCATGCGGCTGCGGCACTTCAGTTCGGGGGACCAGCAACTATCGGGGACTTGCCTGACGTCGGTAATGACGAGCGACTGTCCCGATTCATATTTGTCTGCCCAGAGATGAAACGGCTGGAGATAGGTGTGCATGCAGACCAGCGGGCCGGTGGATCCCATGGACGAGAATGTTGCATATGTCCCAGGCGTGACAAACGTGGACAGGCCAACGTCGTCGCCGGGCTGGATGAGGCCGTGGTTGTGAGATGCCACTCGTTGGGCGATGGAGGCGAATTCATCGCGATCGATCCCGGGATCGACGTCCACGAGTTCGAGAGATCGAAACAAACGATCCAAGTGACGATCGAGTTGGAACAGTTGGCCGTTAAAGGTGCGTAGCTGTTCGGCGACCGTGGTCCCAAGCATGAAACCTGCGTCGTAGACGGGAACGGCCGCCTCGTCAGCAGGAATGAACTCGCCGTTGAAGTATGCGATGGGCGTCGACATGGCAAATCAAAAAAGACTTCCGGAGTTTGAGAAAACTTCGGAAGTCTGGCGTTGTGAAATCGTCTCAATCAAGTGCGGGTGAGAGGACTCGAACCTCCACCGGGTTACCCCGACATGGCCCTCAACCATGCGCGTCTGCCAGTTCCGCCACACCCGCTTGATGTGGAAAATTTAGTCTAGGTGAATTCATGGCATCGTCAAGATGAGGAGTGACTTCGGAAGTCGGGCCTCAGTTTTCTTTCACGGCGGCGATGACATCGAGGATCACTTTTTGACCATCGCCGAACAGCATGTAGGTATTCTCTAGCGCGAATAGTGGGTTTGGGATGCCGGCAAAACCGGGACTGAGACTTCGTTTGACAACGATCACCATTCGGGCTTTGTCGACATTGATGATGGGCATGCCGGCGATCGGGCTGTCGGGGTCGGTGCGTGCAACGGGATTCACGACGTCGTTCGCGCCAATGACGATCGCCACGTCGACGGTCTCCATCGTGGGATTGATTTGGTCCATTTCTTTCAACTTTTCGTAGTCGATGTCAGCTTCGGCCAACAGCACGTTCATGTGGCCGGGCATGCGGCCTGCGACGGGATGGATCGCGTATTCGACAGTTGTGCCGTTCTCTTCAAGCATATTGCCCAAATCGCGAACGGCGTGCTGGGCTTGCGCGACGGCCATGCCATATCCCGGCACGAAAACAACCCGTTGCGCCGTGTCGAGAATCATTGCCAGATCATCGGCCGTGGTGCTGCGTACGCTCTTGTACACCTCGTCCGCGTCGGCGACCGTTCCCGCTTTCATCACACCGAACAGCACATTGAACAACGATCGGTTCATTGCTTTGCACATCAAGCTGCACAAGATCAAGCCGGACGCACCGACCAGCGAGCCCGAAATAATCAACACGTTGTTGGGCAGCACAAAACCGGTCGCCGCGGCGGCCAGTCCTGAATAAGAGTTGAGCAGTGCGATCACGACCGGCATGTCCGCTCCGCCGATCGGATTCGTCAGCAACACGCCTAGTACCGACGCGAACAATCCGATCCAGATGAAGCACAGGATGCTGGCCCACTGCAACTCGGTGCCTGACAACAGCATGACGAGAATCAACAGCAGAATCACGCCCGCAAGACACCCATTGATCACGTTGTGATAGGGGACGTCGAACGGCTTTTTGTACCACTTGAACTCGGCCAATTTGCAATACGCGACCAGGCTGCCCCAAAAAGTTACCGCACCAATCAAGCCCGAAAGCGCGATCGCCAGGAGCACTTCGACCGGCATTCCCCAGGCGGTCGAGATCTTGAACAACTCGGCAGATGCAACCAACACAGATGCCGCACCGCCAAACCCATTGAACAACGCGACCAATTGAGGCATGTCCTCGGTAATCGTTTTCATCGCCAGCACGGCACCGACAACCGAGCCCGCGACCAACCCAAGGAAGATGTAAACCCAAAGCAGCCTCGCGTCGGCGGCTTGTTCGCTTGCAACGTAGATGCATGCGGTGAGGACGGCGATCAACATGCCGCCCATGCCCATCATGTTTCCACGCACGGCGGTTCGCGGATGCGCCATCATCTTCAAGCAAAAGATGAACAGCACCGCAGCGACTACGTATGCCAAATTCAGTATGTGGTAGTCCACCAGTCAAGCCTCGTTGTTGTTTCGTATCACAAGCGTGTCGCTTGTGTTCTTCCTGGTCGCGGGCGAGCGAGGACGCTCACCCCACGTTCTATTGCTTCTTGAATTTCGACAACATTCGCTGTGTCACCATAAAACCGCCGACAACGTTGACGACGGCCAATGCGACCGCGAGCATGCCGACAAACGATGCGAACCCACCCGCCGTTCCCGCAGCGATCAACGCTCCGACGATCGTAATTCCGCTGATGGCGTTGGAGCCGGACATCAACGGCGTGTGAAGTGTCGGCGGCACTTTCGTGATCACTTCGAATCCAACGAAAATCGCGAGCACGAAAATCGTGACGCTGGCGATCAAACCGCGTAGACGAATGTCATCGTCCGTCGGGCCGCTTGCTTCCTGATCAGATTTCGCTTCAGTGTTTGGAAGTTCCGTCTGAGGTGCTTCTTGCGAACTTGCGTCACGGACGCACAGCCCCAGCGCGAAACAGACCACCACGATGAACAGCAATGGGCCTCGCCAAATCATGATTTCTCTCCCTCTTCTGATTCGTCCCCGTCATCGTCCGACTCGGCCTCTGCTTCCTCGGATTCGTCTGTGTCACCATCGTCGAACGGGATCGGCGCAAGGTTGTCTTTGGGTTCGTTGTCCGCCGCCGATTCTTCAACCTCTGGTTCCGGATCCGGCAACGGTTCCAAACCGAGCATTTCGCGAATGCGATTGTTAATGACTTCGCCGTCGTGAGTAATCAACGTGTCGCGGATGATCTCATCGTCGAGATTCAGATCCAGTTCACCGTCCTGGACCATGTTCAACAAAAACTTGGTGACGTTGTTCGAAAACATCTGGCTGGCGTGGTGAGGGATTTCGGCGGGCAAGTTAGTCGGGCCGAGAATCGCCACGCCGTTGTGCTCGACCCGCGCATCCGGCTCGCTACACTCACAGTTGCCACCACGTTCGGCCGCCAGGTCAATCACCACGCTGCCCGCGGCCATTCCATCCACCGCGGCTTCGGTGACCAACAGCGGCGACTGACGTCCGGGGATCGCGGCGGTCGAAATGATCAAGTCGATGTCCTTGACAAACTTCGCGATCAGCTCGCGTTGCAAATTGTAGAAATCTTCGTCCATGGCCTTGGCATAACCACCTTTGTCTTCCGATTCGGTGGTGTAGGGGGCAAGTTCCTCGAACTCGACAAACTTGCCGCCGAGACTTTCGACTTGCTCGCGGACCACTGGGCGGACATCATATCCGTAAACGACCGCTCCCAGTCGTTTGGCGGTGGCGATGGCTTGCAATCCCGCGACACCGGCACCGATGACAAACACACGGGCCGGCGAAATCGTTCCCGCTGCGGTCATCAACATGGGGAACATCTTCGGCAATTCGGCGGCTCCCAGCAGCACCGCTCGGTAGCCGGCGATCGTCGCCTGTGAAGACAAAACGTCCATGCTTTGTGCTCGCGTGATGCGTGGAATCAATTCCAGCGAAAACGATGTCGCCCCCGTTTCCGCAAACTGTTCCACCGCTTGCGGCGAGCCAAGTGGGTCGCAAGTGCCGACAATAATCTGGTCCTCGGCCACATCTTCAAGGTCTGTTCGCCCCGCCTGTTGATTTGTCCCATACGAACGCACTTGGAGCACGACATCCGCTTCAAAGGCCCCAGCCCGGTCGATGACCGTGGCCCCTTTTTCCAAGTATTCTTCGTCCAGATATCCGGCCCGCTCCCCGGCACCTTCCTCGACAATCACGTCGATACCGGCTTTGGTAAGCTGCGTAACATTTGCGGGAATCAACGCGACTCGGCACTCGTCCGGATACGACTCTTTTACAACAGAGACCTTCATGGGCGTGGCTTTTGGCAGTCCGTGGTGATATCAATTAATTCGAGGAACAAGCCCGCGGCAGCCGAAGGGGAGCGGAGAATCGCTTCGTTGCGGCATTCGGCTGAACATGGTGATTTGGGGCATCGCTCCATTATATTGAGCGGGTGAACATTTTGTCCGTCGGCGTCGTTGACCCTTGATGAAATCGCGAGAAACCGGTAAAGTACGCGTTTTGTTTCATGTTGTCGAGATGGGGGTCAATGGATCCCTAGCCACGACACTTTAGGAGATTGCCACCGTGGTCGGCACCAAAACTTACACTGCCAAACCCAACGAGGTCGACGCCCAATGGTGGCTTGTCGATGCGACCGACAAAGTCGTGGGACGATTGGCCAGCGACATTGCCGTCGTTTTAATGGGAAAGCACAAGCCCACCTATACCCCCCACATCGACACGGGAGATTTTGTGATTCTCGTGAACGCCGAGAAAGTCACGTTTTCCGGCAACAAGTGGGACAAGAAAGAGTACACTTGGTACACCGGATATCCTGGACAAAAATCCGAAACGTTGCGAAGCCGGTTTGAGCGTGCACCGGAACGTGTGTTGCGTGACGCGGTGCGAAGGATGCTGCCCAAGAATAAGCTTGGCCGCAAAATGCTCGCCAAGTTGAAGATTTTCACCGGACCCGATCACCCGCACCAAGCGCAAAAGCCAGAACCAAAAGAAATGGGAGCGAAATAAGACAAAATGGTTGCGATCAAGAAAGACAAAATCAACAACGACGCGCTGGGCACTGGTCGCCGTAAATCATCCGTGGCACGCGTTCGAGTTCGTGATGGTTCTGGCAAAATCACGATCAACAAGCGTTCGTTGGAAGAGTATTTTCCCAACGCCCAGGATCAACGCCAAATCATCGACACATTGAACGAAGTTGGCAAGAAGGACGGTGTCGACGTCATCATCAACGTGAAAGGCGGCGGCACGACGGGCCAAGCCGGTGCATGCCGAATGGGAATCGCCCGGGCGCTTGTGAGCTTTGACGAAGAGCATTTTCAAGCACTTCGCGATGGCGGCTTCTTGACGCGTGATTCGCGAATGAAAGAACGCAAGAAGTGCGGTCTTCATGGCGCACGTCGTGGTACTCAGTTCTCGAAGCGATAGCCTCGTGAGAACGCGGCCTATTTCTCGTCTGGAAATGCTGCAAACAAGTCGCCCACTTTGCATTGAAATCCTGGCAACAGGTCTTCCTCGGTTATCTCACTATCTTCGTGATACAGGGCGAATTGGTTGCCGGATCGAAACGTCTTTACGGTGCGCGTATCCGGATTCACAACCCAAACAACGACGGCACCCGCATCTAGGTATTCTTCGACTTTCCGGTCTACTTTGTAGGCAACATCGTTTGGTGACAAAACTTCCACTACCAAATCGGGCACAACCGTTCCATGCCCCTCTCGCTGCATTTGCTCTGGGGTTAGTCGGTCCATGCGGATAAAGCACGTGTCTGGTTTACGAATTCTATCTGGATTGTCAGGAAAGCATTGAAAACTTGTGCCTTCCGGAAACACCCAGCCCAGTTTGTTTGCCACACAGAAGTTTGACACAATTCGAAAGATGACGCCTGCCACATAACTCGACCACATACTCATTTCCAACTCCACTAGTTTTCCGTCAACTAATTCGTACTTCTTCCGGTCGGGCATGGTAAGAAGGTCGTCGGGAGTATAGACCTTTTCTCCTTCAATCGTGCTCACGCGTGTGTTTCCCTTTTGTAGTTTGAGTTTTCAACCAGACCTTATTGTCACGCAAACCAGAGGTGTCGTGAATAGCAAAGCGCACAAAGAAACCCGACTTTTTTGAAGAGCCGCGTCTCCGAAGTCGACTAAGCTCCAAGAATTGCCGTCAGCGCGTCTTGCAGTGCCTTCTCTTTTTCCGGACTCTTTGGATGAAAGTCGAACGCTCGCATATATCGCTCGTGAGCCTTCACGCCGGCGGATTCGCCTTTGACGACTTCACTGACGATCTTTGCGAGTAGTTCGCAAGCCGCCTTCGATCGGCTGCGCCAGATGATGTCGCGACCAGCCGGTGTGTTCCATTTGTCGCCGGCTTTTTCCAGCCACGCGGCGAAGAACTTGTCCCACTGTTTGTCGGCGGACAGGCCAAGAGCTTCGAGATACCAGCGGTCTTTGCCGTCGTGTTGCGAGGCGAGTTCGGCCCACAGTTTTGGTGCGTCGGAAGATTCGTTGTGCCGCAAGGCGATCAGCAACTCGCGGCGAACGGCGGCTGATTTATCTTTCGACAGCTTGCTAATGATTGGAATCACATCGTGGCCAAGTTGCCGGGCGATGCGAATGCCGACGATGCGAATGTCGGCGTTGTCCGACTCGACGGCTTGGTTGACCCAGTATTCTCCGCGGCCTCTGATCTTGGCGAGCAGCCACAGTGCTCGGGCTTGGAAACGTGGGTTGTCGTCCAGATACATCTCCGCGAGAACGTTCTCTGCCTTTTCACCTCGCGCGTGCAACTCCTTCCACGCAATGTAGCGGACTGTATAGTTTGGATTCTTCAACGCCTCGACGAGACCTTCTAGCGATTTGAAATCAAACGTCGGAACTCTGTACTCGTGGTTCGGCGGTGCGACTCGGAAGATGCGGCCGCTGTCGAGCGAACGAGCGTTGTGCCCACCGACGCCTGGATCATACCAGTCGGCGATGAACAACGATCCGTCTGGGGCGATCTTAACATCCGACGGTCGATACCAATTGTCGCGGGCTCCGTGCAAGACGTTGACGATTTCGGGGCACTTGTATCCCGCTCCGTCAGCCACTGCCGGGTAACTTCGACAAACACTCGGCCCTGCGTCGCAGTGAATCACTTGGCCTTGGAAAACCTTGGGTAGCAACGAGCCTTCGTAAACTGTAATGCCCGTAGGTGATCCTTGGCCGGTTTGCACGAAGTTGGGCACGACGCCGGGATCGTTCAAATGCCAATGCTGTTTGGGAATCTCCGTGTGCATGCCGGTTCGTGGCGTCTTCCAGCCCGCGCCAGTGAATTCGTCCTTGTATCCATAGTTGCCAAATTCCATGACGAAGTTGATCCGTACACCCTTGTTGCCGTCGTCGTCGTTATCCGACTGCCAGATCGTGCCGAAGCTGTCGACCGTGACCATCCAGTTGTTGCGGAAGTTCCAGCCGAGCGTTTCAAAATCACTGCCGTCCATATTGCATCGAAAGACCATGCCTTCTTGATAAGGCTGACGATTCGCGATGACTTCGTTGCCTGCTTTGTCGATGATCGTCTTGCCGTCACCATCTTTGATTTGCCGGCCGTTGTTGCCAAAGTTGAAATACAACTTGCCATCAGGACCAAATGTAAACGCGTGAATGCCATGGTCGTGCTGGGTGCCGCTGATTCCGGAGAACAACACCTCGCCGGGACCATCGGCTTTTAAGTCGCCATCTTTATCGGTGAAGATTTGCACCTTGTCGGCAGCCGAAATGATAACTTTTGTGCCTTTGTCGGTAGGTGTTGGCAAAACGCAGACTCCGTGTGGCGAGTTGACGTCGTTGCCTTGATAAAAATTCGTCAACCTGTCGCACTTGCCGTCGCCGTCCGTGTCTTCGAGGACCAGAATCCGATCGCCCTCTTCGCGTTTGCCCTTGTTGCGATAGTTCACGATTTCACAAACCCAAATTCGGCCTTTGTGATCGATTTCCATATTGGATGGGTTGAGCAGATCGGGTTCGGCGACAAACAACGACGCTTCAAGTCCATCGGCCACGTCCAGTGCATCGATCGCATCGGCGGGATCACGGCTCGCACTGCTGCCGCCGCCACTTGATGCGACGTAAATGGGAGGCTGCTGCGTGTAAACGAGAAACTGCACGGACACCGCGTTTCCGCAGGCGCCTTGATCGGTGCCGCCGTTGTCCAAGCCACCACGCGCTTTGAAGTGCGTGAAACCGGCAGGCACGTCGTATTCGATGATTGAGTTGGCGTGAGTACCGATGCCGTATTCAACCGCCTTGCCATTAATCCTCATCGGCCGGCCGTTGCAATTCTTGTCGACTCGAACTTGGCCGTAACCAGCTTGTGCCTTGACCCATTTCAAATCGGTTAATCGTTTCTCGCCTTGATCGCCAGTCAATCGCGGTTCGGCCCAGTCGGCCCAGTCGCAACTGAACCCATTCCCGCCGTCGTTGACGACCAGGTACAGCTTCTTCGCGCCTTTCAATTCGACGTTGATGTCGACCGAGTGATTCGGCGTGTTGGGCGTAATCGTCTTGCTGGCAAACACAGGCTTGGCGTTGTTACGCTTCTTGGCCGACTTGCCGCCGCGCGATTTGAGTTTGTACTTTTTGATCGTTCCTTCGCGATCAAAGTTGGGTTTGGCCTGGTAGTCCTGGTTTTCTTCGAGGTCTTCGACATAGATCGGTTTGTCGTTGACGCCGTTTTTGGGCACCTCGCCGTGTGCCGTCCAGACGATCGCGTTCAAGACTAGCTTGCGGAAGTTTTCGTCGCCCCAGTTCCAGTGATTGTGTCCGCCGGTGAAACCAAAGCCGCGTCCACCGCCGTCACGTTCGCTGGCCCAAGCGACGTGTTGCGGCTCTTTGCGCTTGAGAACGGCGTCGCGAACGTGGGGGTTGTTATTGTGAGCGTTGTCGGGTCGAGCGAGCGAACCGTCGGGTTTCACAAGCGTGCTGGCCGGCGGCAAGTTCGACAAGATCGGCGTCACCCCTTTCATGCCTTCGCGAAATCGCATGTGGTAATACCACTCGTCATCCGATTCGAAAGGCTTGACGCCAGTCGTGATCGGATGATCGGGAAACTTGTCAAATTTCGCCACCCAATGAGGATTGACCGACCAGTTGGTTTCAAAGTATCCGCCGATCCACTTGAGAAACTTTTCGCCCGACGGACCCTTGGGAACTTCGACACCGTAGTGAATGCAAACAATTCCGACGCCCTTGTCCGCAAGTTTGTCAATTTGTTCCAAGTTCGCGTTGACCGGATGTCGGCCGCCACCGTCACAATACATGATGATCGTGTCCGCGCCGTCGAATGCCTTCGGATCCTTGGGCCAACCGTTGCGATGCACGGTGACATCGTAGTCAGGCATACCGATCTGCAGCGACCGGGCCAGCAACAAACAACCGGCGTTGTGTTCGTGCGAGCCATAACCGTGGCTCGGCGTGCCAGCCATGAAGACGATTGTCTTCTTTTCGGCGTGGGCAAATGAAAGAAACGCAAACGACCAAACCATGGTCCAGGCAATCAATTTACGCAACATTGAGGTGGGTCTCCAAAAGCGGGTGGTTTTCTAAGGCGTGATTTACAAGAATTCATATTTTGATCGAGAGAATCGCGCAGGGCAAGCGGCGGGCAGACAACTGGTGACAAGGCAGTTTGCCGCATCCCGCCATTTCATTCCGATTTTTCGGCAAGGCATTGAGGTCAACATCAATTCACCCCTTGTCAGCTCATCGATACGTTCGGCGAATCGTGGACAGTCCGCGTCGGCATTTTTTAGCTGCCGCCCAGTTTGTCATCCGCATCCGCGATTTCACGGCGACGTCGCAATTCCGCTGCTTCGTTTTCAAGTTCAGCGCGCCGGTGTTCAAGTTCACGCCGACGCATCCGCGAAGCTTTCATGTCGGCCAGGACATTCGGTCCACGCAGGACTGCCCAAACAACAAGGAAAATCAGATAGCCGCTCAGCAATCCCTGCGCGATTTTCGGAACTTCAAAGCGAATCAGGATTGATGTGACGATCGCGACCACGCTCGTCAGCACCATCAATCGGCCAATCCCAAATTGAAACCGTGCGTCATTCGCCATCGGCTGCATAGCCCTTCGAGACAGCGAGTGTGCGGTTACTCATGGATGAGCTCGTGATTCGACAAAAGAATTCGGCTGATTGAGCTTGGTGATTCAAGATCATTTCTCCGATTCTCGGTGCTTGCCGCCGAATTTGGTGACGCAGATCAATTCAGCATCATCCGGACCTACGGCATGTCCAATCCCGTTGGACCGCAAAGTTGTATCAGTCATAATATCTGAGGAGATCGACAGAGCCAAATCTGGTGTCGTCTGTTTTGAGAAAGTGATTGATGTCCAACCGAATTCGACGTGTCCTTGTGCTGCTCTCAGCTATCTTGTTCATTTGTCAATCGGCGACTGCTGAGGACTGGCCGACCTATGCCCACGACAATCAGCGTAGCGGCGTTACATCGGATCAGCTTTCGCTTCCTTTACATTTGAAATGGACATTCGAGTCAGCCGCCCCGCCGGCGAAAGGATGGTCGCCGCCCGTCAATGGCTATGGCGCTCGGAAGAACAAGAGCAATGTCAGCTACGATGATGCCTTTCGAGCCATTTCGGTTGGTGGCGTTATCTACTTTTGTTCCTCGGCCGAGAACTGTGTTTATGCAATCGATGCAAAAACGGGTTTGATTCGCTGGACGTTTTTCACTGATGCGGCTCCACGACTGGCGCCAACGCACTCGGATGGCAAACTCTTCTTCGGAGCTGACGACGGAACAGTCTATTGTTTGCAAGCTGGTGACGGCAAATTGGTCTGGAGTTTCGACGCGGCGTTGACTGCGGAAAAGATGCTTGGTTACAGACGATTCTCATCCGTCTGGCCGATTCGAACGAGTGTCTTGATCGAAGACGACATCGCCCATTTCGTGGCCGGGTTGTTTTCCAGCGAAGGCACTTTCTTTTACGCCTTGAATATCGCGGATGGTTCGCTCGTGTGGCGCAGAGAAATCGACGAGTCGGCCCAAGGTTATCTGCTCTCGTCGAACGATTCGATTTTCATGACGTCGCGAGTCGCTCCCACTCGCTGGAGCAAGAAAGATGGAAGCCGAAATCGATTCGTCACGCCCTTTCCAAATGTGAACAAATCGCATGAGTATCGATTTCACAATGGCGGTACCGATGCGCGGGTCTGGAATGGAAAGAACATTGTCTACGGTGAGGCTTGCCTGTTGGCGTATGATCCTAATACGGAATTCATCGACAAGTACAAGCGAACGCAGAAAGGCAAATTGATTTTCAATTGGTTCAACGCGAGAGAGATCGTTTTTCACAATGATTTGGCATACGTTGCGACTGACTACCACGTGTTAGCCGTCAAGCAGTCCATCCTTAGTGACCTAGCCAACGGCGAATGCAGGGCGATTGAAGAATTGTATAAAGCGTGCCGAGTTTCATCGCGATTGGATACTGTCGAAAAGTACGAAAGACTTGTGCGTCAGCGTGGCGAGGATCATCCGCAGGCGGTTTCCCTCAAGAACGGCCCTATGAAGTGGAGTCAACCAGGTTGGGATCGCTGGGAGAAGGAATCGCCGCAAGTATTCGAGAAACTGACAGAACGATGTCGATGGTCCAAGTCGCTCACCGCCACCGAAGCGATGATCAAGACGGGAGACCGCCTGGTGCTTGGCGGCGAAAAGGCGGTCTATGTGATCGATGCGAAAACTGGCGAAATTGTGTGGACAGCGGAAACCGATAGTCGAGTTCGCGGCCTGTGCGTGGCCGATGGCAGCTTGATTGTCAGCACAATCGACGGATCTGTTCGGTGCTATGGTTCGGGAGCGTCGCGATCCGAGCCTGTTCGAATTGCCAAAGTAGACGCGGAAAAGTTGCCATTCCCGGCCGACGGACTCACCGATTTCTATTCGGAGATTGCAGAACATGTTTTGGAAGGGAGTGATTGGCAAGAAGGCTACTGTGCCGTATTGGGTGGCGGTGATGGTCGCTTGGCGTACGAACTGGCCAAGCGAACCGGTTTGACAGTTTGCGTTTTGGACGATCGACTCGACGTGATCGACAAGGCGCGCACACAGTTGGCATCAGCCGGTTTGTATGGCTCGCGGATCACTATCGAAGAGGCGGATCTGCGAAAACTTCCATTTCCGCCGTATGTGTTCAATTTAGTAATCGATCAGAATTCTCTTTCCGGCGGAGCGTCGCCAACTCCCGCAAGCGAGATTGTGCGGCTTACTCGGCCGCTTGGTGGCGTTGCCTTTATCCGGCAGCCAAAAGGCCGCGCACCCGAGCAGCCAAACGTCGAAGTGAAAACTCGCGGATCCATGTTGGAAATAAAACGCGGAGCACTACCCGGCGCTAAAGACTGGACGCATAACTACGCAACGGCCGCCAATACGTACTGCAGTGAAGACCAGCGAGTCAAGGGACCGTTTGGTGTTCTCTGGTACGGTGAACCGGGACCGCAGAAACGCGTCGACCGGCACGCAACCGCCCCGATTCCGTTGGTCGCCGGCGGGATTATGTTTACCGAAGGCTACGACTTGCTGATGGCGTATGATATCTACAACGGCGTGCAGTACTGGGAGCGAGAGATTCCCGGCGTCACGCGGACAAGTTTGCCGTTGGGAACGTCGAACATAGCCGCGGACGCCGATGGCTTGTTCGTGGTGGTCAACAACCGAGAGTGCTGGCGACTCAACGCCAAGACCGGCGAAACACTTCAGCGTTACCCGACACCAACGCGCGAGGGTGCCGAGATAAATTACTGGGGCTGGATCGCAAAACAAGGTTCGACGCTGTACGGAAGTCGTTCCCTACCAGACCCACGCCGCCGGCAGCCGGATTTGAAACACAGTGACGAAATCTTTGCGATCGATATCAACAGTGGAAAAACGCGCTGGCGTTATACGGCTGAGAGCATCGAACATGATGGTATCGCCGTTTCCGATGGCAGGGTCGTTCTCGCGCATGGTGGCCTGACAGACGAGGAAAAGGCAACCGCGCGCAATGCGATTCCGAAAGATAAATCCGTTCCCGATCGCAAGGCAGTCGACCGTCGCGGCAATCCGATCGAGCCGGATCTTCGCAAGCTCGTCGCTTTGGATGCAACGAGCGGGCGCATGATCTGGGAATTTCCGTTTGATGCGACAGACATCACTCTGGACGACAATGTCGTTCACGACGCACGTGTCGCCGTCGCCTGCATGGTCAAAGACAACGTCGTCGTGGTGCACGGAACCGGCAGCCTGGGACATCCACACCGCGAATTTCTTGGCGGCGAGTTTTCACGTCGCGCGATCTTTGCGTTCAACGTCAAGAACGGAAAATACCTGTGGGGTGGCCGGAAGAATTATCGGAAACGGCCGATCATCGTTGGCGATTACATCTACGCCGAACCCTATGCCTGGCGGTTGGACAACGGCGAGCCCAAACAAGTCGAGAACCCACTGACTGGCGAGATGCAGGATTTCGATTTGCATCGTGGATACATTGGCTGCAGCCATTTGTTGGCATCGGGCGCGGCACTGTTTGGCAATAAAGACGGCATCGGTTACTGCAATTTGGATAGCCGCGAGGGGTTTAGCAGTTTTCGAGATTTGGCACTCGGATGCGGCATTGTGGCAACGCCGGCCGGCGGTGTCTTTGTTGCTCCCGAAGGGCGTTCCGGTTGCACGTGCGCGTCGCCGATCCACACATCGTTGGCTCTCTACCCGCGCCGTCAAGCTCGATCGTGGGGGCGAAGCAGCGTGGGCGGTCTGCATGAAGTGATTACAACTCCGGTCAAACACGCATTTGTCAATCTCGGTGCGCCCGGGTTTCGCGAAGATGCTGAAAAGAGGCTCTGGTTACCGTATCCAGCCAAAGGTGGTGCAGGCCTGGTTGGAAAATGGCTGCCAACCTACCGGCACGACGCCAGCATGTTCTATTCGTTTCCGGAAGAGTTGTCGCCGGTTTCTGACACGCCGCGACCTTGGCTATTTACTTCCGGCTATCAGCATACAAAAGAACTTCGATTTCGATTTATCGACAAAGGCCAGCCGGAAGCTCACTACACGGTCAAACTCTACTTTGCCGAACCCGACGATCGCGTCGAAGAGCAACGAGTTTTCTCCGTCTCGCTACAAGGTGAAGTTGTCCTGAAGGATTTCGACATCGTCAAACAAGCGGGCGGCGCCAGGCGAGCGATCACCAAGACCTTCAAAAACGTGAAGGTCACCGGCGACTTGATCATCGGATTTCAGTCATCCCAGACGACAAAGGGCCGATCACCAGTGCTTTGCGCGTTTGAAGCGGTTCGGGAAGATCGATAACCCACCGTGCAAGCGAAGGCCGTTCCAAGAATCGTTGATCCACCCGGCCGATGCACTCGTCGTCGCATTCGATCGATGTTGACCAGCCCTTTGTCGTCCATATACAATTCCGCGCGAACCTGATTCGTGGGCAATCTTGGAGCGGTACATCGTTTTCGACGGAGCTGAATCGTGAAGTGGACGCGACTTGCGATAATAACAATCATTGTCTTTCTCATTGCGGTGACAATTTGGTTGACCGGCAAAAAGCCGCGCGAGAATTCCACTCAAATCGAATTTCCTCGCGATTCGCAAACCGAGTCGTCCGTCAAAGCGACTCGTGTGACATGTTCCGCACAGATTGCCTTTTCACCGCATGAGAAAGTCATCATTGGAAAGCCCGTGAGGGATTTGGCAGTCACCCCTGATGGCAAGCAAATTGCGATTGCTGGTTCGATGGAGATCGTTTTCGTCCGTACCGCGACCATGAGAGAGGTCGATCGTTTGACGATTGGAAAGGGCATTAAGTCGATCGAGTTCTCATCGAATGGACGATGGCTCGTTGTCGTAGGTTGGCAAGGCCGCCCGCTTGTCTGCGACGTCGAATCGCGAAGACTGGTTCAAAACGACACGCCTTGGTCGTTTCGTTTGTTACCCGACGGAAATACACTTGCGGCGTACGAAGACGGAATGCTGCGACTCAAAAACTTCGAAAGCGGCGACCAGATTAACGAGTTCTTGCCGCCCCGAGGCTCAATGCACACCTTTGTTGCAACACCCGATTGCCGGTATTTCGGAACGATGAATGAATTGAATCGCACGTTGGACCTGTGGGACGTACGGGCACCAAGGCAATTATCGTTGAAAATCCCGGACGGTTGCAGGTTGGTCCTGGGCTCGCCCGCCGAACGCCTTATCGCGCTGCGGACCGACAGCCGTGTCGAGATTCGAACCGTACCCGATTGGCAAAAGCTGGTCGAAATCGGAGTCAACAAATCTGACTCGTCGCTTCAATTCTCTCCCGACGGAACGATGTTAGCCGCAAGAATTGGGAAAGCAAAATCAACGGCACGACCACGCATTCGAGTTTGGGAAGTTCACTCCGGGCAATTGTGTTGTGAAACGGCGACCCGTAAAGACCTGGGGCCGTTTCGGTTCTCGCGCGACGGTCGCTCGATCGTCACAGGGTACGATGACGGCAGGGTGTTGTCTTGGAGCCTTCGTCCTGATGATTTGACAAAGGACTCGACAGAAGATCTGGCGCAATGGTGGAACGATCTCGCGTCGGATGATTCGCGACGAGCCTATCGGGCAGGTTGGCGGCTAGTCGACGCCGGCGAGCGAGCAATCGAATTTCTCAACAGACATCGATCCCAATCGTCGAAATCCGATCTGCGTTCGATCCGCTGTGTGCGCATCCTTCGACAGATCGGCAGCGCGAACGCCCAAAAGCTGCTAAGGAAACTTGGTCAAGGTCGTCCAGAGTGCCACACAACTCAGTTGGCTCGCGCGACGTGTGCATTTCTGTCGAACGAACCAATCAAGACGGAGTCACTTGTTGCGCGCGAGAAACCAGAAGCGAACGTCACGACGCGCAAAGTCTTCGACGAACACATCCAATCCATCGAATCGGACTACCAGGTTGATTTTGCAACGAAAGATCTCAGCGTGCGCGATGTCATCCAGCGCATTGCGAAGCGCTTGAGTTTCGAAGTTGACTTCGGCGAATTAAACGAACACGCGGCCACGCCGCTTCGCCAAGAATTGATAGGACGCACACTACTCGAAGCACTGGAGTTGGCTTGCCGACAAATCGACTCGCGACCCATGTATCCGACCTTGCCATCTACCGGCCGGGGCCGCAATGATCGACAACTTCCGATTGAAGTAACACTGCGGCGCGGTCGGCGAATTCTGCCTGTCGCGTTCAACGGCCCGTTCATGCTCGAAGTCACACAGGTCGAGGAGCACAGAGCTGAGGTTATTCCGCCCGCGCCTGTAGTCGATTCTGAAAAGAAGGACACAGTGTCACCGCCAAAGCGCGCCTATAACGGAACTGGCATGGTCAAGTTTGTCCTTCGCGGTTATGCATTGTCGCCCCAGTGGATTCGCTCGTTGAGAGAATACTGGTCGTATTACTCGGGCATCGACCATTCGAACAAAACGGCGCTAACGATTGACTCGATCTCTGGCCAGGGAATCGACCATTACGACAAATCGGGTGGTGGCGAGACGCGTTGTTTCATCAGCGAATCGAGCTTTGAACAAATGATGTCTGTGTCGACAAAGAATATGTTGCGCAACATCAAATCGTTACGTCAAACGATATTTCACTTGGAAACGATGATGCCAAACCGGGTGAAGACGATTACGTTTGACGCACCGGAGTTCGGCAAACTCCATCGCGCCGGTGAAGTGTTGGTGATGGTCGATTCAATCGTGCGACACTCCAGTGGCCGCTGTTCGATGGAAGTACGAATGAGGAACATTCCACCGAAAACTCACGACTTACGCATTTTCACCGAACACGACGCTCAACCTGTGGTCACGCAATCTTTTTTGAGCAAATTACGTAACGTGCCCAACGCACCCGTCATTGGCGCGGGCTATTATCCAGGCCACAAGTTCGTCGTGTCACAAGAGCCAAACAACCTTATCGTCCAGTTGACTGAATGCGGGCGCATACGCATCAATTTTCAACTCGGCAAAATCCCTCTGCGGATGTCGTCTAAACAGCCACACGGGCAAGCACAACCAAAGTTTTCCGGACACGACGCACCGGTGAGCATTACCGTCGAGAACATTCACTGGACAGGAACTGGTGGCGGAACGCCAGATGCGCCACACGATGCCTACCTGCGCATTCACAATCATTCCGATCTCGCTGTTCGTAAGGTCCGTGCGAGAATCTACCATGCGTCGTTGGGTTCGAAAGGCTACTTCACTTTTGAAAGACAAGGGCAGACAGATCGACGCAACGGTCGGCTTTACGAATTCATCGGTCCGAAATCCGATCGAACGACAACCGTAGACGTTGGGCAAATCTTTAGCATCGGCAAAGACAAAGTTTTTCCGGAACATGTCATCTTCACGAATGGCGTCGTCTGGAGCGCGGATGGGTTTGACAGCCATTAAACGATCAGGGCCGACTCACTGTTTTCGGATTGCCAATCTTAACCGTTTAAAGAACTCGGCATCGAAATCTTTGGCTGGCTGATCACCCAAACGCGTGATGACCAGTTGTTGAGTGGGCAACACGAACAGTCGTCGTATCAGGGCGCCTTTCGCGGCATACATGTCCCTCGGCGCGGCAGAAATCATTCGGCCAGAAGTCTTGCCATTGATCCACCAGAGAAAACCATACGATGGATTGAGTTTTTGTGACGGTGAAGTGGCCGCTTTGATGAAGTCTTTATCCTCGATAACATTCTGTTCATCCCACGTGCCATTGGCCAACATCAAGAGGCCGAATCTCGCCAGGTCGCGAGCGGTGGTGGCAAAGCCGAATTTGTTTACATCCGGCCGCTTTGCAAGCCAAGGCCGCACCGCCCAACGTGAGTTTTTCATGCCAATGGGATCGGTGAGCCACGCCTTCGTGACTTCCGTGGGCTCCATCTTGGCGACCTTCGATACACACGTGAGGGCCCGCGAATAGGCCGCCGTGTTGTAAGCCCACTTGTTCCCGGCAGGCACCTCAAATTCAAGTCGGGCATTTAGTCCACTGGTCATCGTGATCAGATGGTGAATCGTGATCTTTTCTTCGGCGGCGGCCGGTGCCTTGGACCAGCCTTTGCCGAGGTGCTTGTATACGGGGTCGTCGATCTTCAATAAGCCCTTGTGCTGGGCAATGCCCACCAGCATGGCCGTCACGCTCTTTTGCACCGAGGCCACATCCTCGATCGCCCGGCCGTGGACGTCTTTGCCCAGACGCATGTGAAAATAGGGATTCGGCCCACCGCCAGGTTTCTTTTCCGCCGGACTGAGCGGCCAGTATTGCTCTGCCAAGATGCGACCTCGATACAGGATCACAACGCCAGAGGATTTGTTGTTGCCGGCATACTCCATGGCTTCCTTGAGCTTGGCGGTGTCCCAACCAATCTTGTCGGGATCAATCGTCTCCCACTGGCCCTCTGCTGGCGGAAGATACAGAGCGGCATTTTGAGCATTCGCTGCCAAATTGAGCTGTGGCAAGCAAACGGCCAGCAGTGAAAAGACGAATCGTTTCATGTCATTATTCTACCTGATTTGTTTGAAAACTCTGACTCTTCGGTTTCGCATTACTCAGACTTTTCGTACAGTTCCGTCTCCGGAAACTCGGCGCTCCATGCGTACCAGCGGCACTGGATGCTGTCGACCCACTTGAGTTGCTTGCCGCGCAGCCGGCCATCCACCGCACGTCCCGCCAACGTCCAACGTGTTTGAGTTCCGCGATCCTTCAGCGGCACCGTTTCCGGTGAAGCCGGTTGCTCGTAAAACTCGAGTGGTTGGCCGTCGACCTGAGTGCTGAAAGCCACTGCCGTTTGGGTCGGACCGTACCAGAAGACAGCGATCGGCTGGCCGTCGATCGTGTCGGTGAAGCACGCGAGTTTGCCGGCGTCGTCCAGCGGATAGGCTTTGCGCGTCCCCCCGATCTCGACGCCCAACACGTTGGCCATCGGTTGCAAGCGATCATCCACGTCGCCCATCGATTCTTTGGCTTCCTTGCTGAACTCCGTGGGAAGCGGCGCGACGGTATACCTTTTGCCATCGAACATCTTATAAGCGACCGACTCGGGATGGAGCATCAGCCAATATTGCCAATCGGTCACCATACTCGGAATGCGGCGGAGCGGCTTGGTGCCTTCTGGTCCGTCGATGGCCGCGCCCGACAAAGCCGATCGCAAGATGCCATCGCTGCCTTTGACGACCATCACGCCCTCGCGCCAGCCGTGGAATTCGTAGGTAACCTTGTAGCCCGGTGATCTTTCGTAAGCCGCGACATAACCGCCGTCCGGGTCGTAGAAAAAGATCCCGTAGGTGTCGTTGATCACTCGTGGCGCAGAAAGAAAATGTCGCAGAGGAATCGCACCGCCGTTGTGACCGCCGCGCAGCCAAGTAACCACACGATCGTCGCCCTTGATGAATCCATTTCGATGCTGGGTGATGCAATAGGAACAGGGTGGGTTGGTGATTGACTTGACGGGATCAAGTTTGACGGTCAATTTGCGCGAATTCGTCGAGGCCGATTTGGCCTGGAGTTTGAATTTTTGAATCCGCTGGTTGCCGCTGTCGCAGACGTAGAGGAACCCTCGGTCGTCCA
>CAYFJO010000019.1:30279-59149 GCA_964343305.1 uncultured Pirellulaceae bacterium | reverse complement strand
CCATTCTGGCCAGTGGGCCCCGTGAAGTTGATGTCCATCGAAGTGCCCGGAACGAACGCTTGATCGGTGACAATTTGTTCGCCCGCCGCGAAGGCTCCGTCTTGGTCGTAGTCAATCCAACCGTTGACAAAACCTGGCGCGTTGGTGACCTCGATCGAGACCGTTGCCGTTTGGCCTTCGATCATCGCGGAAAAAGTCACGCCGTCTTCATCATCGGTATCGCCAAGATCGTCGCCGTTTGCCGAGGCCGACTGGAAACCATCCGTTTCGCCGTCGACCGTGTTGCCCAGACGCGGGCCACCGACGGGATGGCTGGGTCCGTTATCCGCAAGGGTCGTATTGTAATCTCCCGTGGCCGTGCCAACGGCGATGTCCGGCGCGTCACCAAAGTCGAAGACGGGCGGCGGTGGCGTGACGTTGACTTCAGTACCCACGTTTTGAATCACGTAGGCACCGCGACCGCCGGTTCCGGCAAAAAGCATGTTGCTGTTGACGTCATAGTCGAGGTCCAGCACAGCAACGTTCGGAAAATCGCTGCCCAAGCGATTCCACGTTGGCGGGGGATCCGTCATTAGAACGGGAAAATCACCTTGATTCGCATAATACACGCCCATGTCTGTCGCGACGACCACGCCATCGAACGGAGCGCCGTTCACAAATTCGACCGAGTACAATGTGAACGCGGTGAGATTACCCGTGATATCCGTCCAGGTTGCACCGCCGTCAAGGGTTTCTGCAACGCCGCCCGTGCCAACCACGTATAACACGTCCGAGTTATTCGGATCCCAGGTGATGTCCGTAATAGTTCCAACGCCCGGACCGGCTGCCGTGGCAACGGCAACGGGCGGATTGACCAAGTCGGTTGGATCTCCGGCACGCACGAATACGGTCGCACCAGATCCGTAGACAATCAGATCTGGATTGGAGGCGTGCCCATATTTGATGGCGTCTTCCGTCGCACCACCACCGCCCATCACGGGAGTGTTGGTATCGCCGCGGTCCAGAGATTCGTGGATCATTCCTGAGCCACCAATGATCAACCGACTGCCATCGACTTCGTTGACGGCAATCGGCGTCACGGCCTGTGGATCTGGGATCGTGGCCAAAACCGTTTCACTGATTTGCACATTCGCGGAATTGATTTCTCGGCGAATGAACTGAGTCACGCCCAGGTCATCCAATCCACTGGAGTAACGGAACGATGTGCCGGGAGTGCTCGTGTCATCCACGGCGACATCTCCAGCCGGGCCCGTATGCCGTCCACGCGGACCAAACGAAAATGCTGGGGTCCGCCAGGAAGTATTGTTCGAGCTAATCTGTTCGGAGACACCCGTATCTACGTTGGAACTGATAATCACTCGGGCTTGTGCGTCGTAGGCAATTTCACGGATTTGCGTGATCTGAAGATTTCCCATCATCGACAGCCACGTACCCGAATTGCTTGACGGGTTCGTACGCTTATAGATGCCACCGCCTGTGACTTCAATCAACGATCCGCCAGCGAAAATCATGTCATGAGTCCCAGCAAATGGGGCGCTCAGATTGGAAGTTCCGCCACCAGGAATCGCTGAGATCGCGTTGGAGTGTGTTAGGTGTTCCCATTGTGGCGAGAGCACGAAAGGATCGCCCATGACGGGAGGCCCAATCGGATCGACAGTCGTATCTCCGCGGAACAACCTTCCCGTGAAATCCTCGGCACCAATGAAGTTTGTAAACGGATTGGGTTGGCGATCGCCGCCAACATAGACGAGATTTGGATTGCTGCCGTCCGCGACGACCGAGAGATTAATTGCTCCCAGCGCGCCAGGATGCAGACCCTGCACCATCAGATCGGATTCCTCCGTTTCGGGGAGATCCATCTCGGTCCATGTCGACGTTCCCATCAATGGCGGGTTGGGATCGTCGGAGTAGGCGACGATCGAGAGTTGTCCGGCGGTTGTCGCCGCCGCGTAAAGCCGGCCGTTGCTGGCCAGCGAGATCTTTGTGTTGTCGCCCAATCCGGCGGACAGGGTCGCGTCAGAAATGTCTGTCCAAGTCATTCCTGCGTCGTTGCTGCGAAAGACTCCTGCCGTCGAGGCGGCGTACATTAGATCTTGATCGCTTGGATCACTGACGAAGTCGGTGATGTTGCCGCCCATCACAGAGACGAATGACAATCCGGCATCATCGCTGCGAGAGATTCCCGAATCGGATGCGACGACGATCGTGTCACCACGCGGTGCGACTCCAGTTATGTTTTGTCCACCAAGGTCTGTGGTTCCCAAGGGCAGCCAATCTTGTCCACCGTTCGTCGTGCGAAGTAGCCCAATTAGCGGACCGTTGACCGTCGCGTTGGGATTGAAACTGTTGGCGGTTCCAGCCACCAAGGTATTGCCTGTCGGGTCGGTGAGATCGAATCCAATCGCGCCAATGGATAGCGACGATGCGTTGTCCGTCTGAGGTGTCCATCTGGGGGTGGTGAGTGTCGCATTATCGGATCGCCACATTCCGCCATTAACAGTGCCTAGATAGACTGTGTTTGGATTTAATGGATGCGCGGCAATTGTATGAATCGCACCCGCAACCTCGTCATTGGCGCCCACGTTTTCCACTTGACCGTCCGAGATGCCGTGTGGACCCTGTGGCAACCACGCCGCGAGCAAAGTGCGGTCCTCCAACGCTTCGACGGTGAGCGACCGTCGCTTTGAACGAAGTTTTCCCAGCCTCTTCTTTGCATTGCCGCGCCCGGTCAGGGCGTCAAGGATATTCGCTAAACCCACTTCTCATCTCCTGCGGCTTGTTGCCAAACCAAGCAGACGAGTCCCTTCATCAGCGTTGGCAAGACTGGCGATCTTCTCTGTTCGGTCGATTCAGTCTTTGATTAGTTGTGCCGACTGGCGTCACACGTGAAGGGGGGAAACCTCGATAGGTCTCGCTGACAGGCATCACGAGACAGAGGGCGTGTGAACGATCTAGTCACATGGTAACCATCTCGGAGGCAAAGTGTCAATCAATCATCGCCGGCAGTGGGACAACGGATGCCAATTCGATGTGGATTGGCAAAGTTATAACGATGAGAAGGGCTGAAAAAGGGACTGTCCGAAAAAAAGGCCCGGCTTTTGTGACAAAGCCGGGCTCGTTCGCTTTCATCCACGGAATCGCGTTGTCGCGAGTTCGGATCAGCACCCTTCTTATGGGTTGAAGGTCATGCCGTCGACCTCGATGTCTCCGGTAATCATTGTGCCATTGTTGAACTGGAATCCAAGCGAACCAGCACCCGCATTGGCGCTGGTGTTGTTCGTGGAAACCCCGGTTCCCAAGTTGAAGCCGTCCAGCGAGTTGTTGCCTTCAACAAAGATACCGGTTGCGTTCGTGGTCGAATTGAAATCGATCGAGTTGTTCGCAATGGTGATGGTTCCGTCGCCGCTGGAGACGTTGATTCCGGTCAAGTTGTTGGTGACACCAAAGGTGACCGCCAGGTTATTGAAGGTGAAGTTAGCATTGGCACCGCCATTGGCGACGTTGACACTATTCGCACCGGCTGTGTCGATCGTGCCGCCGTTGACCGCGAAGCTTGGCAACGTCCCTGCCGGTGGTCCGGTGTTTCCAAAGCCAGAGACGTCGATACTGTCGCCGCCTGTTCCGTTTAAGGCGACGGAGTTGAGCGAAACGTTCACAGCCGTATCAAAATTGCGAACGATAAAGCCATCGCCGGCCGAGTTGTCGATGTCCAACAATCCGTTGATCGTGAAGCCTTCATTGAGATCATCCAGCACCACGCCAGAACTTGTGCTGGTAATCGATGTCACGTCTTGGAAGGTCCAACCCGATACCGTGGTGTTCGTGAAGCCGTGGGCTCCGGTGATATTGATCGCGTTGCCGCTCGTCGCTGTGACTGTGGCCGCATTGCCGATCAGGTTGAACGTGAATTGAGTACCATTGCCTGCGTCGTTGTCGTCATCGATGAAGATACCTTCGCCGTTGGTCGCGTCTACTAACAGGTTGTTAAAGCTCAATGTCGCTTCACCTGTGTCGGTGTCGTTGTTATCGTCGACCACGATACCATTGCTGCCGTCGATCGTCGTATTGCCGAAGTTAGCAATGAGATCGGTGGGGTTTCCAGTTTCCTGGAGATTGAAGATCCGAATTCCGGTTCCAGTGGCTCCGACCACGTTGGTTTGGCCGATATTCAACATACTCTGTCCCGCGGCCCCGCCTGTAATGTTGGCAATGCCGCCGATGCTGATTCCGTCGGACACACTGTTGGTCGAATTGACGCTGCCGAAAGTCATGTGGATTTCGGTCGGATTGATGATGATCGCAGCACCGCCGTTGGCCGTGATCGTGCCACCCAAGACGTTTACTACACCTGCCGTGGATGCAAACAAGCCGTTGCCGTTGTCGGTCTCGATATTGAGCGTGCCGAAGTTGTACGTCGAAAGTGGAGTGGCGCTCAGGCGAACACCATTGCCGAACGCTCCCAAAGGAACGCCTGCGTCGGTGATGTTGACCAGCGTGAAGTTACTAACCAGGCCACCCGCCGCGTCGTTTTGGATCAGAATACTGTCCAATGTCGAATCGTCGATGGTCGTCTGAGCGACATCCAAAACACCGGCAACCGCGTTGAGGTTGATGCCTTCCGCGATGCTGGCGTTGCTTGTAATCGTGTTGAATGTCGCCATCAAGTTGACCGGAATTGAGTTGGGGCCCGCACCATTCATCACGATGGCGGCATTACCGGTATTCGTAATGCTGTTGTTGCCCATGATGTTGAGCGTGCTAGTGTCGACAACAAACAGGCCAATTGCGCCCGTGGTTTCGTTGATCGCCAACGTCGTGAAGTTGATACTTCCCGCTCCGGCCGCGTTGTTGTTTAGGCTGACGCCCGCAATGCCAGAGTCGGTAATGTTGGTGTTGGCAAAGGTGATCACCGCGGCACCTGTTGAGTTACGCACGTCGATACCTGGGCCCGTCGTCCCAGTCAAAGTCTGCGGCGTGGTGATGTCCACCGTGGTGGCGACTGTGCTAAGAAAGATTCCTCCGCCTCCGACGTCAGTTAACTGTGTGCCTCCAACAAAGTCGATGTCGCTGAGAGCGGTGATGTTCGTGAGTTGAATCAAACGACCACTAGCGACCGTATTGATCATGTCTCCCCGGTAATCTACGTCGATAACACCACCAGCGATATTGTCAACTTGAAATCCAATGCCCGTGGTATTGTCGATGTTCATTCCCACACCGTTACTGGTGTCGGAATCCGTGAACAAATACGAACCATTGCTGTCGCGAAGGTTCACGCCGTCAACACCGCCGATGATTTCGACCTGATCGACGAGCGTACCGACACCGGTTCCAAATCCTGTTGATGTCACGCCAAAGCCATTCAACGCCAGTGCCAGGCTCGGAGCGAGAATCGCCGTGTTGCCATTGACCGCATCGATGTCGAAGCCGCGGACGATGTTGTTGCCACCGAGGGTCACACCGCCAATAGTTGGGATGTTATCGTCGATGTCGCTACAAAACAGCCGGACACCCAGTTGGGTTTGGATCAAGTGGGCGACGCCATCGCCAAAGAGATATTGCCCACCAAGCAGATTAATCAAATCGGTATAAGGTCCGACGCCTTCACGAACGAAGATAATGTCGTTAACAAAAGAGTTTCCAGGATTCACGACGCCATCGGCACGTGCCAAAGTCGTGTAGGGATTCGCCGCGGTACCATCGCCACCGGCGGGATCCGTGTTCGTGCTGTCCACATGGACCACGCGATAACGTCCTCCAGTGCGCGGATCCAGCGCGAAGATCGGATCTTGATGTACGACAGTGATGTGATCGTCACGAGTCGTTGGGTCCAAATCTCGACCCTGCGGATCGTAGTTACCGAAGACGGCGGAATTCAGAACCATGCGGAAGAAACCCGTCGTGTCGAATCGTTCGTCATGATTGATTTCGGCTTGGAACATCAAGCCATTCATCGTTTGAACGGAGGCCGCGACGCGAACACCACCGAACGATGGGACGCCCGTGATTTCTTGATCCGAGTCTTTGTAATAATAGCCGCCAAGATCGATCGTTCCTTGGAACATGGCCATGCTGATCGGTCGAAATTGAATGGCGGCATCGAATCCATCCAACGCCGTGTCTAGGCCGGACTGCAGCAACAGGCTGTTGCCCACAAAGGCCTTACCACCACCGGGCACACCTTGAATGTAGCCAGTGTCGTCGATGGGAAAGTAACCATTGACTTGAAACCTGCAGAACTCATTGCGCAGATAGCCAGTCAAACCAACTTGCTTAAAGTCGTGTCCAAATCGATTACTTGGTGTTTGGTCCCCGTCCAACCAGATGCTTGCACCGATGTCCGAACGGATCGGATCGATGGATAAGACACGTTCCAAACCCAAGTTGCCGAAAACCGTTCCCGCTTCGTACGAGACGTGGCCTCGGCCTTCTACCAACCAGCGACCGCCGAGCCAGTCTTCGCCCAAACGTAGTTTTGATCCCAATGTAAAGTATCCGCCCGTCGGATACCCGAAGCCATTGTCAACGATGGTGCCGCCAAGCCAAACGCGGCCAGGAAATGGCAGGCTAAGCTGCGTCAGAAACGGGCCGCCTGAACCATCGCCATAAACCCCTGATGCGTCGTTATAGACGTTGGGCAGCCGACCGATTTCTTGTCCTAGGGCCGTGGTCGTTAGCCCTAAAACAAGCAAGCCGACAAGTAAATGGCGCGAGACAACCTTCATTGGAAGATCTCCCTGGCGAGGACGTCCAGTTTTCGAATGAAACGGCGAAAGTGTGGCGTTCGTGCTCATCGCGATTCTCGATTTCATATCCATGTTTTGAACGCGTAACTGCGTAGCTTTCTGTTTTATCTAGTCGCACTAATCGGCATGGCACGACGAACCCGTAAAACTAGTACAGGTGATACAATCAATCGTCACAGCGCAATTACACTCATGAATAAAATCGGCATGATTTATCTAATTCGCAAAGTTTAACACCGCTGCTGTCAGCTAGCTGACAAAGACCAAGCATTCGCACTAAATGCGACGACATCGGAGAGTGTCTTTAGGGCCGTGGAGATTCGCGGAGTTCGTGGGAGTTCAACGACGTCGAGCGTAAATCGACTTGCCCACAGCTTGCTTGCAGAAGGCCCGTTACCGGGCAGATTTGCCGTTGGTCGTTTTGGATGCGCTGCGGGTTGTTGCCGCCGATGGTGCTTGGCCTTTGTTCGCGGCTTGATTGCCGACAAACTCAAAGGAACTCACGAGCGTGCTGCCAGCATTGCCAAATCGTTCCGCCATTGCCGACTCCATCGTAAATGCAATCGAAGCGCGGTGCCCAGTGGGACTGGTGATATGAAAGAAGAGCCATTGAATGGGGATTTCGGCGGCTTGACCGGTGGCTACAACTCGCATGATGTGGTAGTCGTTGTCGCGTGTCGCTTGAGTCGCTTCGACGATCTGGCCAAAGCTAGCACCAAGCGACCGCTCGATGTCCGCAGCGAACGTTTGTAGCGAGATCCGTTCGCCCCTAGGAAGTTTCGTCAACTTCGTGATATTACAATGTGCGAGTCGATCACCCTGCTCGACACATCGAAGCACGGTTAATTCGGGCTCCTCGGCAATGACATGCCAATTGCGATTGTGAAGCAGACGATAGCCGCTCGACGATCGATGCATCAACAACGTCGATTCGGGTGTTCTCTTCCGATTCAAGTCTGCGATTACGTCGTTTGATAAATGTGGAGACGTCGTGATCGGATGAATGGCCATTCGCAATTGAGCAATCACATCGACACCGGGTTGTGACTGCCCGCTCTCTCGATGCTCTTTCAGCGCTATCGCCAAACCAACAATGCGTCGATGCTTGCGGTGAAAATTGATTTGTGCCTTCAATTCAATTTCTGTCGACACACCATCAATGGCTCCGGTTACGGAGCCCGACAGATCGATCACTGCAAGCTCGCCTTCAAGCTTGGACAGTTTGCACTGCACATCGGATCGATTCACGGCTTCCAGATTGAGAATCGCTGCTAGCGATTCAGGCGTTGCGTTCCAGCTTTCACCAGTTGCTTTTGACGATTTAGGAAGCAATTGGTGAACCAGGGCACTGTTTGCTTGAACGTCGATCAAGTCAAGTTCATCTCGTGTCATTGGACCCTGCGGAGAATATAGTGCGAGATCATCACCTGATTGATCAAAGACAATGTTGCGATGCTCACGTTGAAGTGAGGGTTCCACCTTGGCTTGCCCGACCTCGATATCTGCTTTGGCTGCGTGATAATGCCGGATTGTTCGAAGCGACAACTTAGTCGGCAGGCACTTCTCGTCATATAAAAGGTCAGCAACGACGTTCAGCGGCAGGGTCTCGTGTGGTGCGGTGCCAGAGGTGATCTCAATGGTGCCACGAACTGTCAAATTGACCTGCACACGATGGATGCCACTTTCGGGGGTGGCGGTAGAGAGGTTGACCCTTTTTTGGCCGAAACAGTGCTGGCAACAGCAGATCATTGTGGCCATAAGTAGCGCCATACAAATAAGATAAGGTCTGTTTTGCGACACCGGATTCTGGCGGGAAACTAAATTGCCCATATTGTCATCCAAGATTGGCATTAAATGTGCGAAAAGATGATCCGAGTGCTCACTTGAGTAGACACTCATTTGTTCTGAAGTGAGGTGTTTAACAGTAATCGTCTCGGAGAGTTGCTTTGGTTGATCCGAAAGTTGCAATTGAGCCCGCACGTGAAGTTGGACAATTTGAGTGGTCTGCATGCACCCTGAATGTTTCCAACGTGGCGCGAACTTTATTGCAACTCATCGGGACTTAAATGCGTAGAAGTCAATGATAGGAACGAGGAGAGGAATCGGTGGATTTCCAACGAAGAATTCCGCCGCCCGCCAGCACAACTTTTCAAAATTCAAACGACAATTTTGTAACGAACCACTAAGGTTACGGGGAATGCGACTTGGGATGGTCGCCATTCGATAGAGGAAGCCAACCTTGCCGGGCGATGGGAATCGCAGGGAGCACCGTCAAGCGTTGCAAGTCGAGAAGAGGTGCGTAATGCATGCTGGATACATCAAAGCGACGATTCAACAACTGCGTGACCAGCAGGTCCGCTTTGCTCCACGCGAGAAAAAGATCGAGCAAATCAATCGTGCGGAGAAGCTAATTCGTGAGCTTGAACCAGAGCGTACATACAGTTATGAGTACCTCTGTTATCGCATCACCGATTTCCGGCCCAATTCAGATGCCCGGGAAACGATGTCTGGGTTGGAAGCCAACCACGATCTGCGGCTCTTTGTTGAAGACCTTTCTGATTCTGCCAATGTGAGCGCGGAAGAAGCCGGTGAGCCGGTCCACACGGTGGAAGAAGTCAGCAAGATGTTCAACGTTTCGACCAAGACCATTTCCCGATGGCGGGAACAGGGATTGGTTAGCCGGCGATTTGTTTTTAAAGGTCGGAAGCGAGTTGGATTCCTTCACAGCAGTATCGAGAAATTCGTCAAACAAAATCGCGACCGCGTGAAACGGGGCGAGCGGTTCAGTCAGCTTACCGGCGAAGAGAGAAATGAGATTGTCGATCGCGCTCGACGCTTGGCGCGAGCTGGTGGTTGCCCATCGGAAGTCACTCGCCGAATTGCCAAACACATGAATCGAAGCGTCGAAACGATTCGATACACCTTGAAGCAGTTCGATGAGAAGCATCCCGATTTGGCGGTGTTTCCTGAATCAACGGGACCGCTGAATGATGACGCGAAGCAGAGCATTTATTCGCAGCATCGACGAAATGTTCCGGTTGAGGTATTAGCGAAACGATATTGTCGTACAAAGACGAGCATTTATCGAGTCGTCAATGAAATGCGGGCCAAGCGGATCGTGGAATTGCCGCTTGACTTTATGGACAACGAGGAGTTTTGCAAGCCAAAAGTCGAAGGTGAGATTTTGGGACCGATGCCCGAGGCTGAATATGCAACTCGCAAGAGTCGCCCGCCCAGTGGTTTGCCCCCCTATCTTGCGTCGCTCTACGAAGTGCCTTTGCTAACACGAGAGCAAGAGCGGCACTTGTTCCGCCAATTCAACTATCTGAAGTTTCGGGCTTGCCAGCTTCGGGATCGACTGGATCCGGCTCGAGCAAAGAGCAGCTTGATGGACGAGATTGAAAACCTGTACGAGAAGACTGTTGCAACGAAGAACCGAATCGTTCAATCGAACTTGCGATTGGTGGTCTCGATTGCCAAGCGGCACGTCAATTCGAGCGATGACTTTTTCCAACTCGTCAGTGACGGCAATATGTCGTTAATTCGGGCCGTGGAGAAATTCGATTACGGTCGTGGCAACAAATTCAGCACGTATGCAAGTTGGGCGATCATGAAAAACTATGCCCGCACGATTCCCGAAGAGTTCAAGCAGCGGGATCGGTTTCGTACCAGTGCTCAGGAGTTGTTCGCGGCGGCCGAAGACGAGCGGTCGGACTTGTACGAACTGGAAACGGCCCAGAATCTTCGCAAGTCGCAAATCGGTAAAATTCTATCTCGCCTTGACGAAAGAGAGCAGAAGATTATCATCAGTCGGTTTGGCTTAAACCCCAACCAGGAGCCGCAAACTTTGAAAGAGGTTGGCGCGGAAATGGGAGTCACCAAAGAGCGAATTCGACAAATTGAGGCACGTGCACTTAATAAATTGCGATTGGCTGCTCAGGAAGAACGAATTGATGTGCCAGAGTAGGTTCTGGTAATGAAGGCAGGTTGATAATGCCCCAAGTTAGGGGGTCGAACACAGGGAGCTGCGTTTAGCTGCGAGGAAAGACGATTCTTAGTGTACCGCCTTGGTGGTGATCCGTCTTTTCTTCTAGCTGGTACGTAGCTCTCTGTTTTTATTGATGATGTTTGCCCAGAAATTGGGTTTTGCATTTCGGCTTGCGGGTTTAAGGAAGTTCGTTATATTTACTGGTTTTCGCGGTCGAATAAAATTGCCAGCGTAGCTCAGTTGGCAGAGCAGCTGATTTGTAATCAGCAGGTCGTGGGTTCGAATCCCTCCGCTGGCTCTGTCACCCATCGCTGGCTTGAGAATAGGTTGTTTGATGTCGGTTCACCCCGGCCCCACCAGTTCCGGGGACCTCGATGGATTTAGCACCGAAGCAGATTCGGGGGGTTTCCCGAGTGGTCAAAGGGGACGGACTGTAAATCCGTTGGCAACGCCTTCGTAGGTTCAAATCCTACACCCCCCACTTCGCACCTTTGTTTTTAGGTCGAGTAAAAAACAGGATAAAGATTTTTACATTCGAACGTTCGGTTGCGGGCGTAGCTCAATGGTAGAGCCATAGCCTTCCAAGCTAAAGACGAGGGTTCGATTCCCTTCGCCCGCTTCGCAGCTCTCATTGGTCGTTTGTAGGCAGTCGTTGGTTCGCTGTCCGCGGCGATGCAACTGGGTACTAATGACTAATGAGTGCTGCTGTAGCTCAGTTGGTAGAGCGCGTCCTTGGTAAGGACGAGGTCATGGGTCCGAATCCCATCAGCAGCTCTATCGTAGGTTTGGTTGTTTTCGGTCTTCGACCGATTTGGTTCCTTTCAAGGTTTTTCCATCGATCCACTTTTTAGCGCAGGTAAAGAATAATGGCCAAGGAGGAATTTAAGCGGGGTAAGCCCCACTGTAACGTTGGTACTATCGGTCACATTGATCACGGCAAGACAACTTTGACGGGTGCAATTCTCGCTGCCCAATCAGCAAAGGGTTTGGCCGAGTTCAAGTCGTATGCGGACATCGCCAAAGGTGGTACGGTTCGTGACGATACGAAGACGGTCACGATTGCCGTCGCACACGTTGAGTACGAATCGGAGAATCGTCACTACGCACATATTGACTGCCCAGGTCACGCCGACTTCATCAAGAATATGATTACCGGCGCGGCTCAGATGGACGGCGCAATTCTGGTTGTGTCGGCCGCTGACGGTCCCATGCCGCAGACGAAAGAGCACGTGTTGCTTGCTCGTCAAGTCGATGTGCCTGCGTTGGTTGTGTTTTTGAATAAGTGCGACCTGGTAGACGATCCCGAGTTGCTCGAGCTTGTCGAAATGGAAGTCATTGAACTTCTTGCGAAATACGGTTTCCCGGAAGATACGCCGATTGTGAAGGGGCAAGCCCTGGCGGCGTACGAGAAACCGGACGACCCAGAGGCTACTGCTTGCATTCAGGAGTTGATGGAAGCAATCGACGCCCATATTCCTCAGCCTACCCGTGAGGAAGACAAGCCATTTTTGATGGCAATCGAAGATGTCTTCTCGATTGAAGGCCGTGGAACGGTGGCGACGGGTCGAATCGAGCGTGGCATTGTCAGAACCGGTGAAGACGTCGAGATCATCGGTCTCAAGGAGTCTCAAAAGACGGTCTGCACTGGCGTCGAGATGTTTCGCAAGATCCTGGACGAAGGCAAGGCGGGCGACAATGTCGGGTGCCTGCTGCGTGGTATTAAGCGAGACGAGATTGAGCGCGGCCAAGTACTGGCCAAGCCAGGTTCGATCACGCCGCACACCAAGTTCGAAGCAGAAGTCTACTGCTTGTCGAAAGACGAAGGCGGCCGTCATACGCCGTTCTTCAGTGGCTATCGTCCACAGTTTTACTTCCGGACGACTGACGTGACCGGCACGGCCAACTTGGTAGGCGCAGAAATGTGCATGCCCGGCGACAACGTCAAAGTAACAGTCGAATTGCACAAGCAGATTGCAATGGACGACGGCGTCCGGTTTGCAATTCGCGAAGGTGGTCGAACGGTTGGTTCAGGCGTCGTAACGAAGATTGTTGAGTAATTGAAATCGGCGGCGAAGCTTGAGCCAAACGGGCTTCGCCGCTTTAACCTTTCATGTTGATAAACATATAGGGGTGTAGCTCAATTGGCAGAGCAGCGGTCTCCAAAACCGCAGGTTGCGGGTTCAATTCCTGCCGCCCCTGCCATACACGATTTAATTTCGGTGTAGTTCGAACTGGATTCGGATTCTTGTTTTGAAGTAGGTGAGAAGGCGATATGTCCAAGGAAAAGGCAATGCCGACTGGTGGGTTCGCACAAGGACTCTTTCAGTTCGGGCTTTACAAGCGGAACCAGGGAAGGATTACGCGCCAGATCACGTTTGCTGCCATTGCGGTGACCGTGGGTCTAGGGACGTGGCAGCTTTTCGCATCTGAGGTTACGAAAACATGGCTGAACTGGGTTGGGGGACTGCCCGAATCATCCGGGATGTTTGTCGTTCCGCTGCTGTTGCTCACGGTTGGAGTTTGGTTTGCCTACCGCTTGGTGAACATGGCGAACTTTGCTGATTTCCTGATCGCGGTCGAAGCGGAAATGAACAAAGTCTCTTGGCCGTCGCGCGGTGAATTATTTCGCGCCTCGCTGGTGGTGATCTGCGTGATCATTCTGCTGGCGGGATGCTTGTTCGCGTTCGATATGTTTTGGCGATTCCTGTTTACCTACGTCCTGCAGATCATTCCCAAAGGATAGTGCAGTGTCCGACGATGCGATGAAATCCGAAGCACCTGTTTCCGAATTGGCCAACGAGCCAATCGAAGAAGCGGGCAACAGCGTTGAATCAGGTGATCCTGATGAAGTGAGATCTGATTCTCCCGCTGTCGTAACGGAAGACCCGGATGCCGCTTCCGACGAACCAGTTGCGGAGACACCAGGTAAAAGTACGGATGAGCCTGCCGACAGTGATGTATCGGAGGTGTCGTCCGGCGAGCCTGTGGGCGAGCCGTTAGTGGAAAGTCCGTTAGATTCCGCCGAGACTAGCGGAGAAGAAGAAGAGGAAGACGACGACGAAGATTTGGATGTTGAGCCACTGGAGTTCATCGAGGAGACCCCGGAAGAGGAAGACATCAGCATGGACTGGTACATCCTCAAGGTCCAGGTCAATCGTGAAAACTCAATTTGCGATGCCTTGTTGCGACGGGTAAAGATCGAAGGCTTAGAGCGGTTCTTCGGCGATATCCTAGTTCCGACTGAAGATGTACGCGAGTTTACGAAGACCGGCAAGCAACGCGTCGTCAAGCGAAAACTGTACCCTGGTTACATCGTGGTTCGCATGGCGATCAACGATGAGACATGGTTCGTGGTGCGGGAAACACCCGGCATCGGCGATTTCACCGGCTCGGCAGGCAAGCCGACGCCCATGTTGTCGCATGAGATCGACCGCATCTTGAAACTCACACGGCCGGAAGTCGATGACCCGGATGCCGTTGAAAAAACAAATATTCGATTCAAGCAAGGTGATCGGGTGCGAGTGAAGGATGGACACTTTCAAAACTTTGAAGGGGAAGTCGACACAATTGACGAGACGCATGGTCGTGTCACCGTAATGATTAACATCTTTGGCCGGCCTACTCCCGTCGAGTTAGAACACTGGCAGGTCGAAGAAGTTTAGCCCTCGTGGGTGCTAACGAATTAAACAAACAACAATAGTAGAGTTATGGCAAAACAGTTAACAGGACAGGCGAAGTTTCAGGTTCCAGGCGGACAAGCCACTCCCGCTCCGCCGGTTGGTACGTCGCTTGGAAAATATGGAATCAACCTCGGTCAATTCGTGCAGCAGTTTAACGATCGCACGAAGGAATACAACGGAACACCGATTCCCGTCATCGTCAGCGTATATAACGATCGTACGTTTGACTTTGTGACCAAGAGTCCGCCCGCTGCGGCGTTGCTGAAGATGGCCGCGGGAATCGTCAAAGGCTCTGGCGTTCCGAACAAAGAAAAAGTCGGCAAAGTCACGATGGACCAGATCGACGACATTTGCCAAAAGAAAATGGCCGACCTAAATGCTCGCGATTTGGAGCACGCGCGCCGCATGATCGAAGGAACGGCACGCAGCATGGGTCTGGAAGTCGAAAACTAAATCAGAACACGGTAGAAGTCGAAATGCCCAAAAGATCAAAACGTTATAAAACGCTCGTCGAAAAAACAGGTAGTGAGCCAGTGCCGTTGGACAAGGCGGTTGAAGTGCTGAAAAGTTTTGGAACGACCAAGTTTGACCAGGCGGTGGAAATTCACATGCGTTTGGGGGTCGATCCCAAGCAGGCGGATCAAATCATTCGCGGTTCGATTGTGTTGCCCCACGGCATTGGCAAGACCCAGCGAGTGGTTGTGTTTGCCAAAGGCGACCTCGCCGACCAGGCCAAAGAGGCGGGTGCGGATGAAGTTGGCCAGGAGGACTTGGCCAAGAGGATTCAAGATGGTTGGTATGAGTTCGATGCTTGCATTGCAGCCCCGGATATGATGAGTGTTGTCGGGCGGCTTGGCAAGGTTTTAGGTCCGCGCGGCATGATGCCTTCGCCACGTGCAGGAACGGTTACGCAGGATGTGGCAAAGGTTGTCCAGGAGTACAAGGCCGGTAAAGTCGAATTCCGCAACGACAACGGCGGCAACGTTCACGCGGTTGTGGGCCGGCTGAGCTTCGATAATCAGAAGCTTCGTGAAAACATTCAGATGTTCATCGACCACATCATTGGCATGAAGCCCCTGGCCGTCAAAGGTACCTATTTGAAGGGAATCTCCATCTCCGGCACGATGAGTCCAGGCATTCGCGTTGCCGCTTAATTCGAGTTATTCCACCTAGAATCAACTTCATTCACACGTCAGCGAGCTGAAGTTCGACATGAGTAAGTACGTCAAAGATCTGATTACCAAAGACCTCTCCAGCCGTCTAGAAGGCGTCAACGACGCAGTGCTGGTCAACGTGATCGGAATTGATTCCAATTCCACGGTCAAGTTGCGTAAGGAGTTTCGTGAGAAGAACATCAACTTGATGGTGGTTAAGAACAGTCTTGTCCGGCGAGCAACGGAAGGAACCCCGCTGGCTGCCGCGTTTGAAGGGGTCGTTGGCACGTTGGCCGTCGTTTGGGGCGCGGAGGACTTTGTGTCGTTGGTCAAAGAGGTTGACCAACTGGATAAAGATGAAGGGGACTATGAGAGGTTTGAGACGCGTGGCGGTGTGATGGACGGTGAACAGTTGTCCGCCGAACGTGTCAAAGAGATCAGCAAGTGGCCAAGCCGACAAGAGCAGCTATCGCTTCTGGTTGGCCAGATCTTGGCTCCGGGAGCAAATCTGCTTTCGCAGATCGCGGCGCCTGGTGGTGCATTGGCCAGCCAAATTGAACAAAAGTCAAAAGACGAATAATCGCACACTATCAACACATCATTTCCCAGAGAAAGGAAGATACCCGCCATGTCTGACGAAGGTGCAACCGCAACCGTTGATCCCGAATTGAAGTCAATCGGCGACCAGATCGCTGGCCTGACGCTCAAACAGGCAAAAGAACTGAGCGACTACATTAAAGACGAACACGGCATTGAGCCCGCCGCTGGTGGTGGCGCGGTCATGATGGCTCCAGGTGCTGGCGATGGTGCCGCCGCCGAAGAAGCCAAGACCGATTTCGACGTCGTCTTGACCGGTTTCGGCGACAAGAAGCTGAACGTTGTCAAAGTCGTGAAGAATATCACCGGCGCGAGCTTGATGGAAGCCAAAAAGATGGTGGAATCCGTGCCGGCCACAGTGAAGGAAGCAGTACCCAAGGATGAGGCCGAGAAGATTAAAGGCGAGATTGAAGAAGCTGGTGGTGCTGTCGAGTTGAAGTAGGTTTCTACTTCCGTAACGATCCACAACGTCTTCCACAATTTTCAACTTGCCGGTGCCAAGCCCGTATCCAGTACCGGTACAGGTGATTTCGCTTGATTCTAAAACGAGTTCTGCGTAAAGATCGGACGCGCGTCAAACATCTGCGGAGAAGGTGCGCGCCCGACATGTCTTCACCCAACATTTTCTAGGAGCACTCGCGCTTATGGCCACCCCAACCCAACGACGCCTCGAGCCCAAAGAATCTCGTCGTTTCGGTAGCGGTCGAGAGCACCATCCCGTCCCCGATTTGACACAAATTCAAACGCGCAGCTATGAAGCGTTTTTGCAATCGGACATCTCTTCCGAGAAACGCAAAGACCACGGCTTGGAAGGTGTCTTGCGAGAGATCTTTCCGATTGAAAGCTATGACAAGCAGTTGACGCTGGATTATCTTCGCTACGAACTTGGAAAGCCGCGATATACTCCGGACGAGTGTCGCCAGCTACGGTTGACCTATGGCCGGCCGTTTCGAATTTGGTTACGGCTGAACAAGGAAGAGCCTTACGAAGAGGAAGTCTATTTGGGTGACATCCCCGTCATGTTGGGCGGGGGCGAGTTCATCATCAACGGTGCCGAGCGCGTGGTGGTCAGCCAGTTGCACCGAAGTCCTGGCGTCGACTTCGTGATGGAGCAGGACGGCACGTCGGACCGAAAGCTGCCAAGCTGTCGGGTGATTCCCGAACGTGGCAGTTGGATCGAATTGAACGTCACCAAGAAGGAGAGCCTCAGCGTTCGCATCGACCAAAGTGGTAAGTTCCCCGCGACGACTTTGCTACGTGCGATGGATCCAAAGTACAGCACAGACGCGGACATCTTAAACTCGTTTTATGATTCCACGGTTGAAAAGATTCACGATGGCCGAAGCGTCGTCAAGATTGAAGGCAAGATTGCCGTTGACGATGTGGTTTACCCCGCCAAGAGCGAGCGAGCTGGCGAGATTATCGTCGAGGCCGGCCACAAGGTCACTAAGTCGGCCGCGGAAACGATCTGCACATCGGGTGTAAAGACGGTCGAAGTGATGGAGGTTCCCAAGGTCAATCTACTCTTCAACTGTATGGCCGAAGATCCCACATCCAGTCACCAAGAGGCGTTGTTGCGAATTTATCAGCGACTGCGCCCGGGCAATCCGCCCGCGTTGGAAAAGGCCAGGACACTGTTCCACGAAAAGTTCTACGATTCAAATCGTTATCGTTTGGGACGTGTCGGTCGTTTTCGTATCAATCGCAAGCTTGACCTCGGCGTGTCGGAAAAGGAAATGACGTTGAGGCCGGATGATCTCGTTGCATCGCTGGCCTATTTGCTCGAATTGGCCAGCAACGGAGAAGATGCCGAGATTGACGACATCGACCATCTGGGCAACCGCCGCTTGCGGACAATCGATGAACTTGCTTCCGACGAGCTGCGCAAAGGGTTTCTGAAGCTGCGCCGCACGGTCCAGGAACGAATGAGTTTAAAAGATCAGGAAGATATGACGCCGCGCAGCCTGATCAATCCCAAGAGTATCTCGGCGGCGATCGAGTACTTCTTCGGACGCGGTGAGTTGTCGCAAGTGGTCGACCAAACGAATCCACTTTCGCAGCTCACACACGAGCGTCGTTTGTCCGCGCTTGGACCGGGTGGTTTGAATCGTAAACGTGCAGGGTTTGAAGTGCGTGACGTACACATCTCGCACTACGGACGCATCTGCCCCATCGAAACGCCGGAAGGTACCAACATTGGATTGATCTCCAGCTTGGCGATGTATGCGAGCGTCGACGACTACGGTTTTTTGGTGACCCCGTATCGAGTCGTCAACAAAGGCAAATTGACGGACGAAGTGGAGTGGCTCCGCGCGGACGAAGAGTCGGAGGCTTATGTCGCACCGGCCGACACGCAGATCGACGGCAACAAGCTACAAGGCGTCAAGCAAATGGGTGGCAGCATTATTGCTCGCTATCGTTCCGACTTCGACATCGTCAAACCCGAGGAAGTGGAGTACATGGATGTCGCCCCCAGTCAGATGGTTGGAGTTTCGGCTGGATTGATTCCGTTCCTGGAGCACGACGATGCGAACCGGGCGTTGATGGGTTCGAACATGCAGCGACAAGCCGTGCCTCTGTTGATCACCGAACCGCCCATCGTTGGAACGGGCCTCGAGCGGGACGTTGCCCAAAACTCGAGCATGCTCATCCGCGCCCGCCGCACCGGCGTGGTAAAGTCAGTTGACGCGACGCACATTACGATCGGTAATGACACCTACGATCTAAAAAAATTCGTTGGCTTGAACGAGCGAACGTGTTTGAATCAGAAACCGGTTGTCAATGTCGGCGACAAGGTGGAACGCAATCAAGTGATCGCCGACGGTGCGGCAACGTTCCAGGGCGAGTTGGCACTCGGTCGTAACGTGCTGGTCGGATTCATGTCGTTCGACGGCTACAACTTTGAAGACGCGATCATCATCAGCGAAGACCTCGTCAAACGCGACACCTATACCTCGATCCACATTGAAGAATTTGATGTGGAAATTCGGGAAACGAAGTTGGGCCGCGAGGAATTCACTCGCGACATTCCCAACGTCAGCGAGAAGGCCCTTCGCAATTTGGATGAAAACGGGATTGTCCAAGTCGGTACCTACGTGCGGCCCGGCGACATCCTGGTCGGCAAGGTCTCGCCCAAGTCGAAGACCGAATTGACGCCGGAAGAAAAGCTGCTGCACGCGATTTTCGGCCGTGCGGGTGAGGATGTCAAAAACGATTCGCTGGACGTGCCGTCTGGCATTGAGGGAATCGTCATCGATACGCAGAAGTTTTCGCGCCGCATGAGCCTTTCGGAAGAGGAACGCAAGGTTTTCGAAAAGGACCTGAAGGAAGCGGAGACCGAAGGCAACAAGAGTGTTTCGGAAAGATTCTGCGAGATGATCGAAGAGATGCAGAAGGTCGCCAGCAAGGCGATCACGGATGAAGATGGAACTCCGTTGAACGGTGACCAAGATCCCAAATTTCTTGCCGAACGTGCCGCGCAGTTTCGATTGTCGTGGATCACGGCGAACATGCGTAGCGAAGCAAAGATCCAAGAGATCGAAGGCGTCTACAAAAACTATTGGCCGGAAGTGGAACAGGTCATCGACGGGCGTGATCGCAAGCTGAATAGCATGAAGCGTGGCGACGAACTTCGCAGCGGGGTGTTGCAGATGGTGAAGATTTACATCGCCACCAAACGGACGATTTCGGTCGGTGACAAAATGGCTGGCCGTCATGGCAACAAAGGTGTGATCGCCAAAATCTTGCCCGTCGAAGATATGCCCTTTTTGGCAGATGGGACATCGGTCGAGATTCTGCTCAATCCGCTTGGCGTGCCGAGCCGTATGAACGTCGGCCAGATTCTGGAAACGCATCTCGGCTGGGCCGCGGCTCGGCTGGGATTCCAGGCAGTGACGCCCGTGTTTGACGGGGCGTCGGAAGGCGATATCAACAACTGCCTCGAAAAGGCAAGCCTGCCACGCCACGGCAAGTCGGTCGTTTACGATGGTCGAACCGGGACAAAGATGGAACAGGAAGTTACCGTTGGCTACATCTACATGCTCAAGCTTCACCACCTGGTGGACGACAAAGTGCACGCTCGCAGCACAGGCCCTTACTCGCTCATTACCCAGCAGCCGCTTGGCGGCAAAGCTCGTTTTGGCGGCCAACGGTTTGGTGAAATGGAAGTTTGGGCGTTGGAAGCCTATGGTGCCGCGTACATTCTTCAAGAGTTGTTGACCGTGAAGAGTGACGACGTGGAAGGCCGCACGAAGATTTACGAATCGATGGTCAAAGGTGAAAACACGCTCGAAGCGGGTACGCCTGCGAGCTTCGATGTATTGACGAACGAGATTCGTGGACTTGCGTTGAACATGCAACTTGAAAAGCGACGTACTTGATCGGCACGTATAACGGATTGCCAATCCGTCGGAACAAACTGCCAGTCATTGACGCGGACGGATTGACAATCCGTCCAAAAGAACAACATTACCTTTCCCCGCCAACCTCGGTGACCCCATAACGGAGCCCATGCAGATGACAGTCAGCGAAAGCTCTTACGATCGCATCAACGATTACGCTTCCGTCAAAATCAGCCTCGCGCGTCCGCACGACATTCGAAGCTGGTCGTTTGGCGAAGTAAAGAAGCCAGAAACGATTAACTATCGAACCTACCGTCCCGAAAAGGACGGTTTGTTCTGTGAGAGAATCTTCGGTCCCGAGAAGGACTGGGAATGTGCTTGCGGCAAGTACCGCGGCATGAAATACAAAGGTATGATCTGCGATCGCTGTGGAGTCAAAGTGACTCACTCGCGCGTCCGCCGCAAACGAATGGGCCACATCGAACTGGCTGCGCCGGTCGTCCACATCTGGTTCTTCAAGGCCATGCCTAGCCGTCTGGGCAACCTGCTCAGTATGAAGACAACCAGCTTGGAGAAAGTCATCTACTTCCAGGATTACGTTGTCGTCGATCCGGGCTCCACTGATTTGGAACGTCAGCAGCTCCTGACCGAAGAGGATTTTCGGGCGGCAAAGGAGCAGTATGGTGACGGCAGTTTCGAAGCCGAAATGGGCGCGGAAGCCGTTCGAAAACTGCTCACGCGACTCGATCTCGTAACGCTTTCTGACCAGTTGCGGCAAGAGTTGGCCGAAACCAAATCGAAGCAGAAGACAAAGGACCTGATCAACCGGCTGAAGATTGTCGAATCGATTCGTGACAGCGACAACAAACCAGAGTGGATGGTCTTGGACGTGGTCCCTGTGATTCCGCCCGATTTGCGCCCGTTGGTGTTGTTGGACTCGGGCAATTTCGCGACCAGCGATTTGAACGATCTGTACCGTCGTATCATCAACCGCAACAACCGGCTGCGAAAGCTCGTCGACTTGAATGCGCCGGAAGTCATCATTCGCAACGAAAAACGGATGCTCCAGCAATCGGTCGATGCGCTGTTTGACAACAACCGTTGTAAACGGCCCGTGCTGGGAAGCAGCAATCGGCCTCTCAAGTCGTTGACCGACATGATCAAAGGCAAGCAGGGTCGATTTCGTGAAAACCTGCTCGGCAAGCGTGTTGATTATTCGGCTCGAAGTGTGATCGTCGTTGGCCCGCGGCTAAAGTTGCATCAATGCGGGTTGCCCAAAAAGATCGCGCTCGAACTTTACCAGCCCTTCATCATTCGCAAGCTCAAGGAATTGGGGCATGCCGACACGATCAAGAGCGCCAAGAAGATGCTCGAGCGCAAGGACGAGGAGGTTTGGGACATCCTCGAAGCCGTGATTCAAAACCATCCGGTGCTCCTCAATCGTGCACCAACATTGCACCGCATGGGAATCCAGGCCTTCGAGCCGACGCTGGTCGAAGGCAACGCAATTCACTTGCATCCGCTGGTCTGCAAAGGTTTCAATGCCGACTTCGACGGTGACCAGATGGCGGTTCACTTGCCGCTGTCGATCGAGGCGCAGGTGGAAGCCCACACGCTGATGTTGTCGACGAACAATATCTTTGCTCCGTCGAACGGCAAGCCGATTATGAGCCCATCCCAGGACACGGTGATGGGTTGCAATTACATCACCTTGGCATTGCCGGATCGCATGGGCGAAGGCATGGTCTTTGCATCGTTGACGGAAGCTGATTTGGCGCACTCGCAGGGTGTCATCGACATGCACGCTCTAATTAAGGTCAAGTTGCCAGGGAATCAATCCCTTCGCATGGGCGACGACGAGCGCGGTGAGCCAGGGCTGATGATCGAGACGACTTACGGCAGGATCATGTTCAACTTGATGTTGCCCAAGGGAATGGACTTTTACAACGTTCCGCTCAAAGGCGGCGACCTGGCAGGGGTCATCTCGGATTGCTACCAAACGCTTGGGCGTAGAGCGACGATCAAGCTGCTGGACGACATGAACCAACTTGGTTTCCACGAAAGCACGCGCAGCGGTCTTTCGTTCGGCACTGACGACTTGGTCACTCCGCCGACGAAAACAAAAGTGCTCAACGAAGCGGAAAAGAAGGTCTTGCAGTTTCGCAAGTTGTATGACCGCGGTGTGATCACGGAAATGGAGCGGTATAACCAGGTGCTTGACACTTGGACACACGCTCGTGAATTGATCACGCAAGATATGATGGGCGTAATGGAACGGGACGAGCGCACCGGCGGTTACGTGAATCCGGTATACCTGATGGCACATTCTGGTGCTCGTGGTGGTGTCGAGCAGATTCGACAACTCGCCGGCATGCGTGGTTTGATGGCCAAGCCGACCGGTGAGATTATCGAAACGCCCATTAAGGCGAATTTCCGTGAAGGCCTGTCTGTGTTGGAGTATTTCAGTTCCACGCATGGTGCCCGCAAAGGTTTGGCGGATACGGCACTGAAAACGGCTGACTCGGGGTACTTGACCCGTAAGTTGGCCGACGTTGCCCAAAACGTGGTGGTGACCATGGAAGACTGTGGCACGCGGCAGGGAATCACAAAGAACGTCATTTATCGCGGCGAAAAGGTCGAAGTGAAACTGTCCGCGGCCGTCAACGGCCGAACGAGTTTGCAGAACATCGTCGACCTGGTGACCGACGCAGTGATCGTTCGCGAAGGCGAAATGATTACGCCAGACAAAGCTCGCAGGATGGAAGAACTCGGGCTCAAGCGAATTCAAGTTCGCAGTCCGATGACGTGCGATGCGCCGCTGGGTGTTTGCCGAAGTTGTTATGGAATGGACATGGCGACTGGTAATCTCGTCGAAGCGGGGATGGCTGTTGGCATCATCGGCGCTCAAAGCATCGGCGAACCTGGAACGCAGTTGACGATGCGGACGTTCCATATCGGCGGCTCGGTTTCGCGTGATATTGAAGAAAGTGACATCAAATCCAAAGCAACCGGTACGATTCGATTCACGAGAATGAAGGCAGTGCGAAACGACGAAGGTGTCAACGTTGTTTTGACGCGAAATGCCGAAATCGCAATCCTGGATCCCAAGGGCCGTGAACTGGAAAAATACGAAGTTCCTTCCGGTGCGATGTTGAACGTCGAAGAAGACCAGGAAGTTAAGACTGGCACCCTGCTGTGCAGTTGGGACCCGCATAGTATTCCGATTCTCGCGGAAGTGTCCGGTAAGGTTCGGTATGAGGACGTCGTGGAAGGCGAGACGATGCGGCTGGAGAAGGACGCTGGCGGCACGGTGCGACGTTTCATCAGCGATCACAAAGGTGATCTTCACCCGCAGCTTGTCGTGGAGGATGCCGATGGCAAGCCGCTGGATGTTTATTACTTGCCGGAAGGTGCGTTGATCAACTGCGAGGAAGGCAAGGTTGCTGGTGCCGGGTCTGTCCTGGCCCGAACGCCTCGCGAATCGACGGGTATTTCCGATATCACCGGCGGTTTGCCGCGGGTGACGGAGATTTTTGAGGCTCGCAAGCCGAAGGATCCAGCCGTCATCGCAGAGATCGACGGAGTCGTCGAAATTCTTGGTGAAAAGCGACGTGGCAAAAGAACAATCGTCATCAAGAGCGAAACCGGTATCGAGCGCGAACATCTCGTGCCTCACGGCAAGCGATTCCTCGTTCACTCGGGCGACATCGTTAAAGCCGGCCAGGCCTTGGTGGACGGACCGCTGGTTCCGCACGACATCCTGCGTGTGTCTGGCGAAGAAGCGGTGCAACAGTACTTGCTCCACGAAATCCAAGGTGTGTACCGAAGCCAACGTGTGGATATCAACGACAAGCATTGCGAGATTATCATTGCTCGCATGCTGCGTAAGGTCCGCATCGAAAGCCCCGGTGATACGAACGTGCTGCCCGGCTTCATCCTCGACAAGTTCGAATTCCGTCAGGTGAACCAGGAATTGGGAAAGTGTGTCAAGATCACGGAGAAGGGCGATAGCGAGTTTGAAGAGGGCGCGATCGTACCCAAGCAAGCGTTTGAAGAGTCAACCTCTCGAATCGAAACCATGGGAGGAACGCCGGCCAAAGCGGGTCGTCCCAAACCTTCCACCGCGAGCACACAACTTTTGGGGATCACCAAGGCAGCGGTTCAAAGTTCGAGCTTTATTTCGGCGGCCAGCTTCCAAGAGACCACCAAAGTGCTCACCGAAGCGGCGTTGGCCGGCAAGATCGACAACCTGGTCGGTCTGAAAGAGAACGTCATCCTTGGTCACTTGATTCCGGCTGGCACTGGATTTCGCACTTATCAGGAATCCGAGGTTCGCTATCGACCGGAAGCGCTCCAAGCGATGGCCGCGGACAAGGAAAAGGCGTTGGTCACAAGCTTCCCGTTACTGGACTCTGCGGCAGGCGGAGATGGCAACGGCTCAAGCGGGGAAGCATCCGCAGCGCAACCAGCCAGTGAAAATGCCGTTGCCAACGATCCGGCTCCGACCGGTGATCCAGAAGCCCCGTCACTGGATTCCCTGTTGGGCGGCGGCGAAGCAACCTCGAGTTAGTGTGGTGTTCGTAAACTCCCATCAGAGCTTGACAGACGACGTAAATTTAGTAGTTTGAGTGGTTTCCATCATTTGGAGACAATGTCAGAAACTTGGATGAAGCATGCCAACCATTAATCAATTAGTTCGTAAACGACGCAAGCAAAAGCGAAAATTCACGAAGGCCCCGGTACTTGACCGATGCCCGCAGAAGCAGGGTGTGTGCCTTCAAGTTCGCACAATGACGCCGAAGAAGCCGAATTCGGCGTTGAGAAAGATCACCCGCGTTCGACTGTCCAACGGCAAGGAAGTCACCGTCTACATTCCTGGCGAAGGGCACAACCTTCAGGAACACTCGATCGTGCTGGTGCGCGGCGGGCGTGTTCGTGATTTGCCTGGTGTGCGGTACCAGGTCATTCGTGGGGCTCAAGACACGCTGGGTGTCGAAAACCGAAAGCAGTCGAGAAGTCGTTACGGTGCGAAGAAATCGTAAGAGCGAAATCATAACGGCAAGAACTAACAGCACATAGAATTGGAATTCCATCGATGGGCCGAATTACTTCCAGCAGAACGCAACTCAAAGCCGACCCCAAGTGCGACTCGATTCTCGCCAGCAAGTTTATCAATTGCTTGATGTGGGATGGCAAGAAAACGGTCGCACAAAGTGTGTTTTATGATGCACTCGGTGTGATCGAAAAAAAGGTCAACGACAAAGAGCCGATTGAAGTGTTTGAGCAAGCGCTCGAAAACATCAAGCCGCAAGTCGAAGTTCGTTCGAAGCGAGTTGGTGGTGCGTCGTACCAGGTACCGATGCAAGTGAATAAGGCTCGTCAGCAATCGCTTGCCATTCGCTGGTTATTGATGGCCGTGCGCGAAAAGAAGGGCCGTCCGACTCATCAAAAATTGGCGGACGAATTGTTGGCCGCATACAACAAAGAAGGCGCGGCAATGACACGCCGTGAGAACACTCACCGTATGGCGGAAGCGAACAAAGCTTTCGCCCACTTTGCCTGGTAATTTGCGAACAAAACACCGCCGTGCCTGTCGAAATAGGCGCGGCGTTCTTTTTGCGCGGTCGTCATTTATCACCGGTCATTTGGCGTCACCAGTGACGAGTGACCAAGGACAATTCAAATGTCTCGTAAGATTGAAAACATTCGTAACATCGGCATCATTGCTCACATCGACGCGGGCAAGACGACGCTGACGGAGCGCATGTTGTTTCTCAGCGGTGCCAAGCATCGGATCGGTGATGTAGACAAAGGGACCACGGAAACTGACGTGGACGAAGAGGAGATGGATCGTGGCATCACAATTTATTCGGCCTGCGTAACATTTACTTGGCGAGACACGATCGTCAACTTGCTCGACACGCCAGGGCACGTGGATTTTACGGCGGAAGTCGAACGTTGTCTGCGGGTGCTCGATGGCGCGGTGGTGGTGTTTAGCGCCCGCGAAGGTGTCGAGGCGCAAAGCGAAACGGTCTGGCGACAGGCGGACAAATATCGCGTCCCCCGCATCGCCTTCATCAACAAGATGGACCGTGAAGGGGCGGATTTTGAACGGGTCTTTGACGAGATCCAAACTCGTCTTCGCAGCACCGTTCAAAAGGTCGACGCCGCGCCCATCGCAATTCAAATTCCAGTCGGCCAAGGCCCGCCGCACATCGACTACGCGTTTCGAGGCGTGATCGACCTGATCACTATGGAAATGCTGGTTTTCGGTGGCGAAACCAATCCAAAAGAGGTTTCGTCCAGCGAGATTCCAGACGACTTGCGGGATGATGCGGAGATCTGGCGCGAGCGGATGCTTGAGATGCTCTATGCATTCAGCGACGAAATGATGGAACTGGCGATGGCCGAAGAGGCGATCCCAGTGGAACTCGTTCGGCGCGTCGTTCGTGAGGCAACCTTGGCGCATCAAATCTATCCCGTGCTGTGTGGCTCGGCCCAAGACGTGATCGGTGTGCAACCCGTTTTGGATGCGGTTGGCAGTTTTTTGCCCAGCCCGCTTGATAAACCACCGGTTGAGGGCCGCAACCCAAAGAAGAAAGATGCCCTTGAAAAACGCAAAGCAAGCTCTAAGGATCCGTTTTGTGCTTTGGTCTTCAAGATCCTTCCCGAGAAGACGGGCGACAATTACTGGATTCGAGTTTATTCGGGTGAACTGAAAAGCAACTCGCGAGTCTTCAATCCGGACAAGGACGTTAAAGAAAACGTTTCCCAGTTATGGCATATCCACGCCACGCGAAAGGAACCCAAAGGTAAGGTCGACACGGTTGAAGCTGGCGATATTGTGTGCGTCATTGGGCCTCGTCATTCCATCACCGGCGATACGCTTGCCGAGGGCAAGTCGCCAATCACATTGGAGACGATTGAGTTTCCGGACACCGTGATCTCGATGGCGATCGAACCAGAGAGTGCCGCCGAGAGAACAAAGTTGGCGGAAACACTCAAAATGTTGCGACGTCAGGATCCCACGTTTGACGCGCGGGAAAATGAAGAAACCGGCCAGACGCTGATCAGTGGAATGGGCGAGTTGCACCTCGAAGTGATCAAGAACCGGTTGCTCCGCGACTTCAATTTAAACGTCAAAGTTCATAAGCCGCGCGTGAGTTATCGCGAGACGATTGAGACGGCAGCCGAAGTCACGGGCGAGTGCCACCGTCAAATCGCGGGGACACAGTTGTTCGCGAAACTGGATATTCGTATCGAGCCGTTTGCAAATGGAAACAAGCCAGTAACGATCGTGAATCGAATCGCTGACGGCTCCACACCTCGGGAGTTAGTGGATGTCGCCCGCGAAGAACTCGAATCGTGTGGCCAGAGCGGTGGATTGATTGGGAGCTTTCCGCTGACGAAGATCAAAATCACGCTTGTCGGATCCGAGTTCCGCGAAGAAAGCTCGGACGGGCGAGCCTTTCGAATTGCCGCAAACGACGCGTTTGACGCGGCTCTGCGAGCTGCGAAGCCAGTGCTGCTTGAGCCGGTGATGAAAGTCCAGATTGCAACGCCCGAAGATTACTTTGGAGAAATCGACAACGATTTACAAAAACGCCGGGGGTTTATCAACAGCCAAGAGCGTCGTGGCGAACTTGTCATTCTTGAAGCACAGGCTCCCTTGAGCGAGTTGTTTGGCTATTCGGGAACCATTCGCAGCTTGAGCCAAGGTCGCGCAGCCTTTTCGATGGAGCCGCTCATGTATGCACCTGCTCCACCGGAAATCGCCGAAGGATTCGCGTTCTAAGGCGAGCGGCAGATGAGTTCTTACCTGCCGTAGTAGTGGGATTCGCCAGAGTTCCTTCCCCCTGAAAAGGAATTCTGGCGAATTCCACTACGGTAAATTCTCATCTGCCGCTCGCCTAAGACAGCGAAAGCACGCCCGTGGGCTCGAAGACTCGACCCCAGCCGCACTGCGCACTTCAGTCCTAACGCTTAGCTGTGACGACGTTAAGGATTCGCGGGATCATCGCTGATTCCATCGTCGGACGCATCGTCGCTCGCCGCGCTGTCATCGGCACCGATGGGTTCAATTCCGCCAGTGTCAATATCTACATCGGACGACGAACCGGGGCCGGGGTCGGCCGTGTCGCCCCCACATCCAAGCGTCAGAGTGAATGCGGCCAGCAATACCAAGCATCGTGCGAACGTCTTCATCCCAAAATCCTTTCATCAATGTGGTAGCGGTGATTGTGGTCCAATATAGACAATAGCGCAAAAAAAAGGAAAGACCACCAACAAGCATTGGTGATCTTTCGTTTCATAATCCAAGTTATATGACGCGCTTAACTGTTGTCATCCGTGTCATCGGTGTCAT
>CAYFJO010000019.1:0-30179 GCA_964343305.1 uncultured Pirellulaceae bacterium | reverse complement strand
CCGTGTCATCCGTGTCATCCGTGTCATCCGTGTCATCCGTGTCATCCGTGTCATCCGTGTCATCGGTGTCATCGGTGTCATCGGTGTCATCGGTGTCATCGGTGTCATCCGTGTCATCGGTGTCATCGGTGTCATCCGTGTCATCAACATCGTCATCGCCAGGAGGCGGTGAGTCGTCACCATTCTCGGCTGGTGGTGGAGCGTTATCGCCACAACCAACAACGCCGCCCATAACGAACATGCCCAAGGCCAAAAAGGCAAGTAGTACAAAAAGATTCTTCATTTTCGTCCATCCTTCACTAAATCTGGTAAAAAACGATGTGCGCCGGGACACTCCCAAACGCTTTCTGGTCTGATATAAGCAAGATCTTTCAAGAGCCGAATTTATTCCCACATTTGATAGATTTTATGTTGAGAAAGGATTAGCCTAACGGATGGAGTGAAAAGTGCAATGACCTATTCCGCGATTTAGGGGAAGCAACCTGCCCGCTCATTGTTTTGCACGGTGGACCTGTTGATTTTGGATAGTTTTTTGGAATAATTCCTCAGTTTTGGGGCTCACAAAGTACCAGAAGGAATTCAGAGGAATGGTGAATCGTTCGTTGGTGCCGACGATCAGCGAAGAGAGGGACGGTGCATTGTTGGATCAATGCGCTTTGGCGTCCTCTCCCGTCGTGGACATCATCACCTTAATCACCGATCACCACACAGCGATGTATCGTTACGCGTACCGGTTAGCCGGCAACCACAACGATGCGGAGGATCTCACACAGCAAGCATTTATGGTCGCCCACCAGAAGATTCACCAGGTTCGCGAGCCCAAGAAAGTGTTGGGATGGTTATATGCGATCTTGCGGACATCGTTTCTCAAGATGGCGAGAAAGTCCAAGCCCTTGGTGGCGGGGGCGATCGAATTGGAAGTCGAGGACATTCCCGAGCTTGACGAAAAGGACGACACGTTTGACGGTGAGCGTTTGCAGAAGGCATTGAACGAAATGCCGGACGAATTTCGGTTGGTGCTGGTGATGTTTTACTTCGAGGAATGTTCGTACAAGGAAATTGCTGAAGAACTGGAATTGCCGATCGGAACTGTTATGAGCCGATTGTCACGAGCGAAAGCCCGATTACGCGCGGCGCTGTTGGCGGCCGATGCGAAATCGGTCTAGCGGCTAAGAGAGATCGTCGAATGCCTGCAAATCAACCTGATCTCAATGAAGCGATTGACGCCTGTCGACTGGGTAGCCAAGACTTGTCGTTGCCCGAGTTGCGGGAGTTGGCGGCACGCATCGACCAGGACGTGGAGGTTCGTCGAGTCTTCTCGCGCTGCCAGCAATTGGATGCTTCAATCGGCAAGGCGTTTGAAGACGTGACGGTTCCGGGCGATTTGTGCGAAAAGCTGCTAGGGCAATTTCAGAAAGAACTCGACCGACAACCAGACCAAGGGCAACCACACCAAGGGCAAATTGCGCAAGCCTCTCAGCCGGACGTCGTCGACCAGACGTGCCACTTGGTCGGGACAGAACAGGCGACGAGTAATACTTCGCAAGCCAAGGTGACTCGTAGTACAGCCGCAATCAAGTGGACTTGGATGCGTCTGGGTGTTGGAGCCGCCGTCGCTGCAAGTCTTTTTGTGGTAGTGATTACCGCCGCAATCTTGATCCAGCCCTCGGGTGACATTCCCGCGGAGCATTTGTTCCAAGAGTGCCTGGAATGGCAGCAATCGATCACAGCCCATCCGTTTAGCCAGGAAATGAAGCCAGCACCAAGTCGGCGATATCCGGTCGATGGGGCGATCGTCGTCGCGCCAAGTGGGTGGCAAAGTTTGAAAACGCGATATGACGCACAGGCAGTCGTTTATGATTTGCGTTCGCATTCTGGCCAAAGTTTCGCGGCCTTAGTCGTCATTCGTACAAATGCCAGGTTCGCGGTCAGCCAAGTGATGCAATCGGAGCCGGCTTCGACGACAAGGGGAATTTCGATTGGTGCCTGTCAAAAAGGCGGCCGGCTGTACATTCTGATGATCGAAGGCAACAAGAAACGTTTTCAGCGTTTCGTCAAAGTCAGTCCGCCCGTAACGTAGATTCAACGGCGGCCGGGGATCAGCTAGTTTGCGCGACCGGTAAATCTTGCCATCTGACTAAAAGATCGGAAAACTCGCGCTAATCCTCACAACCGGAACAACCGAACAAATAGGAATGGGACCCGGTTTCGACCCGCGCAATCCGTTGATCAGCGTCAACTTGGACCGGCCCGCACGTTGAATGCGAGCCATTTGTTCGGCTCTCGACTCATCCCGCAAATGAGGAGAATCTCATGCTTCGCCACGCTATCGTTGCCGTTTTGTTGATTGCCGCTTGCTGGACTACAACGAACGCTCAAGACCCACTCGCGCTGCTCTCGCAATACGACGGAAATTCGAGCCAAATCCAGGAAAGATCTCCTTCCGATATCCTTCCACCAGATGTCATTCCCTCCGACGGCATGACGCCAGAAATCTGGCTTTATTTGCAACAGTTGCGGCGCTACGACGATCCCAAGCAAGCGGTTCGGCGTCGCGCGGAGATGCGGGCCGATCAGCGTCACAATCGCATCGAAACGAGGAAGTGGTTTGGACTGTCGAACATTCGGCCCACGGCGAACTCCACACCGTTTTTGGGAACGTATTCTCCGCACTGGTCAAGCGGCAACTCCAATTCTTTTCGCTGGTCTGGCGGAGGAGTTCCAGTCTATTCCGCCGGACTCGGTGAGCCGGTTCCTCGTCGCTAAAGTGATGGCCGTCAACTGCCCGGAAGTAGCCTCACGGCGCCCGATCCGCTATTTTGTTACGAAGGATCACCCATTTCGTTTCGTAAGAAAATCGGACCATCGTCATGCAAATCACTGGGCGACACTATGCGACCGGCGCGCTGGTCACCGTCGAGTTAGACAAGGATCGAATTCGTCGCATTCAAGCAACGGATGGAAATGACGCGGCGGACTCAAGCGCCGCGGCCTGGCTCGCACCGGGATTCGTCGATCTGCAGATCAACGGGTATGGCGGTCAGGAATTCAATGATTTGGATTTGACGCCCGACAAGGTATCGCAAGTCACGATGGCCCAAGATGCGACCGGTGTCACCAGCTATTTGCCGACGTCGACCACTCACAGCTTCGAAGTGATCTCGCATGGTTTGGCCACCATTGCGCGGGCCTGCGACGGCGATCGAAACACATCAGCCCGGATTGCGGGCGTCCACTTGGAGGGTCCTTACCTAAGTCCCGAAGACGGTCCGCGCGGTGCTCATCCGCGCGAACATATTCGGCCACCCGATTGGGACGAGTTTCGTCGATTTCAAGATGCGGCGGGTGGACGAATTCGCATCTTGACAGTGTCTCCCGAACACGAAGGCGCGGCCGAGTTCATTCGTCAGGTAGTCAGCAGCGGCGTGGTGGTAGCCATTGGACACACGGCGGCGAATTCGCAGCAGATCGAAGCAGCCGTGGACGCCGGTGCATCGATGAGCACGCACCTGGGCAACGGGGCGCATGGAAAAATCGACCGGCACCACAACTATATTTGGGACCAATTGGCCGACGACCGGTTGGTCGCCAGCTTGATTGCTGACGGTCATCATCTGCCGCCAGCGGTGATTAAATCGTTCGTGCGCGGCAAGACGCCCGAGCGATGCGTGTTGGTGAGCGACATGATGGGCATGGGCGGCCTACCGCCAGGTTTGTATGAAAACACGAGCGTTGGCGCGATTGAGATTCTGGAAAGTGGCCGTTTGGTGGTCGCCGGACAACGCCAGTACCTCGCCGGGGCGGCACTTCCGATGGCTTACGGTGTCGCGAACGTGATGCGTTTCGCGGGCGTGAATCTGAAGACGGCGATCGATATGTCGACCGGTTGGCCAGCGAAGATCATCAGCAGCGAAGCAGGTGTTTTGGACGAAGGCGCTCCCGCGGACTTGATCCTCTTCGACTTGCCGGCGGACGAAGAGATCACTAGCCCACTTCAAATTCGTGCCACGATCAAGAATGGTGAAGTGGTTCACGGCGAGGCCTAGCCCAATCCCTAGAATCCAAGCCCCTCGCCAACCAGCTCACCTGTCGCTACCGTGCCCTCGGTGATTTGAAACATGCCGGGAAAGCGATCTTCCCAATCGCGATTGCCGGCCGGACAGTATTGACGGCCATTGCCTTCAATCGCCGCGACCGTGGGAATGCGAGCCGCTACGCTTGCCGAGTGAAGAAAAGAATAGCCGATGCAGGTTAGATCCTGGACGCAAAGAAACATGCCGTACTTCTGCGCGGCCGCTCCCATGAGCAGTGCTTCACTGTGTCCTTTGCAGGCTTTCAACGCGACGCCAGAGTATCCCTGCTCCCTCGCTAACAACAAGCTCTCGAAATCCACCAGCGATTCGTCAATGACGACTGGTTTGATTTTGGCCGCCTCGTGCATTTTGTTTTCTGGATTGGCCTTCAGGTCGCGATGCGTTGGCTGCTCGATGTACTGGACTCGGTCCAGTGCGGCGGGCGATTGTTCGCCGGCTTTGGCGAGAAACTCCAATACGTAGTCGACGTTTGCGCACTTTTCGTTGAAGTCGAGCGAATAGAACCAGGCGTCGCAGCCACGCTCTGATTGTGCGGCAACCGCCGCCCGTTCGACCGCCACGACGCGAGACACGTCCCAATCCATGTCGTCGCCGGACAGCTTGATCTTCAAATGCGTCAATCCGTCGGCGATGATCCAGTCTCCCAAAGTCTCGGGCAAGCCATCGTCGACTCTTGTCGAGACGTCGCCGTCGGTGATCGGATCAAGCGCGCCGACCAGATGATAAAGCGGCAAACGCGACTGAGGCGTGCGCAGCGTGTACTGGTCGAGAAACTCGCCCGCAAAATCGTCGGACAAGTACTGGGACAAATCGGCATTCACAAACGCTTGGCCCAACGTGTTGTAACAGTTTTCGCCGAGGGCCCGGCCGTACGCGTCGTGAATCGCGGCTTCAAGCGGACTGGCACACACGAGTTGGGCCAGCCGCGGCATCGTCTCGGATAATGGGGCAACGTGAGTCACGAGGCCGGCAACTTTGGCGTATGAAGTCGACAAGGCGTGTGTTATCTCCAGCGGATGACCGAAGTCACGATGCCTATCTGCAAGTTCCGCAAGCTTGCGCCCTGTCTCAATCATCGCCGCAAGCGTTTGCTCGCCGGTTAACACGTTGGACGGCCATCCCCAAACATTGCCGATGGGCATCGAACCGAATCCACGCGCTTGTCTGCCGTCGCGCGTTTCAACATCCACTTCGACATTGAAAATCACCACGTCGTTGACCACGCGCCCGCCAAACTTGATCGGCGTACGATAGTCGATCTGCTGAGTGGACGAAGTGACCTGTTTGATCTGAATGTCAGTTGATTTCGACATGAGACGCCTCTTCACATATTTGTGGGTCGGAAGAGGATTATCGTAGCGGAGCTAGCGGCACAGAGGCAACCGTATGCAAGCGGGCAACGATATGCGCGCGCTCGGATCGCGCGCGACTCAGACCAATCCTTTTCGCACGGCCCACACCGCGGCCTGCGTCCGGTCGGACACACCAACTTTGCGAAGAATATGTTGCACGTGTTCCTTCACCGTCTCGTAGCTGATGTGCAACGCCTGTGCGATTTCCTTGTTGGTAAGGCCCAGTGCAAGCTGGCGAAGCACTTCGCTTTCGCGCTGCGTGAGCGGGACCTCGACGTCGGCGTTAAGCCGTGGGGTTGCCAATGCGCCCGTGACTCGGCGCAGTTCCTCGCGGGTCCAGGCATTTTCACCCGACGCGACCTTTCGAATCGCTTCCAGAAGTTTATCGCGGCCGGAGCCTTTCAAGATATATCCGGCCGCACCCAATGCCACGGCCCGCGCGACGTACGTTGGATTGTCGTAAGTCGACAACATCACAATTGGCATTTGCGGACGATCCAGTTTGATACGTCCTAAGGCGGTTAGGCCATCCCCATCTGGCATCCGGACATCAAGCAGCACCACGTCGGGGTTCAGTTCGAGAGCTTGGCGATGCACTTCTTCCCCAGACACTGCTTCGGAAATGATTTCTATTTCCGTGTCGGCAAACAGACTCTCTAATCCGAGCCGCACTACTTCATGATCGTCTGCGATGAGTAGTTTTATTGCCATTGAAGCACAGCCTCATGCAAAGAACCGGCAATCGTCAAAAGCGTGAATGATAATTCGCCTTCGTGACTAAAACCGGCAAGGAAATGTGAATGGGCAAGACCTCACCCACAGCATAACGCACTAAACACCAGTTTGACATAGAATCCAGGGGTTTGGTAGACCCAAAGGAAGGGGATTCAAAAAATACGGCAAACGGCAAAAGATAGACGTCGGTGTGTGACAATAATCACGATTTTAGCGTTGGGCGCTGAAATCTGGAGTTAGTAACGAATCCCCCAAAAAGTTGAATGGGAGAGTTTTTGGTGGAATTTGTGGCAGGCGCAACAAAAAAGAGCCATCGAGTGGGGCAGGAACTCGACAGCTCTCATTTGGTTGCGAGGCATGAGCTCCTCACAACCAAATGTATCGACCAAGATTCACCCTCGCTTCATCGATCCTGAATTGAATTCGTGTTGTATCGATTGCACAAGTTATTGTGCGTGCTGAAGTCGCCTCACATCTCGAACACAAACCGGCGGGTGTGTCGGTAGTAGCTCTCCAGGAGCAACGCAGCCAACGACGTACAGTACAGTCTCCCCGCACGTTCCGCTCCATGGCCACCTCGCAAAAACCAACTTCCGCTCATGTGTCCATCGATCGATTGTGTCGCGATTAGTTTGTCTCGCAATGGCACATTCCACTTTTTCCATTCGGCTGCGTCCTGGCACCGAATCAATGCTGTCGCATGAAAGTTGTAGTACCAGTTGGCGCGAGTGTCTGTGATCGATGGGCCTCGTTTGCTGATGAATTCGACTCCGGTCTTAAGCGCTTCCTTGCCCGGCGTATCTCCCGTGAACTGGCGGCACAACAAACCAATCGCCGTGGTGGAAGCGCCCATGCCAGGACCGGTGTAACCGTAATGGGCGCCGTCTTCGGTGCCAGTTGACTTGAGGAACCTGGCGGCCCCGTCCAGTGTTGCGTTCGGCACTTCCAACCCCACGCGCCGCCCCGTTTGCAGCGCCAGCATTTGCCAACCAGTCACAGAAGTGTCACCCGGCTGGCGAGGTGAGTATCGCCAACCTCCGCCGACCGGGTCTTGCGCCGCGACAATAAAATCTATCGATTTCTGAGCGGGTTTGTGCAACGCTTTGTCACCCGTCATTCCGTGAGCTTCGCACAATGCGATCGAACAGAGACCATGTGAATACATCATGCCGAAACGTTCATGAAAGCTGCCGTTCTCGGCTTGGTGGTCGAGCAGGTATTTCAAACCGCCGGCGACCGTCGTCTTGTACTTGCCATCGAGATGCGTTTGTCCCGCACCCAAAAATGGAAGCAACGCCATGGCGGTAGCCGCGTTACGGGCGGTGCTGATCGCGCCATGGTTCTTACACTTTCCTCCGCAAGCCGCTGATTCACGGTGGTCAAAGCTCCAGCCTCCATCATCGAGCTGGTGGCTCGCGATCCATTTTAGTGCTCCCGCGACCGCTGTTTCGGACGCGTCGTTGCCACCAAACTCTTTGACAAGTTTGGCGCGGCGATCGTCGCTGCGGCCTTCCAACCCAGTAAACATCGATCCTCGTGGTTTAGATTCGCCGACCGAGTCCTCCGAAACACCGCGCCCCAACGACAGGATTCCAATCATCAAGGACAGAACCGATCTGAATAGGAATGTCTCAGAATTCATCACCATCTCCTCGATCAGTGCACCCTTTGAGCCATGTTCACCATTGTCGAGTACTAATTCTGAACGGTCAAGCAAACCTTCGAGCACGGCCGCGGTATAATGACAGGACGAGCACGCGACTCACACGGCAGGAGTCTAGAAATGAAAGTCGATATTGAAGGACGGACGCTGGAACTGGTCGAAGGTGATATCGCCCAGCAAAAAGTCGATGCGATTGTGAATGCCGCCAATAGTCGCCTTGCCGGCGGGGGAGGAGTTGACGGGGCAATTCATCGGGCTGGCGGTCCGACGATTATGCAAGAGACGGACGAACGATATCCTGATGGTTGTCCAACCGGGTCGGCAGTGATTTCGCGTGCCGGAGAATTACCCGCGAAATATGTGATCCACGCCGTTGGGCCCGTGTGGAATGGTGGTGGATATCAAGAGGAAGAAAAACTCGCAGGGGCGTTTCAACGTTGTCTGGAAATTGCCAGCGAACAGGATTGTGACAGCATCGCGTTTCCAGCCATTAGTTGTGGTATTTATGGATATCCGATCGATCAAGCAAGCCAAATCGCGTTGTGCACGTCGATCCAATTTCTCCGCCAAAACGACAAGCCGGCAACGGTTCGATTTGTGTTGTTTGGCAGCGCGATGGCGGACCAATTTCGCGCATCCCTCAAACAACTGATGGATGACGAATCGTGATCACTTGGCCGGGACCAGTTTGACCTGCCGCACATCCATCACCGCATTGGCTGCTTTCTTGACGGGCTTGACCTTCAGGAGATGCTTGCCGGCTTTTGCAATCTGCAACTGACCAATTTTTCGATCTTTGAAGTTTTGAAAATGACCGGTGTCCTCGACAACGAATTCGATCGATTGATCGCCGATCGAGACGGAAACTTCGCTGCCGCCTTGGCCTTTGCCGCATCCTTGCAAAATGTACACGTCGAATTGGCCGGGCTCCGCAACCTCGAAGTGCCACTCGCACCAGTCTTTTTCGTTCGCCCAATAGCCGACGGTGTTCTTGTGCGGCTGAGGCTCATATCGCAGCAGCTTTCCATGAGTGACCGCGTCATGAGCGGGCAGTACGATCGACCGATCTTTCGATTGCGAAACCACGCGCGGCTGCGTCGGGACATAGACCTCACCAATCGTTTCAAAAATCACGATTGGATTCGCGTTGTCAGACTTTGGCAATGTAATCGCCCATTGCTGAATTTCAGGTTTGAATTTCAGCGGCTTCCGGTTCGGATCGCCTTTCAAATAGACGCCCTTCATGCGATTGTTCAGTCGCGGCAACCGCACGATTCCGTCTTTCGGTCGCTTGGTCACGTGCAGCTCAAGTCCCAAATCAACGAAACGAATCTCGCCCCACTCACGCTTCAGCGGAAAAGAATCATTCGACTTCGGCGCGGAAACTGCCTTTTGCAAACGCGCCTTTCGTGCTTCGCGTTTTTTGTTGCCGCCAGCTTTCTTGTCCGTTTTACTCGCGGTTAATTTGCGATCCCACGCTTGAGGTGGCGTGCGGTCATATCGTGGAAATCCGTCTTGCTTGGGAAAGGTTGCGATGGCTGCTTCAAGTTTCTTGCGCGCGGCCGCGACTGCCGGATCGTCGTCGTCCAATAAATTATTTTGTTCACCTGGGTCGTTTTGTAAATCGAAAACCTTGACTGTTTGACCTTGGTTGTCGATCCACAATTTATAACGTTTGTCACGAATCGCGCGGGATGCGTAAGGTTTCGCCGGGACAACACGGCCCTGGCTGGTCAACTGGCCAACACCGCCGCCCATCGCCATGATCCACTCGCGCGGACCGTCTTTTTGGCGGCCCAGCAACACATTTGCGATCGAGTGACCGTCGATTTTCAAATCGGCGGGAATCTCGGCGCTGCCGAGTTCACAAAACGTTGGCAGCAAGTCGGTGAAGTCGGTCAAACAATCAGTCGTTGCGTGTGGCACGGTTCCCGGGCAATTCACAATGAACGGCTCCCAGCAGCCATTCTCGCCAATCGATCCCTTTCCACCTTTCACGCTCCGCCCGTTCAGTGTTCCGGTGATTCCGCCGGAAGTCCCGTTGTCGGTCGTGAACACCACAATCGTACGCTCGCGGATCTTCAATTCATCGAGAGCTTTGACGATGCGGCCCACTGTCAAGTCGGTGTATCGAACCATCGCTTTGTGCTTGGCATACTTTTCTGTCACGTTCGGCTCGGCTGGCGTGTGAACGAGTGGCCCGTGTGTCAAAGCCATCGGGAAGTAGACCATCATTGGTTTGGCCGCGTTCTGTTTGAGAAAATCGATGATGAAATCGGCAAACACGTCGGCGCCGAATCGATCTTGATAGGTTTTGCTGCCGGAGCGCGTGTGCACGTATGGGTTCCAATATCGCTGGCCGCTCGGCTTGTTGCCTGTCTCAAAACCAGTCCACATGCACCACTGGTCAAAACCATGTTGCTCCAGCACATCGGGCTGAACACGAAAGTCGTTGATTTGCCACTTGCCAGCGATGCACGTTGTGTAACCTGCGTTCTTCAGCAGGCGAGCGAAAGTCGTATTGTGCTTGGGATCAAAATGGCAGCCGGCCCCCCAGCGCGGAACGTCCCAATGATTGACCCAACCGTGTCGAAACGGATACTGGCCCGTCAACAAGGTCGCCCGGGTTGGAGTGCATTTCGGCATGGAATAGGCGTTGGTGAAACGCATTCCGCCGGCAGCCAACGCATCAATCGCCGGCGTCTCGATATCATCCGCTCCATAGCAACTGACCCATTCCGGTCCCAGGTCATCAACCATGATGAAAATGATGTTGGGCTTGTCAGGCCGCGATTGGCCGTCGGAGGGCGAAAGTGGGACGGCTTTGTCCTCGGCTTGCGTGAAGGCCAGCAGCAACGTGCCGAGTAAACAGGTTCCAATGATCTGATGTCGCAACAACGTTCAACTCCTTGTTCGATTCAATGTGGTCTGCTCAAGTTGGTAGGCCGGCTGACGAATCTCTGGACAGCGACCACAAAAAAAGAGCGTCCTGTGTGTGGACGCTCTCTGATTCATCATTCATTTTCTCTTGCGATCACTCGCGGGGGCGAACCGCGCCGGTTAGTCCGCTGTAGTCTCCCCGATCCGAATTGTGCCACATGGGCAGCCCAAGCTCAACTCTTTTTCGCAATTCATCAATCTTCGCTTGCGAACCGGCTGGTGCATCCGTTGGCTCAAAAATGTCGGACTCCGAGCTAGGCGCGAAGTCCTCATCGTGTCCGTACCGAAGAATTGCCTCAAATACATTGTTGATCGTCTTTTCCATCGTCAATACCTTTCAATCGAAATCGTTGTGATTCAGCTAACTGACTGCTGCGAGCATGCACTCCACGGGCTTGTAATTGTGGGTGCCTCGACGGGGTGGGTGGGGGACCAATGAACTTGCGTTCAACAATTGTTGTGCCGTTGGTTGGTTTGGCAACTCAAGTTCAGGGCGTCTGGCGAACCTTGTGGCAAACATCAAAGCGATTTATTATTCACACGTGCTTGCATAAGTCAAGAATTTTCTTTCGTCTTGGAAGAAATTCTTCCATAAAACCCCCAGGCTATGGAAAGCCATACAATGTATAAGCCGCTTTAGATGCTTTATATTAACCGCTACTGGACCCCATAGAGTATGGGGCCAGATCGCCTAATGTTAAATTAATACCCCTTAACGTGGGGTTAAAGCAATTTCACATTACAGTTCAATGTCAACGCATCATTAGCGTCAGTAATGATGCCAGGGGACAAACAAGACTCTGACGCCTAAATCCCAAAAGTGGACAATTTATCATGCCGTGGCATCAGAAAACGATCAGCTTGCCGCCATATTCCAGAGGATTCCATTTGATCACATCCCATGTTTCCCGCGAAATGCCGGAAATCAAGGACGTTTCGGTGGGGTTGTTGCACGTGTTCATCCAGCACACGTCTGCATCGTTGACGATCAACGAGGACGCGGATCCCGATGTTCGCGTCGATCTCGAGTCGTCCATCAGCGCGATCGTGCGGGAGGACTTTCCTTACGTGCACGCGCTTGAAGGACCTGACGACATGCCTGCCCACATGAAAGCGTCGATGATGGGAAGCAGTGTGACAATTCCCGTGCGCAACGGCGAACTAGCACTGGGCACATGGCAAGGCATCTATCTCTGTGAACACCGAAATCACGGTGGCGCACGACGCTTGGTTGTTACCTTGCATGGCGAGGCAAACCGCTAATTGCAGAGGCCATCGATCCAGCATTCGAGCAGCGTTGCTTGATTCGCATTTGCGGCTATGTGTTGCCGCGTTTCCAAGCAGCGGATTAGACGATCGGCTGCGAATTCTCCATTGACTTGATTTTGTCTTGTCGCAATTTCCAGTGCGCGTTTCATGCCCTCGTCGTATTGCGTGTCTGCATCGGCAAACTCAAATCTCATGAGCTGGTGATAAAATTCGACGGCCAGGTCAACGACTTGGGTCATACGCAGTCGGCGCGCGGACGCTTCTTTTCCGGCTTCATCGACATAGGCAGTTAGATAGCTGACGAATTCAGATCGGTGAGTGCCACCAGTGGCGAGCAGGGACAAAAGGCGCTGACGAACTTCTTGTAACTCAGAATCGGCATATCGCACCGCCTGTTTGATGCTTCCACCGGCCAACCTTGCCAAGGTAAGAGCGCTGTCTCGGTCGCTCGTAATTCCTGTGTTGACGAGGACCTCGGCCAGTGCATCATCGGACAGCGGATGGAACCGGACGATTTGACAGCGTGAGCGGATTGTGGGCAGTTGTTTGTGTTCGCTGGTGCCGACAAGGATCAGAATCGAACCGGGCGGTGGTTCCTCGAGCGTTTTGAGCAGGCAATTGGCACCTTCCAGATTCAAAAAATCGGCATCGTCGATGATGGCGATCTTTCGGCCACCGCAAAACGGCTTCATGGCGATGTCGTGGCACAACCCTTCGCGCATGCGGTGTTCTCGGTCGCCGATGAATGTTTCGACAGGGATGAAGTTCTTCTCGCTGGGCCTTTCAACAATGATCAGATCGGGATGCGTGCGGGCCGCGACTTGCTGGCACGACGGGCATTGCCCGCAGGGGTCGAGATCTTGTTCAGCCGCCGATTCGCAAAGAAGTGCCCGTGCCAACTTCACAGCAAATGTCTGCTTCCCAATTCCTTCGGCACCGACAAACAAAAACGAGCTTGCCAAGCGACCACGTTGGATCGCGCGGCGAAACTGCTCAATTACCTGGTCGTGTCCGTGGATCTGTTGCCAAGCCATGATTTGCCGTGGGTCAATCTTTTGCCGCGAGAATTTGTTGGGCGACGTTCCGGATCTGTTGTTGAATGGAGGTGACGTCTTGCGATGCGTCGATGACTGTGATTTGGTCCGGATTGGATGCGGCCTCTTGCAGAAACCCTTGCCGAACTTTCTCCAAGAACTCGCTGCCGCGAGATTCCATGCGGTCGAGTGACCTTTGAATACGGCTCATTGCCAGGTCGACCGTCATGTCCAAAAGGAATGTCATGTCTGGTGAAATCGCTTGAGTTGCAACTCGGCCCACGTCCCGAATGTTGTCCAGGCGGACTCCGCCCGCGTGTCCCTGATACACGATCGTCGCAAGCAAGTATCGGTCCGAAACAACTGTCTTGCCTGCGTCGAGTGCGGGTCGAATGATTTCTTCGACCATCTGGGCTCGTGATGCCATGTAGATCAGCATTTCGCTAGTAGCGCTGATCGTTGCCTTGTTGTCGAGCACGATCTCGCGAAGCCTGTCACCCAGGGGTGTGCTGCCTGGATCGCGACAAACTAAAACGTCATGGCCTTGTTGTTCGAGCCAACTGCGGAACAGTTCAATTTGGGTGGACTTTCCCACGCCATCGATGCCGTCGAAACTAAAAAACATTTGCAAATATACGAAGGGTTAGCGGATCGCAACGCCCTGCATTGTAGAAGAGCCGAATATCGCCGCGAAGCGGTGACGCACAAGATTCAATCAATTTGCTCGATTCGGAGGGGATCGTTTGCGGGATCGTACACCGGCGGAAGGGATTGGATGTCGTGAGCGGCGGCGTTTTGCGATTGAATCGACTGTTCTGCCGGTGCGGGAAGCACATCGATGGCTGGAGTCGTTCGATAATCAATCGATTCGGGCGTCGCGCCGGACGACAAATCGTGCGAAGCGTAATAGTGCCCGGCATGCCACGGGATTTCGGCCAGCCGGATGTGATTGAACTCGAACAAGCTTCCCTTGCGATAATGCACAAAGGCGATGGACTTGTTGTAGTTGCACACGTTTTGATGGTAGTTGATATTGGCGTCGGAGTTGCGTCGGTGTGCGTCGAACAGCGCGGTGAGGATTGCGGGATTCTCAAGGCGTGGACGATTGTCGGCCAATAAAACTCGGCCATCGATTTCGCCGCGCGTCACCGCGATCCGCTTTCTATTCCTTTTTGATAAATCGAAATTCACTTCGACATCGCGGACCGCGTTCATTAATGCGTGGGATGCGGCGTTCTCCATCGTCTCGAGTGTTGCACGATCGCGCATCAGCGCCAATTGCGAATTGCGGACGGATGCAATCTGATGTCGATATTTTGGCATCACTAGTTCGACACCGAAGCGGGCTTCCTGGTATTCGCCGATCGCCAGTTCTTCGAACGCTCGAGAACCCTGGTTGGGAAAACGAATCCCGCTGCCCTGAGCGGACCAAAGTTCGTCACCAACGCCCAGCCAGCGATACAGCCCGACGACATTCAGGCTGGGGAGCATCTGGTTTTTGGCAACCAAAATTCCTAACTCGCGCTGCTTAATCGCGTATTTCTGTTTTCGCAGTTCGGGACGGCGGACGAGCGCTTCCGCTTGAATCTCCTGCCAGTTGAATTGCACAGGCACGGCAACGGGCTCATCGATTGGCTCAATAATGCGGTCACCTGTCGATGCGAGCTTGAGCAAGAACCGGAAAGTCGTCTCCTGCCGCGACAAATCGCGCAACGCGTTCGTCAATTGCACTTCGAAGTTCAGGTAAAGGTCTTCGAACTGCAACGTGTTGGTAGGACCATCGCGGACGTTGTTCTCGATCGCCTTGAGCTTCTGCCAGGTCGTCTTCGCTTCGTCGCGGGCTGACTGCAGCGACTCGACGATTCGGTACGCACATTGGAGATCCCAATAGGCGTTTTCGATGTCCTGGATCAGATTTCGCACGCCTTCTTCGAACTCGAGCAGCGACATGTCGTTGTTCAATCGGGCGACTTCGATTGTCGATTCATTTACCGCGCGACCAAAACCTTGCAGCAGCGGCTGGCGTGCCTCAATCTCAAACCTGGTCGTGTAAATGCTTGAAAGCGACTGGAACGCGTTGTTATTCCGGTTGTAGTCCGAAACGTTGCGAAAGAACAATTCCGTGCCGTAGCGGGATTTCTTGTTGATGGTCAGATCGAAATGGCCCTGATTTTGCTGGAGCACGGGAAGAAAGAAACCAAAGTTCTGCGGCTGGTTAATGGTGTCCCAAAAAATGCTCGTCGAAAGCTGCGAGTCGAACTCGGACAAAGCCCGGTGAAGTCCCTGGTTGGGATCGGTTTCGGTCAATTCCGGATCATAGACAGACGGGGCATTGCGCAGACCATTCAGGTTTCCGCGCAAGGTCACAGTTCCGCCACCAGCATCGACAAATGCGGATGCACGAATCACTTCGCTGTTCTCCAGCGCGATTCGAAACGCGTCCTGCAGCGTCATGTGCCACCGCGGCAGGTTCTCGAATTCGTAGAGCGTCACCGGCGGCGTGTCTCGCTGTGGGCTTGCAAGGAGTTCATTGGCTTCGTTTTGCCAACCGATGGGATCTGCGTGGCCGGTCGGCGGCAAAGCGCCGTAGCCCGAAAACACGGTGGGCTTTTGCCGGCAGCCAGTGACGCCGCAGACAACGAGCAGAGACGCGAGAAGGTACTTTCGCCAGTTCATCCGTGAGTCACTCAGGCCTTGCGGGATGGTCGTTGCTCGCTCCGCGAACAAGCCGTGTTGGATTTGTTCGCAGCGCGAACAACGACATTGTTATCGGAATGGCGAACGCGACGTCTTTGGCGTGACGCCGCGGACGGTGATTTGCCGGATGAATTCCCGGTGCATCAAATCACTTGCAAGGCGTTTGACGATTCTGCCGGAAGCAACCGTGGTGGGATCGTAACGATTAGCGAAGAGGATTCAAAATCGGCTGGTCCGTGATTTGCCGAGTTTCGACGGGGGCGGCTTGAACGCTGGTGGGTTGGATGGGCTGCTGAAACGACACAGATTGATTGGAATTCGCATCCGGTGTTGTTAACACCTGCACGACGTTTTCCAAGTCCTGCCGTTTGGACGGCGTTGGCATGAGTTGGGGGAGATGGGTTGGGTGCACGAAGGGCCGAAGCGTCGAGTTGATGTTGACGACCGGTGCCACGGCACCGCGCGGCATCGCTTGAGCACTCGTCGGTACGGGCATCGGCAGCACGTCTTGTTGGGGAATCACGGGCGTGGGCGTTGGATTGGGGGCCGGTGTTGGCACGCCTTCCAGCCGGGGCATCAACCCACCAGGCGAGGTTCCTGTGTGTTGCGGCACTTCTCCCTGACTGATAACACGCGGCCGCGACCAACCGTAGTTCAAATAGTGGCTGGCAGCCCGCCGTCGAGCGTGGCCTTTGGCATCCCAATAGGCCTTTTGTGGCCAGGGACCTTCGGCGAGATGAATGTTGTTGTATTCGAGCAACGAACCTTTGCGGAAGTGAACTTGAGCGATCGCCTTGTTGTAATTGCAGACGGCTTGGTGGTACAGAATCTCTGCGCCAACGGCACGCTGATACGCCCGCAATAGATAGTCGACCTGCCGCCCTTGCCCCCCACTTTCACGAATCTTGAGCGCTTCGATTTCGGAGGTGGTCGCGGCGAATTGATTGAAGTACGTTTCCGCTTCGTTCAGCAGCCCGTCCATGTCGCGGACCGCCTGCGAGAGCAGATGTGAGACGTTGAGTTCCATATCTTTGAGCCGTGACCGTTCGCGAGCAAGCCCCAACTGAGCGTTTCGCACACCAGCGAGTTCACGCCGAAAACCAACAGGCATGGCAAATTCGAAACCCAGCCGCAGCTCTTGCGAGCGTCCTTCGGTCAGTCCTTCCCACGCTGTCGATCCGACTGTGGGGAAATTGAGACCGTTTCGACTAGCGGACGTCAAATTGTCACCGACGCCCAACCATCGATAAAGAGCTGTCACGTTCAAATCAGGAAGCAACTGATTGCGAGCGGCGATCAGCTCCATCTCGCGTTGTTTGATGACCCATTTTTCACGGCGGAGTTCGGCGCTGCGAATCAATGCTTCGCAGTGAATGTCGAACCAGTCGAAGACGACTTTGGACGAAGTTGGCTTATCCGTGGGTCGAATCAAGCGGCCGTCCGTGGCAGCCAAGCCTAACAACCACCGCAAATGGCTTTCGGTGTTGTACAACTCGCGCAACGAGTTCTGTACTTGAGCTTGGAACGAGTGATATTGAGCTTTGGCCCGCAGTTCGTCTTCCACTGGATCGGGATTTGGTTCCTTGTCTCGCCACGCTTCGAGCGAACGGTCACGCGCGGTTTTGTTGGATTCCAGGATTCGATAGCGACACGCCAGGTCCCAGTAGGTTTTTTCCACGTCGAGGGCCAGATTGCGAACGTTGGCTTCGAAGTCGGCGATGCTGATGTCATTCTGAATCCGCGCGATGATGATCGGAATTCGGTTGACTTGTGTCCCACGGCCGCGCAACAACGGATGCCGTGCTTCGACTTCCAATGCCGTTGTGTAGAAGCTGTTGATTCCCGGAGGCTGGAACGGGTTGTTCGAGCGGTCGTACTCCGTGACATTGCGAAAAAACAATTCCGTCCCACCAGCCGTCTTCTTGCCGATCTCCAAATTGTGCACTACGACGTCGCGAACCAGAAACGGGTTGAGAACTGGGTTTGGCACAACGTTCTGCGGCCGATCGGTGGTGTCCCAAAAGAGACTCGATGTGAGTTGGGCGTCAAACTCGGCTAAGGCGCCTTCCACGCCGGAGAACGGGTTGGATTCGACCAATGCAGAGTCGTAAACCGTCGTGGACGATTCGGGTTCAGGATTGCCGATCAGCGCATCGGGCTGGCTGGATCGTCCGTCAATGGAAGAGTTGATCGACTGCAGACTGCGGATGACCTTACTATTGTGCAGTGCAATAGCCACCACTTCTTCCAGCGACAAATTCCAGAAGTTTCCCGATTCGAATGGATCGGTCAAAGTGAACGGAGCCTGTGCATTTTCCACCTCGGCCAGCCGCGGCTGCTCAACATCCGGATGCTCTGACTGCGTGGCCTGATCGAGATAGTACGACATGTCGCCGTTCTCGAACATGTAATGTGGCTGCGATGGCAAACAACCGGTGAGGGCGGCTGCCGCGATGACGCAGACAACAATCGTTGGTGAGATTAGTTGCCTCATGAAACGCTCGATCCTGGTACAAGGTTCGTACGCGCTCGACATGCGTGGCCAAAGCGGCCGGCGACATCAAGTCACGTTCAAGTTTTCGAACCCCCCCGGGACCGATCACAGGGCTTCCACAACGAGCGCATCGCCCGATTTGGTGCAATCGGTAAACTTCATATCGTCACGCTAACCGTTAAACTTTCGCGATATTCCGAAACCGTTAAACTTTTTCATCTCTCGCGACAAAACCTTGTCTGTGGAAATTCAACGGTTTGCCCAGGCTCTGCATCGCACCTAGGGTTTCACTAGCAAGGATTGGCAGCGATGCAGTGCTGTCATCTGCATTGCAAGCGGTATCAGTGCAATTACAGAGGAGATTTGACGGCTCGACTGGAGAGATTGTGAAGTCGCCATCTGTCGCGTACCGAAGCAACTTAATAGGTCCATCTTTTCCGGTTATTCAGGATATTCCGCGTCGGTCTAACAAAAGGATACACCCATGAAATTCGAGCCAACACTCCGTTGGGCATTCGCAATTCCCGTTGCCATCGTTATCGTGATGACGTTGGGGCATGCCGCGGCCGACTCGCCCAGCGGCTTTACGACAAAACGCACTGTGTCTCAAAGCGGAATCGGCTCGCAAGCTCTTTGTCGAATCGACTTGTGCCGCGTGCTGGTCATCAATGACGTCGAGATTCCTGCTCTAGAAGAAGGTCCGATCGTCTCGGTCGGAGTGAGCGAAGGCCAATTCGTTCAAGAAGGTGCGCACTTGTTTCACATCGACGACACCCAGGCACAACTTCAAAAGCGTGTCGCACTCACCGAGTTAGCCGCGGCCGAAACCAGGGCCTCCAGCGACATCAATGTGCGCTATGCTCGCGGTTCCTTTGATGCGGCGGATGCCGAGGTTCAGCAAGGAATTGAACTCAATTCGAAGCGCGAGGGCCTTGTTTCCGAGTCGGACATGCGTCGCCGACGACTGGCCCGGTTCAAAGCGGAATTGGAAATTGAAAAGAGCAAGTTGGATTTAGAAGTGGCCAAGATGGACATCGAAGTTCAGAAGGCCGCCCTTGGAATCGCTGACGAGCAAATTCGCCGCCGTCGAATTGTTTCGCCTTTCGACGGCAACGTCATTTGGGTTTATCGCGGCCAGGACAATCAACGTGTTGCGCAAGTTGGACAATGGGTTCAAGCAGGCGAGTCCGTGTTGCGAGTTATGCGGATGGACCGTCTGTACGTCGAGGGCCTGGTGAGCGCCGCGGAATTCAGCCCGGCGGAAATCGACGGGTGTCGCGTAATCGTGACCACATTCTTGGCACGCGATCGTAAGGTGGAATTTGCGGGCAAGGTCGTGTTCATTAGCCCGACCGTGGACAAGCGAAACAACTATCGCATTCGCGCGGAAGTTGAAAATCGGCGTGAAAGCAATCAATGGTTGTTGCGACCAGGTGTGACGGCGACGATGACACTGCGTGCCGGTTGATCCATCTGTCTTGCAAACACAGCAGTTCCCCTCAGTCGCGCAGCCAGTATCTTTGGTGAGTTCACCGAACCCCTCTACAGATTAGCGCGCCCCTTCAGTTCAGAAAAATCTGGATCAAATTGTTTACAAATCTTGCTTAATCGGTCAGTCTTGATGATAGTGGTACCGATCTCATTCTTCGGTTTCAACTGGCAAAAGCTTATCTAGTGACTCATGAACGTAGTGATTCAAAAATCAAGTGACGAAAACGGCGCGGAGAAGTTCAACTTGGTCAATCAAGATACGGGTAACGTGATTACCAAAAAGCCGGTTTCGGAACAGACCTTGCGCAACTATTTGAAAGGCATCGGTGAACCTCAGAACCTCATCGATGAAAGTCTGGATAAGGCGCGTGCGCGATTTGAGAAGAAACTTGCCAAGGATGAAGGGTCCGATACGGTCGAAGTGGAAGACATCTTCTCCGAAATCGCACTGGACGCAAGTTCGGGCAGCGACGTGTTTTGATTCCTCAATAACCTTGCGCAATTCTGCACCAGCCAAATGCCGCTGGATTCATTCCAGCGGTCTTCGATTGCTGCCCTCTTGCAGTCTCGTCGCGTTGGACGGAAAATAACCTTCAGCACGATCGCTTGCTTCCCAGCGCCCAGAGATCCTGACATGAGACACTCTCTCTCCGACGATTTTCCATCACGAACCGGCTCTAGGTCCGTCAATTCAATGTCCGAGAATTTCTTTGCGCTCTTCGTTCCTTTGCGTTGAATTCCGGGCTCTTTCAAACGCAGAGGAACGAAGAGCGCAAAGAATGAGGACAAAAGACCGCCCCTGTATGTCAGGTTCTCTGGCGCCAACGGACTCGACGCATGAAACTGCACCCCCTCAGCGTTCTCATCATCGAAGATAGCATCGCCGATATGCGATTGATCGAGGAATTGCTCGTCGAATCGGGCGATACTTCGATCACTCTGAATCATTCGGAGACGTTACAAGATGGAATCGATCGCTTGGAACAAGGCGACATCGACGTCGCGCTGCTGGATCTGAATCTTCGCACTAGCGGCGGCCTCGACACTTTGAAGAGTGTCAAAGCAGCAGCGACAGCCGTTCCCATCGTTGTGTTGACGGGCCTCGGTGACGAACAGATGGCGCTGGATGCCGTCCGTTTCGGCGCTCAGGACTATCTTGTCAAGGGCGACCTCGACGAAGATAGGCTCGTTCGTTCCGTTCGCTACGCTTTTGAACGCGCGCGAACTGAGGAGCATCTTCGTGAGAGCGAAGCCAGATTGCGGTTGTTAACAGAACAGGTCCCCGCCATCCTCTGGACCACCGACCCAAAAATGTGTTTCACATCGGCGGTCGGCAGAGGCCTGGATGCGGCGGGTTTGACACAGGATGATTTTGTGGGCAAGACTGTTCGCGAGGTATTTGGGGCTCACGACGAACAGGCGATTGAAGTCGTTCTGCATCGGCAAGCCATCGGGGGTGAAGCATCGATGGGTGTGATCGATTGGCGGTTTCGCAGTTACCAAGTTTACGTCCAGCCACTGCGAAATGCGGATGACCGCATTGATGGGGCGATCGGCGTCGCGCTGGACATTACTCGGCAGCGCCGCATGGAGCAAAACATCCGAGCCGCCCAGAAGATTCAAGAACATTTGCTGCCCAACGCGGCACCGGAACTGCCCGGTTTCGACATTGCCGGGGCGTGCTTCCCAGCCGAGCAATGTAGCGGCGACTACTTTGACTTTATTTCGGTCAAGGACGGCGAATTGGCAATCGTCATCGCCGACGCGGTGGGGCATGGATTTGGACCCGCGATTTTGGCCGCGACAGTTCGTTCCTACTTGCGTGCCGCCGCGATGCAACAGAGCGGACCCCATGAAATGCTGACGCAGGTCAATTGGTTGCTCTCCAATGACTCGGCCGCGGATCAATACGTCACGATGTTTTGCGCTCAATTGAACACGGAAGCGAAGACCCTCGTGTACGCCACGGCGGGTCATCAGGGCTATTTGATTGACGGCAACGATCGCGTGAAACACTTGGAAAGCGGCTGCATGCCTCTAGGAATCGAGGGCGACGAGACGTTTCAACTCTCACGTCCCTTGTCGCTGAAGCCCGGAGATGTCTTTTTGCTAATCACCGACGGTATCTTGGAAGCGCGTTCGAAGGACGGTGAAGTTTTCAACCTGAATCGCGTGATCGAAGTGATTCGCCATCACCGGAGAGAATCAGCGCGGCGGCTAGTTGAATGTCTTTACAACGAAGTGAAGCAGTTTGCGCGGGACGGAGTGCCCGAGGATGATATCACGGCAGTCGTTGTGAAAGTCGACACGGAAGGGAGTGAGGACGACACCGTCAGTCACATAGCGACCGAAGCGTGAAATGCGGCTCTACGCTGCGATTTCTTTGTGGCCTGCCTGAAAAGTGTTACCCTGTTTACGGACGAAGTAATTGCCTTGCGTGGCACCTTCGAAGAACTCCGGACTCTCGGGCCGGTCGTCGAAAAATTCGTCGACGGCGCGGCTGGCTCCGGGCCAAACCGGGTGCTTATATTCGTCGAAGACGATCAGCCCGCCGGGGACGACTCGATCGTAAAGTTCGTTAAGACACGTCTTGTACGACTCGTAAATGTCGCAGTCCAGGTGGACGAAACAAAATCGCTTGTCGCCCAATTCGCACAACGTGTCTTCGAAAAAGCCGGGGACCAGTCGCAGGTTGAAGTCGAACATCTCGCCAATTCGCTCCAATCGGCGTACCGATCGATGAGCGTACTGGAATTTGTTTTGTACGCGATTGATTCGCCGACCATCGGAAACGTCGACGTCCTTCACGGAACCGACGGGGAATCCACCGAAGCTATCCATGCCGTAAATCTGCTTTTGTTGGGCAACCTGTCCAACAACCGCGGCGATTCGCAGCAATGTGTGTCCGCGATAGACTCCGCATTCGATGATCTCGCCGTCCAAATGGGCGACTTCGCGCAGCAAATTCGTGCAAGCATACTCCTCGGCCTTGTCAAGCAGCGATTGGTGGAAGCGCTGGCGGCCCGACGCCCAATGCAGAAACAAGTCATTCCACGATTCTCGCAACGTATAACGCAGTGCACTCCATTTCAGCGGCAGCAGCGATCGCAACAGTGACATCTGGTGAAACCTCTTTTCGGGCATGATTCGAGCGGTGAAGTTGGGCATGGTTCAGAAAGGGGTCAGGTACCGTTGCCGGAACGGCCCAAAGGGTGCTTGGCACAACGGTACCTGACCCCTTTCTGAACCATGCCTGAAATTGGGGCCGTACGTTAGACCGAATTCTGGATGCGTGTCAATTGACGATTGCGCCAATCGTAATGATTTCGACGACCGTTGATGCTAGCGTCGCCGATTCCATTTCGTGTCGCGTTTTTGACCCTCCAGCAACTTTGACCTACATATCTATATCCCTTGCGCTTGCGCAGTGGGTAATTGTCGAGTGAACCGCCAAGCCACAACAGACCGGACCGGACATGAGTGCATCGGACAGTAATTCGTTTGCGGACTTCTATTTGAAAGATAAGCAATCAGAGCCAGAATCCGAGCAACCGCCCAAAGCGATGCACGCCACCGAGGACTTTCCCGGCACGAACCAGAACGCCGGCACCTCGTCCACGCAGAATCCCTTTGATCGGACCAACCAGGCGACGGAAATCTGGTCGAAACAGGAATCCATGGATCGCGGCGCGGCTGTCACAGAGGAATTCTCGCCACAATCGTCGAAACCGGAAACATCCTGGCAGAACCTCTCTCAGTCGACCAATACGGATGACCAAAAGTCCATTGCGGACTATATGAATCAACTGCTGGAGCGGGTTAGTGAAGGGGTGGACACGGCGTCACACGAATCCAACGCGACGCCGGCAAAACCGAAAGTGGACGCGGTCGCGGATCGCCAATCCGAGTCCCAACAAACCGAACTACCGCTCGAGGACGATTCGTCGGAATCGATGACCGTCGAAGTGCGCTTGCCAAAACGAGCCCCGGAAGACCGCGACGGGCTCAACAACATGCGTCAAGTTGCCAACGCCAGCGCGACCGACGCGCTGAAGACTTACGACTGCCGCCAATTGATCAGCCGTGCATACGGCAACATGATCTTTGTTTTTGCAGCGATGATGCTGTCCTGCGTGTTGGCGCTGGTCTCGTCCAGCGTCCTGTCGTTGGCCTATGCGGGTGCGATTCTGTCGATGTTGAGTGCGATGGTTGGCATCCTTCGGTTTCAGATGTTGTCGCGCCAACTGTCAGATGCCGTACAAGCGGAGTGTTCCGCCCAAAACACTGAGGATGCATGATCCGGCCAGCTCACCGGATCATCTCGCCGACGTCGCTAGAATCCCATTCTGAATTGTAATGCCACCCAACCCCGCTTCGGTTTCGGGGGATCATGAGTTGTCGTTTCGTTTTTCGTAGCGTGAGCTTTTTGCGCGGAATGAATCCGGCGATGGATACGCCAATTCATCTTTCGTTGGCGCTTCTGGCGGAAATCAGTGCGACTCGTCCTTTGGCTATTGTCCCAGCGATGTGGCTTGTGCGTTGCCACTGCTGAAAAGTACACCGGGTGCGCTGACTTGACCGATCCATGGTTACACGACCAAACCACGTGAACCAGTTGCAGCACTGGCTCTGAGAAACTCGCCAAGGGATTGGATACTGTGATTAACTGGCCAACCAAGGGAATGACGACGCCTGCGATGCTAATGGTCGCGCTGCTGTCGACACACGCGCTGCTGTCAACACACAGTGCGGTGGGGCAACATGTTCACCCGTCAACTGCGTTCCCTTATGTTGCGAATCCGAGTGCTGGATTGACTTCTCATTTCGGCAGTCCGGTTGCCGCGAACCGCTCGATGCACAGCCCTCATCTGCGGGCCGGAATACAGCCCTATGGATTCCTGTGGTCGGGATTCGACGCGGAGGTTGAGTACGACATCTATGGTTTTCGGAGGATGCATGGTCGCCATCACTATCCAGCGCCCCGTTATGTCAGTCCTGCTGTCCCATGTCCCGTGCATGCTGAACCATGTATCGATCCTTCGCAGATTCCATGTCCACGCCCATCCGGTTCGTTATTTGGTACTTTGCTGAACAAGTACCATTGCCCAACGCAACACTGCACGGAGTCGTCAAGCGGCGACACGCATGACGCCCCATCCACCTCGGACGCACAACCGGTGCCCGTGCCCGTCGAAGTCGAGACGGCTGATGATGAACCGGTGCAAACGCCACTGGATTCTGCGACCGACGACCAGGTTGGTCCTTCGATCCCGATGCCCGACACAGAGGACATGGGCTCGGCGAATCCAAGCACGCTTCCGCCAAATGAGTTGCCCGAGAGGGATGTCCCGATTCAAGATCCGCCGAAAGTTCAAATCGAAGTAGATTCGCCGTCGCAAGTGGAAGCGCCGACCTTAGACCTGCCCAGAAATAAATTGCCGCCAAGTGCTCACATCGAATCGACATCGCCGTCCGAGCCGATGGATTCGGAAGAAGCGGTGGCTCTGCCGAAACTGCCTGATCCGCCGGAGCCCGAGAAAGAGTCTCCGATTGAGCCCGCGCCGCGGTTGCCCAAGGCGCGCTTGCCCGTAAACTTCATTCCCAAGGTCATCCCCAAAGAGTCATCCCGTCGACCACGAAAAGACCGAACGTTGTCCGCGATTAAGCGAGATATCAAGTTCTGATTCCAACCTGTACCCGGAACTCAAGAGTTTTTAGAAAGCGTTTCAGAATTCGCAGCACACAGTCAGCTTGGCTGTAAAATGCCGAGGAAACAGGCTGGCAGCCTGTGCTACGGAGGGTTTTGAAAAAGAAGACCTACCTTTGTCCGGCCTCTATCCTGAGTGTCATGACGGGGGCTAGGGAGTTTGTTCACCAACCGCGTCCCGCTCCGTGTCGCTGATCTGAACAAGTTCCCAGCCCTCGTCGGCGACGGTGAATTCGAATCGGCCATTCGCCAACGTGTACTGAGTGTCGCGAAAGTCTCCACCTTTGTGGAACTCAACCAGCCGCTCCACGCCCGCCAATCCCAAATCGTGTTGTTCGCCGGGCTGGATCGTGTGGATTACACCATCCACCGCGTAATGGACGGGAGTTTCCCAATAAGATGGGTTGCGCAGGATGACGTGTTCCCGCTGCATTTTCGCCACCAGGACGGCCGCCCTGCCCAGTCCATGACGAGCAAGCCTCATTTGACTCACTGACGAAACCACATGATTTCGCGTCATCTGCGAAGTGAACCGGCGAATGACATCCGTACTCGCCTTGGCCATCGCGGGATTGAACGCTTTGGGTTTCGCGTCCGCATCGGGCGTGGTGTCAACAACATCAGTTTGGTCATCCGTGGGATCGTTCATGTTTGCATCGTCACCAAATATGATTTCCAAATCTTGTTTGGTGACTTCGGACGGTACTGCAGCAGCGTCGTCAACAGCAGCGTCGTCAACAGCACTGTCGTCAACAGCACTGTCGTCAACAGCACTGTCGTCAACAGCAGCGTCATCAACTTTGTTAGGCTCTGCGTCGATCGCGACATCCGTCGACTCTCCTTCATCGACAGGCAAATCGTCGGCTGGATTCTCCCTCTCCGTCCTCGAATCGTCGGGTTCGGAATCGACTTGATCCGTTGCCGGCTCGTCCTCGCTGGTCTGCGCAACGGGGTCCGAGAGGCGAGCGAAGAGTTCGGTAACAGGAACGGCCGCGACGAGTATGAAGTTCAGGCCTAAGAACAAGAACAGCGGCACCTGCAATTGACGCAGCCTGCCGACTCGTCCCGTTAACGAAGAATCCAAGTTGTTGTTACTCATACTAAAACTCGTCTAATTGGGCAGTAGTACATTCGAGACGTCACGATCTATTCAAAACATAGGTCGCTGGCAGCAAATTCGACGAGCAGATCGGATCAATGTAGATCGATCAAACAGATCGCCACGGTCAGTTCGGTCCGTTTATGACGATTGTGTGAGGCAGCAGAATAAACGAGCGGTCGATGTCCTCTAACGGATTTGGTAAGATCCACGACAGAAGAAACCAGCCGCTCATGATTCCGTGGAAGATTGTGACTGTTGCCCGCTAATAAGAAAAACGAATCGGACCAGAACAAACGCCCCGAGGAGACCCGCGCCGCGGAGGCGGTGACGGTCGCTTGGATGTTGTCCATGTTGGCGACGGCGATGGCGGAAATTCTGACGATCGGGTCCTGGGCCTTGGCCCTGCTTTTCGTTGATTCCCACGAAGAATTCAAGCCGCTGCGGACGCTGCCCGGTCTCTTGTTGTTTCTGGCCGTGATCACCGGCATCGTTTGTTTGGCGTTGGGGCCGATCGCTCAGTGGCTGCGAAAGACGCGTGCGCCAACCAGCGTTTTTGTCACGGCCATGGTGATCGGAGTTTTGCCGCTCATCAATTTGACCCTCTTTCTGATGTTCACGCCGCACTAGGCTTTGTCGGAAAAGGGGGCTGACCCTCTCCGGGCAAGGCCATAACAACGGAAAAACAACTTGCACTCCAAAGGGTCAGACCCCATTTTTCGACAAAGACTAGCATGACGAAAACGGATTATCTACGCGAGCAACATCACGAGTTTCTGGATGCGTCGGCCGAAGCGCTGGCGAATGAAGATCTGCAACGAATTCTGGGGCGATTGGGCGATACGCTGGGAGCGCGAAACCGGCAGGCCTGGTCGGAGTTTGAAGACTCGGACTTGACTCGCGAGCGAGCGCGTTCGATCAAAGACGCCACTTTGGCGGAGTTGGATCAGCACTTGGAAACACTCGAAGCCAGCGTCCAACGCAATGGCGGCCATGTTCACTGGGCGGACGACGGCGACGCAGCGTGCCAAGCGATTCTCGAAATCGTGAACAGCCGTGGCGCAAAAAAGGTCGTCAAGTCAAAATCGATGACCGGCGAAGAGATTCATCTGAACGGGGCACTCGAGAAAGCTGAAATCCAAGTCGTGGAGACGGATTTCGGCGAGTACATCATTCAAGTTGCCGGGCATCGCCCTTCCCACGTGGTCGGGCCAGCGCTGCATCTCTCGGCCAATGATGTTGCCGACGTGCTGAACCAAGTCTCCGAGGAACCGCTGTCGAGCGATCGTGAAGAACTGGCAGCGTTCGCGCGGCGGCAACTGCGCCAGCGATTTGCCGAGGCAGAGGTCGGCATCTCGGGCGTGAATTATGCCGTGGCGGAAACGGGGACGGTTGTCATCGTTTCGAATGAAGGCAACGGCCGGCTGACGACCAGTTTGCCGCGCATTCACATCGCCGTGATGGGCATCGAAAAAGTGATTCCAAAACTGGCGGACCTGCCGTACTTTTTGAAAGTCCTCGCTCGTGCCGCGACGGGGCAAAAGTTGTCGGTCTATACGTCGTTCATCACGGGGCCTCGACAGGAAGGCGAGTTAGACGGTCCCGAAGAGTTCCATCTGGTGATTCTGGACAACGGCCGGTCGAAGATTCTTGGCGGTCCGTTGCGGGAGAGTTTGTTTTGCATTCGATGCGGGGCGTGTTTGAACGCCTGCCCAATTTATCGCAACGTCGGCGGGCATGCCTACGGCGGTGTCTATGCTGGGCCCATCGGCGCAGTGCTGACGCCGCTATACGACGGCTTATCCGATAATCATCATCTGCCTCAAGCTTCGAGTTTGTGCGGGGCATGCCAGGCTGCGTGCCCGGTGAAGATCCAAATCCCAGAGATGCTGGTCAAACTGCGTGAGGATTTGCAAAACGCGCCGGAACAGAAACGTTGGCTCGAATCACTGGCATATGGATTCTGGGCTCGGACGTTGCGAAGTCCATTTTTCTATCGGCTGGGTACCTGGCTGGCGACTCGGACGCTTGGTTTTTGGATGCACAAGTCCCGTTGGCTTCGCTGGCTGCCGCTGAAGATTGGCAATTGGACAAAGACGCGAGATTTTCCCGCACCGGCACCACGACGTTTTCGTGATTGGTGGCAGAAGGAGGGGCGCGATGGGTCGTGAATCGTTCTTGCGACGTGTCCGAGAAGCGGCCCAATTGGGGCGCGCGCATCGAGTTCGCATTCATGACTTCCCACCGGAAACGGGATACGTCGGTGTTGATGGAGATCTGTGTGCGAGAATGGCCAAAGAAGTGGACGCCGTGGGCGGCAAAGCTTTTGTGGTGGACGACCGTGAGCAAGCGCGCCGACAACTGGCTGCCTTGCTGCGGCAACACGATGTGCGATCGGCGATTTGCTGGAGTCACGAAGTGCTCGACGAGATCGAGTTGGACTCGCTGCTCGCGCATCAAAACGTAACCAGCCATTGTCATAAGAGCCTCGCGCCGTTGGACCGCGCCTCGCAACGAGAAACAATGCTGGCGGCGGACATTGGCATCTCCAGCGTCGATTACGCGATTGCCGAAACGGGGACGCTGGTTGTTTGTTCAAAACCCGGTCAAGAACGTGTTGTGACTCTGTTGCCGCCGGTTCACGCGGCGATCGTTGAATCGGCTCAGATCTTGCCCGATTTGATTGATGTATTCGATCGGCTGGACGGTCGAATCACCCGCGGATTGCCCAGTAATATCTCGCTGATCACGGGCCCAAGCAAAACGGGCGACATCGAGTTGCAGTTGACGACCGGTGTCCACGGGCCCGGCACTTGGTACGTGATCATCCTGCGACATTCCTCCGCCAAGCGTGGCGAAGAACCGTGATAAGCTGCAATCAAAAAGCAGCCGCAACAAATTGTCGCGGCTGCTTGATTCTTGGAGAACAGACAACGGGGCGGTTTAACCGCTGCCGGGCAATTTCACTTGCTGACCATCCTTGCGGCTGCCAAATCGCTGCCACACGGTATAGTCCACATTGTGATAGAAAAAGTGAACCGAGCCGTCACCCAGCAACATGTTACAGCCGTTGCCCGAGTGGACGGATTTGAATCCAATGGAATAGAGCACGTCTTGCCTGGTGCATCCATGGTTTAGCAGCGTTCCTGTGGGATCAATACTGGCGTGAGGTGCCACTGCATTACCTCCATAGGGTTTTGTCGGAGCATTGCACGGCGCAGCCGTGCCAGCACCAGTAGAAATCCCGTGGTGCGTCATCCAGCCCCGTTCCCACGCCCAGACACAGCGGTTGGGTGTAAGTTCGCCCGCAAAGAATGTGGTCGAAAGACCATCGGTGATTTCCCCAAACGTTGACGAGTAGTATTCTGAGCCAAATGGACCGGAGATATGGTCGCCTCGTCCCGCGTGATGTGCCCAGTTTGAATGTCCTGGGTTGGTATCGCCCGGCACATCAAAGAAGTCGCCATGTTGCACGATCAGCGGTCCATACTCCGCAGGATCATTGCAGGCTCCATTGTGACGATTGGCCTGTGCGCCCATGTTGGTGACGTAAGGCGATCGGCAGATGAGTTCTTACCCGCCGTAGTGGAACTCGCCAGAGTTC
>CAYFJO010000018.1:0-59703 GCA_964343305.1 uncultured Pirellulaceae bacterium | reverse complement strand
CGCTGAACTGATCGAGCGGTGGAAGCACCGGCTGGAGCGTCTGCCGCCCTATCCGACGACTGGGGCCGACGAGCCGATCGTGGTCGATGTGCGGGACGCCCCGCCGATCACTTACAATATCGCCGTGCCTGTCACGCCCGTGTTCCCTGGCGACGTCGTCACCTGGTTCTCGTCGCCAGCGGAGAAACAACTGTTTTCGCGGACAATCGACAAGTGCCAGTGGAACGGGAACAATTCCTCGATCATGCTGTCGGTCGCCCGCGCGCGGCTCAGCATGCCGGGCGCGCACAAGTGGATGCGCCGGGAACTCGCCGCCCGTTCACGGCCGAACGGCACCTTGACGCTCAACCGGCTTGGCAGCGGCATCAACACTTACGGGCATTACACTGAGCAATTCGCCGCATCGATGGCGATCAGCGAGTTGCTGTTACAAAGCGTGGGCGACATCATCCGCGTCTTCCCCGCCTGGCCGAAGGACAAAGCGGCGAGCTTCCGCGATCTGAGAGCACAGGGCGGCTTCCTCGTTTCGGCCAGTCAGGACGGTGGTCGTGTTACCCAAGTCGCCGTCACCTCGACCGTCGGCGGCCGGCTGCATTTTCTGAGCCCTTGGCCCGCGTTGACCGTACAGCGGGGCGACGACCACCAAGCTGTCCAGCCGAATGTAGGTGGTCTGGTGCAGATTGAGACCGCCCGCGGTGAACGGCTTGTCCTACGATCGGCACAGAAGGCCGCATCGCGGCCCAGCGAGTGAACGGTGCCTGTCAGTTTCTGCGTTGCACGACGGCTATTGCCTTTTGCGCAGATATTGCCTGGTCAGTTCATCGGGCGGAACAGCTTGCGGTCGCAAGTTCGTCCCTCTGTCTGAGAAAGAACCGCCTTGACCGTGGGAAATACCACTTTGGTGAGTCGGCAGCTTTCGACGGCGAAACCAGGCCCGCACCATCACCCCACGCAGTGTATTGATGATCGTCATCCGCCCAAGTAATTGGCCAGTTGTCGCTGCCAGGCGCGCGGCAATCGTGAGTTGAAAAATCGAATTCGACTCTTTCGATTGTTTGGCTGCGAGGATACGAAAGGTCGCTGCCGGTGTCATTAGAAACAGAGACCGCACCTGATCCTTGTTCACGATTGAATACGTTTGTCTTGAGTTCGCCTTTGTCAATTGCAGCCACGAGCAGTTTCATCGCGTCGTTCGTCGGATTCTTCGGCCCACTTGTCCACCTGCGCATCTTTGCGTCGTTGTAGGAAACGATGATGTCGAGGCTGGGAATCACCCACATTGCTCGCGGCCCGCCGTGGCCAAAGGCACCAAAAAGATCGTGTGGTGCGCCGGGAAACATCCGCACGCCGTTGCGGTCAACACCGTTTGTCCACCAGAGCCAACTGTAACTCCCGAAGTGGTCTGTTTGATTGTCAGGTTTGTTGCCCGATCCCATCGTCCGCTGTCGGGGAATCATCTCCGCAGCCTTCTTGCCGGCGCGCGGTATTGAATTCGGTAGCGGATTTGTTACCGCCATCTTAGCGTGCTCGCGGCTGATCAACTGTTTGCCTCTCCAGTTGCCTTCGCGCAGGTAAAGCAGGCCAAATCGCGCCAAATCGCGCACAGAGATGGCAACGCGACCGGCGCGGTTGCGTGTCCCAAATGCCATCATCGTTGGCTTGTCGTCGCAGTGAAGTCGTTCCGTCAGCAGCGGATGAAAGACCTCTTTATCAACGTTGTCGTAGGTCGCTTCGTACACCTTCAGGATCAATGTGTCCCAGAATAGCGCCATCTGCCAATCGTTGTAGGCGTATGCCGTTCCAGGTTTCTCAACAAGCTGATAACAGGACGTTTGGTTCGCGAAGTCACGCCAGCGAATCTCACGGTCCTTAAAGCCGAGGTCCTTGTTGATCATCGCCAGCCTCGGCTCCCATTTCAGCGCTTTTTCATCCACGCTCTCGATCTTGCCATCTTCAATTGCTTTCCAGAGAAAGTGCGCGTAGAACGGCTTCGCCGCCGACGCAACATCGGCGCGACGGCCAATATCGCCCCACGAATAGACCAAATAGCCATGCCGCACGACGCACCCGCGTCCGCCAACAAATTCACTGAATGCCTTGAGTGTCTCCACGCTCAATCCAACTTCGGCGGGTGCTTTCGTCTTCCATGTCGCTTCAGGATAGACGTGATCGTCGCCAGCGGCCGCATCTACTGCTGTGAATGTCAACAAAGTGATGGCCAAGCAAGCCACCCCAAGAGACGAACGCTGGGGGCAGTGCGTTTCCGACGATTTCGCAATTGAATGACTGGTGTGCATTTCGAAACCAAGTAACGTGGCTGTTCGAGTCGAGTTCACCGATTAATAATACTCGATTTGGAGAGGGCATGGCAGAAACCGCCTTGTCGGGTAGTGGGGTCTTTTGAATGACCAAACGTGTCAAACCTTTTCAGTGGATGATTCTTGCCGCTATTTTGACCATCTCATTCTGGATTTGTCGGCGCTGTAAATCGGAAATATCAACTTCCAAAACGTCTTGTCTGTTATGTACTTGGCATCAAAAGCATCAACTATTGCTGACATGTGCGCTCGCGACGCGAGACTGTCAACAATTGGCTTCCCTGCAATCTTGTCAGGATTGTCTGGTGAGAAAATGACAAGTAGTTGAAAGCAGAAATTGACCATCTTCTTGATTATCCGTAGTTCAAGACTTCATCGTACAAATCGGTAAAATTCCACAGCCGATTCGTCACTTTCGCCATCATAGCAGCAGTCGGACGTAGACGTCCACGTTGGCCACTGTTGTCCGAATGACGAGTTCTCCGCACAAAGTTGTAATACGCCAGAAACATCGCGATGGCAACGGCAAGGACAGCAAGCAACGCAGGAGTGCTACGCATTTGTTCCCTGCTCCTTGGATCTGTCCCTCCCAATGGATGCCGTTAGGGAATTCCGTAGACAGAGTGACGGTCTCGATTCACTGTTGCTTCTCAACCTGCTTCGGCCAGAAAAAATACCAAGGATCGTCCAGGGCTGGCGAGTACGCTCTGTCCTTGTTGTGGACCAATATTCCACCGGCAAAGAAATTGTGCGTTCCGCTCACTGCCAGATCGTATACGTCAACTTGCTCTTCAATGATGGCGTGTGTTCCCATCTCGAATCGCAGGGCATCAGTAAAAACTTTGTCGGATGAGTTTAGTTGAGATGCGGGCTTCCATCCTTCTGCCGTATAAACGGGGTGGGCACCAGTTAACCGAAGCGATCCGATGATTTGCATGGATTTGGTGGCACGCGATCGTCTGACCATTTCTACGTGATTGAACGTACACTTGCGACTCGTTAGATCGTAACCTTGGACGTGATCGCCGATGCGTACTTCCTCAACAGCTACAAGACCTCTTCGAGTTCGCACTTTGGTCCCTTCTGCCACGCATGTTCCCACGTACTTCTCTCGGAGTCCCAATACCTTTCCGTTGGGATCCACGTTCGCAATGTAATGTTTGAAACCCCAGTTAATCGTCTCACCCGCAAAATGAACGTACAGTGATCCACTCGGATCTTCGGTAACCATCCCGGAAACCATGCCGGACTCGGTTCGAAATCCAGGAGCAAGAAACTCCTTTACCTTAAACCTCTCTCCCAACTTTTCCCTTGCTTTTTGTCTAATGCTGGAGAGAGGCTTTCGAGCCTTGGATTTGAAGAATGCGATTTCTGAAGTTTCAAAGGGCACTGGCGGATACCTTGGGTCTTCTCTCTCTCCTTTTCCACTTGCTCCAAACATCAGCGCACCAGAGATCGTGATTCTGTAAAGACCTTCACGATGCAGATCAGACTTTCCTTTAGACCAGTTTCCATTGAAGCCGCGTGGTGTGGAAATTCCCTTTTCATTCAGAGTGATTAGGAGCGTGGGTCGGTAATAGAATCCATAATTCCATGTGTCGGCCCCCTTAGCTTCTGCCTGCAAGACCATTGTCTTCTCGTCGGGTGTCGTAATCTTGAATTTCAATGAAGACAAGGTCGCACGTGGAAACCAGGACGGAGTATGGTTGTTTCCCTTAAGGGGCCCGGTTGATGGTTCCCAATGTAGGGCAACCCGAAAAGCATCCTGGATGTGCAAGTTGGCGACCACCGGCCGGATCAAGGTTACAAGCTGTCCTTGTTCACCCACCAAGAAGTCTGGCGCATCACTTTCGATAGTTTTTGCATCGCCTTTTATGAACTTCAGTGATTCGCGCGGCGATGCTTGTTGCAACGTTGGCTTGTAGGGCGTGCGACCAGCAGGCAGAGTGTCCGATTGCTTCGGCTCCGGAGCCGGCGCGAGCGGCTTCGTGCTGCGAGTTGGTTCTTTGGTTGTGACCGCCGAGGCACTCTCGTTCGTGAGCGGACGCAGAAGCTGGACGATTTGTGCATGCCCTTTCAAGTCGGCCCAGTCGAGTGGCGTCCGACCTCGTGTGTCCTTGGCGTTGACGTTGGCTTTCCGATCGACGAGCAGCCTGGCAACTTCCAAGTGACCGTAGGCAGCGGCGTATTGTAACGGAGTGCCTTGAAACGTCGTCACTCTAACATTGATCTTCGCCCCAGAATCCAAAAGAAACGTAACCGTCTCGATTCGGCCGGCCAGAGCCGCCTTGTGCAAAGGCGCGAGACCTTTTTCATCAGGTCGGTTCAGCAGACTGGAATCCGACTTCAGGTAATGTCGCACGTCGTCAACATTTCCTTGTGCCGCGGCAATCCAAATGTCCGGAGTTTTTGGCTCGTGCGGCAGTATTTCAGTCGGGCTGTTCGACAAGTTTTCAACGGCGGCTGAGGGATTAACAGCAGTCGTCGTGTTTTTTGATGTGGCAGACTCGTTTTGAACGGCAGGCTGCTGCGTTGTCTTCTCCGTATTCGAGCCGCATCCAACCAGAAGACCGATGGTTGGGATCAGGAGTAAGAAGTAATTTCTCATGTCGCTGTCTCCGATGACGGTTGGATTGTGTCAAAGTTCACAGTTCATTTACTGCTTGGCGCCGGGCTTGCCAGAGTCCGAGCCCGGATCCTTGAGTTCACTAGTCTTCCCACGGATCGGGCTGCGATTGCAGGAACTTCTGCACGGCGTCACGGGCAGACTGAGCGTCGGGGTGGCTGCTGCTGACGTACACAAGCAGCCGGTCCTTCCGAAAGCACCAGTCGGCAATTCGCTTGATGCTGAACTGAACTCTTTGCGCGGTGTCTGCATCCGCGAAGGCGAAGCACTGAATGCGCACGTCGAATCCCTGATCGTTGCGATACGTTGCTAGAAAGGCGTTTTCAATGTCGACGAAGGTGCCGTATCGATGACGCTGCAGGTGCTCGACGGCGGTGGGAAGCGTCCCGTGCCGGAAGACGCCGGGATTGGCCGTTGCGGGAGAACGTTGAGAGGTATTGTGGCGTTGCAGCGCAAGCCCGGCAGGCAGTGATCTTTGCGGAATCGCCAGATACTTGACCACCGCGCGCTCTTGCTGCGAAGCTGGCGGTCGGCCTACCTGTTTCATCAGCGCTTCCGATGCCCCAATGCAAACGTAGGCCTTGGCCACGGCAGTCATACCATCCAGCCATTTGTTAAGCTGCGGTCCTTGGCCGGTCGCCAGCATCGCGCTTCCGGCAGCCCGAAGGGCAGAAATGCCGTCCCGCGAATCTCCAAGCTTGGCCAGCAGTTTTCGAGCCATGTCGAGTTCGCCGCGGTGAATCAGCGCCTCGACGATATCGCCGATGTCGTCCCCAGGCCATTGGTTGGAGAGCACTTCTTCGGCAATCTGCATCGCAGTGTCAACGTCGCCAGCGCGGATGAACGCTGCCGCCACGCCGCCGGAAACCCTCCTTTTGTCGTCCGGCTGGAGAATCTCCAACGTGCCGCGAGCACCATCCAGATCTTTCAGAGTGAGTTGCGTATCTACGAGCCGCTTGACCACGAAAAAGTTGCCGATTCCTGAAGCGTACGGCATATCCACGATCGCCTTTCGCGCCTTGGCGAGACATTTGCGGCTTGCCTCATCCTTGCCTTGCTCTGCCAACAGCCGCGCCACGCGCAAGTAGTTTGAACGTGCGGCGCCGATTGCCATGTTGTCATCAACCGTTCCAAACGCACTGACTTGTGGCTCGTGAGGAAACGCCTTGATCGTCTTGACCATCGACTCGATTGTCCGCTGGGCTGCGTCGTCGTCGCCTGCCGCAATCAGTTTGTTCAGTAAGGAATTCTGGAGAACCTGTTTTTGCTGGCGCGTTGCTGCGGCTTGAATCTGCCCCAGCAACATGTCCGTGCTAACATCCGCGACCCGGCCGAGGGCTGCATTGGCCTGCGAGCGCATCACGGGATCAGATATTCGATCCACGAACTGGCGCGCCTCGTCCTGGCGGCCGCGGTGCACGAGCGCACTGACCAGCATCTTCCACGCGGCGTCCGGATTGCTGCTCTCCTTCAACATCGAGACGAGCTGCTGGACGTCTTTTACCCGCGCCGCCGAGGCCGCGGACTTGGCCATGGAGACAAGCATCTTCTCGCGACGGTCACGCGCGACATGACGGTCGAGGACCAACAGTGCGTGCTCAAGTTCGCCGCGCTGTGCCAATCCTTTGGCAAGAAAATCGATCTGGCCGGAACGATAACGTTGATTGCCCACCGCCAAGACGAAGGCCAAGGCTTGCTCCGGCGACTCCGCGTAGTCCAGATACGCATTGATCATTTGACCCGGCCATTCCGCCAGGGCGACGGGTCGCGCTCTCTGCAACTCCGCCAGGCATTGATCCTGCTTGCCACTCAGCTTGTAATGCTTCGCGATGAACAGATGCGCGTAGACTCGCAACTCCGTGTTGCCAATCCGAGGGGCCGCCATGGCCGCGCCAGCCAGATCACCCGCTCGGACTCGCACATAGCCGAAGTCGCAGAGAGCTCGGTCACGTGCCTCGTCGTCCGCAATCTGATCGATGAATCGGGCCGCCTGTTCCCGCCACCAAGCTTCGGAATGATAGGGGCGGTCTACGTTGGCACCTGCCTGATCCTGCGCTCTAGCCGGAGCCAGTCCGAGAATCACCAGTGACAGCGTGCCAACCATGAGGCGACAACCGAACAGCGCCAGTCCGTGTGGCTCAACATGATTACGCATTGATTTCACCGTTCTGTGTGGAAGGCTCATGCTGTTCGAAGACCGTATAGGCGCCGGCAGGTTTGCCGCTCAGGAGCAAGCAAGACGCTAGGTACGCCCGGCTTGTCGCGATTCCCGCAACGAGCGCTATGAGCATGAATGTACGTTTCATCGGCAAATCCCATGAACTGTGAGTTTGGCGGTTTGTCCGCGCGGCCGAAAGTGTCATTTGTCCTCGAAGAGTCTGGGGGCGAGCTTGATCGCACCGACGTCTCTCTCACCAGGTTCAATCTTTAGCGTGAATCGCCCCTTCGGCCACTGGTCTGTGCGCACCCAGCCACATCGTTCATGCCAGACGCGGAACTCCCACTCGCCTGGCGGCAGATTCCCGATACTGAATTTGCCATCGTCTGCCGTCACCGCGAAAAACGGGTGCGCGCAGGGGAAGAGGTACGTCTTCATCCAAGAATACCGGTTGCCCTCAACCGGCGACGGCATCTCGTCCGGTTGTTTTACGGTGAACTCACGGCTTTGACCGGCCATCGTTGAGACGTGGAAACCAGTGCTCTTGATTGGCCGCCAACGGAAGTCTCGAAAATCGTCCACGTCGCCTTTCTTTTCCTCGTTCTTCAACACCAGCGTTTGGGGAGTCTGAAAGGCAAGTAACCGTGGGTGGAAGAGCCCCCTTTTGGCACGGAGCACCAACTTCTCGGCGGCGGCCGTGCGCGGCGGGACTGGTACGTCCTTGTTGTGAACCCACACCAAAATGTTCTTGATGCCACGGTCTTTGCCCACAATCAGCGACTGATCAATCAGGCCAATGCGATTGTAATGAACCGCGGTCGGGTCGTGAAACGTCCGGTTGCCGCGGAGATTACTTCGTTTCGTAGGGATTCTCAGTCTCTCCGACTTGGGCGGTTCGCCATCAAGAATGAAACGGCCGGTGAGCGTTCCTCGCTTCTTTGTTGCTTGCTCCTTTGGTTCTGATCCTTGGTTGCGAGATTCGGTAATCCCGAAAAAACTCGCAACGAATTTGATCGACTTCTTGTCCACAACGACACCAATAGGACCAAGCTGCGCGCCGCCGCGTCCAGGCTCGTGCAACCGACAATCTTTCGGCAGCTTTTCGAGTGGAATCGTGAGGAATCGTAGCACATCAGTATGGGGGTTTCGCGCACCCACGTCGTTTCTTCCTGGGCTAATCGGCTCGGCCCTGCCAACGTCCGCATTGAAAGCCGATTTGGCCTTGATTTCATCACGATAAGTCGGTTTGCCAAAGACTTCCCCAATTTGTTCTCGCTGGCTCTCTTTCAGTTGCGCGAGAAGCGACGACGCCGACACGAGGACGAGAACTATGCCGAGACGGATGAAATTCCCACCGATCTGAACGTGCCAAGAAGTTCGCATGAAAACCCTCTACCTAAGTTAACGATTGATTGGTGGAAACTCGGCTTCGCTGTTTGCGTGAACGTTTCTCTCGCACGCATCACTACTGAGCAGGTGACGCTTTACAGCCGTCAGCAGCCGGAGCAGACGCAAGTGTTTGGCCAGGAACAACAAACACACAGTGATCATCATCCAGTAGGGAATGACGATGACAAACATCGGACCCACGCCGAAGTCCTCGTCCCACTTGTCCGAATGGACATAGGCCAGCGCGAAACCAAACAGCCGCAATCGCGCACCGACCCAGTAGTAATAGTCGACACCGCTTCGGAAGTAAGACAAGTCGGGAAGGGGCTCATGACCGCGAAACCCATAGACAAAATGGCCACCCGCATAAAACGTCTCAGTACTGTCCGTGAATTTTATCTTTACGTTGGGGCCTAGCGAATTTCTGCCTAACTCGTAGCGAAACTCATCCGTCGGCACACCGGGCCACTGCGATCTTATACACATTCCGACCGACAGAATGACTGCAAGCAGGGAAACGCTTATCCAAAGCACATTGCGAGGCGCTGTTGTCAAACGCCAATACAGCACGCTCGCCAGAATCCCAATGATGGTACTTAAGATCAACGTGCCCCACATCGCCTCGAATTTTGCTAAATGGCTCTTCAGGCCCTCGTCCCAAACGATGCTGGGGGTGTGCAGCAGAAGAGCAACAAGACACGAAGCCGCCAGAATCCAAAATGCCACGGACTGAAGCCGTCGATAATAAGTCAGCAGTGCAATCGCACAAATAAGTACGACGCCGTCAAGCAACCAAGGCCCACTTAGGTTTTGTCCGTCGAGCGCTTTCCAGACACCGAAATATATGCCGACCAAAGCACTGACGGCCAGCAATGCACGGGTACTAAATTGCCGGCGAATGGAACTGTCTTCGCGATCTTCAATCGGAGTTGTCATGTCACTCCGTCCCAGAGAATCTGGCGGTTTAAGGTCGACCGAAAGCTGTCGTGATCTTTAACTGTGGGATTGAATCTCGAAGATACTTCACGCCCTTGTCGGTAACTTGCGTGTTTGCGATGTGGATTACTTTCAGATTCTGCAGCATGAGCAAATGGGTGATGCCTTCGTCGCTAATCATGGTGTTGTGGAGATAGAGCGTTTCCAGCTTGGTCAGTCCTTTGACGTGAACCATCGCGTCGTCAGTGATTCGTGTGTTATTGAGATATAGCGTCTTGAGCTTGTTTAGATTTGCGATCTCGGCGACGCCTTCATCCGTGATGTTCGCGCCGCTGAGATAGAGATGCGAGAGGTTCTCAAACTCCTTGACCAGTTTCATCGAGGCGTCGCCCACGCTCGTTCCTTGTAAACCAAGGAAATGGAGATTCTTCAAGTCATGCAAATGGCCAAAGCCAACATCCGTGATGTCCGTGCGGTACAACGACAAACCCGTCAGCCCCCGCAGTTCGCTGATGTGGCTCAAATCCGCGTCCGTCACAGGCGATCGATCCAACTTCAACGTCTTGAGTGAAGAAAGCCCTCGCAAGAGTTTCAGCTCCACATCCTTGATGACTTCCCGGTCTTTGACTCGGTTTTCGTCCCATCGGACTTCGGTGATTTTGCCGCCGTTCGTCGAAACGCGGGCTCCCAGCTTCTCCAATTGCGTCTTGATGACAGTCTCATTCACCGTCTTTTCGTCGACGCGTTCTTCATCGATTTCTGCTCCAGCCGCACGAACTTTTTCATCGCGTTTCTTGGATTGGTTGGCTCGTCGATCAAAATCTTGCGCCGCCCTGACGAGCCATTCGGCTGGCTTCTCAATTCGCGTCAGTCGCCGACCATCGTGAATCCGGTAGATGTCGCCGCTGGCCGCAAAGAAGAATGACATGCGGCCCGTGGCCAAGCCGCCAATATCTTCGCCGTTGCCAAAATACTCGCCAGTCATCGACGTTAAGATTTCGTACTTTTTGGACAGACTTTCAATTGTCTCGCGACGGTCTTTTAAAGCACGCCGCAATGCATCAACGTCACCGGATTTCGCCGGTGGCTGAATCCTACGCGCGTCCTTCTCCGATCTCCCCCGCAGCCAAGCTTGCCACTTCGCGGGTTCGTTGCCAAATTGTTGCCGAGTGTGTTTTTGAAGAGCTTCGACCAACTCTTCGTGTGCCGGGCGGAACGGTGGCTTGCCATCAATCTTCAGCGTTGAGAAGTCACGGCTCAGCAAACGGACCATGCCGCGAACTGCCGCGTCTCCGCCGATCTCCTCAAGAGCATCGATCACGTGCGACCATTCCAGGTCGTCCGTACATGTTTCGCCCAGTTTCACAAGCGAGTCGACGGCACGCCAGTCACGTGTTTCGCCCAACGGTTCGATGATCCGCCAACGATTTTCTGAAAGCGTTTCGTCTTCGAGCAGCGCAATTAACCGGGCGGCCAACTCGCGAAAGTTCATTGATTCGATACGCGCCAGCGCGATGCGTGCATCCCCGGAACGATCCTTCCCGGACTCAACGTATTCTCGGAGTGGTTCGATTGCGCCTCGCTCTTTCCGCTCGACGAGCAGGCTAATTGCCATGTCGTCGTCAAGGTGCCGCAGCAGAATCGCCAGCAGGCTAGGTGAATCCATTTTGTGGAGTGCATAGGCGTGGGCCCGCATGAGCTTGTTTCGGTTTTCGACCGTCTTCAGCAAAATCTCTTCCGCTCGCCGGTAGTCGGGTTCTTCAAATGCTGGTGCTGATCTATATCGCCGGTCATAAAGCTCCCCCAGCGCTAATGCTGGTTCATCTGCCTGCGGATGCTTTTCGATCACACGAATCAGCACATCGACCGCCCCCTCAACCCTCAACTCGCCGAGTCGCTGGCAAATGTCGAGAAACGCCCGGCTGCGAGCCGGAACGACCTCGTCGCGCACCACACGTATCATCTGTTCTTCGCCCCACGGCGTCGTTGGGTCCTCGCCAGTCGCTGCAAACTTCAGTGCATACGCGGCATTAAGTTTCACAACACCGGGCGATGACAATGCTACTTTCAGCGTAGGCTCATCGCCGTCGATCGATTTTTCAACGTGTTTTCCGTCCAGGCACTCCAAGATAAACGTGCGTGCCTCTTTGTTCGCCAGCCTCGCCAAATGCGACGCTAAACACATCCGCGCGGTCAGGTCGTTGTGCTTGTCGCGAAATGCGGCGAGCAGTTTTGGAATGTCGTCATAGGTCAGCCGCTCAAAAACCATCCTCAGCTCAACCTCAGTTTCCTCGCCACTCAGGTTTGGAATCGCTGGGGTCGGGCCACAAATCTCCTTGATGAATTCTTCGACACTACGACGTGCAGCCGATTCAGCATCGTCCGGCGGGTTCGCTGCGGTGACGACAAATGTGGTCGCGAGTGTTACGGCCACCAACAACGTGGCAACACAGCCACCGAGCCAGGGTCGAGATAACGAGCGATTCGCACGCGACACTCCCAACACTCGTCGGATCCGACTGAGCAGCGAACCAGCGTCAGATCCCGAAGCCGCCATTGCAAGACTGGCTGGCATGTCGGTGCCACGGATCTCTTCCAAACGCGTCAGGGCACGAGCATACATCATCCGATTACCGCACGCGCGAAGCGCGATATCGTCGCAGCAGTTCTCACGCTCAACGCGAATCCGACGACTGACCCACCAGACTGCCGGATGATAAAACAGCAGCGTTTCAATCACGACTTGCACGAGGTTCAAAAGATAATCGTGTCGGCGAATGTGTGCCAACTCATGGGCCAGAATTGCTTCGAGCTGTTGCGGGCTCAGGCCCGTCAAAACACAACCCGGCAAGAGAATCACCGGCCGCAGACTGCCAATCGTCGCCGGTACGTCGATTCGTGACGATTCAAGCAACGTAATCGCGCGAGTGATCGACAAACGCCTCATCACGTCCCTCAGCATGCGCTGAATCTTCGCTGAAACAGGCTGCACATCGAAGTGGCAGAGACGTTGCAAGCGATACCATCCGCCGAGATACCAGATGCACATCGTCAAGACACCGCACAACCAGCAGCACACAATCCACGGCAGCGCTGGTCCAAACAACAACGACACATTCGCAATTCTCGCTTGCGCAGAATTTGAGACAGCGTCATCCGAATGTCTGTCTGGCGCCACCGCAGTGTCCCTCACGATCAAGTGTGCCGCTGATTCTGTAGATGGATCCAACGCACCTTTGTTCGCCGTGTTCGTTGTCGCGGTGGAAGAAGTCACAAGCTCAGGCGAGCTTCGCGGTGGCTTCACGAGAGAAAACGTCACCAGTACCGCAGCCACCATCGTTATTAACGCAACGCAACTCGTGAAATACCGAGCGCCTGGCGACCGATTGCGAAGCAGCCAAAGTCCGACGAAAAGTATCGTTGATATTGCAACGACTTGCCAGACGGAATGCACAAGCGCCCAGCCGAGTCGAAACACGATTGGATCGGAGACAAGGTCGTTGAAAAACGTCATCACGTCTCTCCTTCAATTTCGTCCAGAAGCTCACGAATCTCCGCTAGTTCTTCGGCTGAGACTTTTTTAGCACTGAGCGCCTGCATGACCAGTTTTTGTGCCGATCCCTCAAACGCACGATCGACTAGATTATTGACCAACTGGCGGCGGGTTTTATCGGCGGTGGCGCGAGCACGGTAAATGTGTGTCTTTTGGCGTTCGTCGCGTGCGAGCAGCCCCTTGTCGGTCATGATCTGCATGAACTTGAGCACCGTCGTGTAACCCATCGGTCTCTCGTCGCTCAGCGATTCCATCACCTGGCGAACGGTGCTTGGTCCACGTTGCCAAAGCACGCGCAGGATTTCCAACTCAGCATTCGTGGGTTGGGGAGTTTTCTTCGTTGCCATACGGTTTTCCCATCAAATCGGCGGTATATTTCCCTTGAATCCTTGGTCGAGATTAGTGTACGAAAAGTTTCGTGGAATGTCAACGAATTTCTTCGTAGATTGAGTTCTCTATCAGGTGCAATGGAAGGCAGGATTTCCCAAGTGCCACTGGCGCAACATCTTGTCGCGAAGTCCGCCCCTTTCGGCTCCGCGAAGATTGACACTTAACAAAGTGGGAGAAGACGGCGGGAACGTCGAATGACCTAACGGCGCGCTGGGCGTCAAAGATCGCCGGATCATTCGATCGCGGCTGGTACACTTCGACATCGTCGTACATCCCGCGCAAGATGTCGCAGTACAACGTCTCGACAGCATCGGGCCGCGCTTGATCAGGATTGCTCGGCGTGCCGTAAGGCACCCACACTAACGATTAGTCGACCGTGGTTTGAGGCGAGGGTATTTCCTCAACGTCCATGTGCCAATCGGACGCGACGCAGCCGATGGCTCGCTCTAATTGGGCGATCGCCTGTTCACGTTGTGCTCGTCGCATGTGGTAGCTGGTGCGGAAACGGAGCAGATTCTCGTAGTTGTCGATCAACTGTTGAAAACCAATGCGATCAACTCGATATGCTTCAATTGAAAGTTCCAATGTCTGCTCGGCCTTGCGCAGAATGTCTTTATTAAGTATCGCTAACACGCGGTCGTGTTCGATTGCCTGAGCATAGAAGACTTCGACATTTGCCCTCAGTGCATCCCACGTGGCAGTGTATCGGCTGGAGCTTTGCGTGGCGTTTGCTCGAGCCTCTCGCGTGGCAGCATTCAGTTTGCCACGGTAGATAGGCACGTTCATGCCCACCATGATCGAGCGGGGCAAACGCATCTTGCGGGGCTAGTTTATTATTCGCTGCAAGCATTGCCTAAGGGAAGGCTAGCAGCGAAAGATTCCGTGATGGAAGTTTTGTTTTCTTTTCACGGAGGTCGTTATGAAAAACGTCAGTCAAGTCTCGTTGTTGAAGCATTTCAAAGAACTCAAAGACCCTCGCATCGAGCGGACCAAAAAACATCAACTCACCGACATCATCAGCTTGTCCATTTGTGCCGTCATCGCGGGGGCCGACGGTTGGGAAGAAATCGAAGACTTCGGCCGCGACAAATTCGAGTGGCTGAAAACGTTTCTCGCTTTGCCCAACGGCATCCCCTCGCACGACACGATCAGCCGCGTCTTCCGCCGCATCGACCCGCAGGCCTTTCAAGAATGTTTTCGCAATTGGACGCAAAGTTTGTGCGAAAAGCTGGGGTTCAAGCAGGTGGCCATCGACGGCAAAACGCTGCGTCGCAGCCACGACCGCAACTGTGCCCAAAACGCCTTGCACCTGGTCAGCGCCTGGAGCGTCGAGAATCAACTCACGCTGGGCCAGGAAGCGGTCGACGCCAAGAGCAACGAAATCACGGCTATCCCCGAATTGCTGAAACTGCTGGACCTCGAAGGGGCCTTGATCACGATCGACGCGATGGGATGTCAGAAAGCGATCGTTCAGCAAATCGTCGACGCCCAGGGCGATTACGTGTTGGCGGTCAAGGGCAACCAGCCGAAGTTAAACGCCGCGATTCAAGAACACTTTTTGCATCTGCACGAAACCGATTTTGCCGACGCGGAAGTTCGCCAACATCAAACTCGCCAGACGGCCCACGGCCGCGAAGAACATCGGCATTACTTTCACGCCGCGCTGCCGCAGTCGCTGCGCGAGTCGGACGAGTGGGCCGGTGCGCAAAGCGTCGGGCAAGTGATCTCGACGACTCGCCGCCAAGGCAAGGAAGTCGTCGGCGTGCGCTACTACCTGAGCAGCTTGCCGGTGGGCGTGAAGAAATTTGCCTCGGCCGTGCGAGGTCATTGGGGGATCGAGAACACCTTGCATTGGACGCTGGACGTGACGTTTTGCGAAGACGACAGCCGCATCCGCAAAGACCACGGCCCGGAGAATTTCGCTCTGCTACGTCGCATCGCGACATCGGTCATCCAACAGGACACCTCCTCCAAGCAAAGCGTCAAAAGAACCCGAAAACGGGCAGGATGGAACAACCAGAACCTCCTAAACGTGCTCACCAAAACAACTTAAGATGCGGTTGCCCTGCATGATCGAGTAGGCGTCTTCACCATTGGCAACCGGACTAAGTCCGCGCTCGCCGATGTCGATCCAGTTGAAGCCGAGATTGAAGTCGGGGAAATAGTTTTTACGCGCCAGTTGCACGTTGGTGTTGTCGCGCAGGATTTCCTGACGACGGGCCTTCAATTGTGGATGGCATTGGTCAATCATTGCGACCAGCATGTCAACATTGGGCGGACGCGACGTCCGTGGCATCTGTGGTTCGACGCGCAATTGAATCCCGCGCGGTGAATGTAGGGCCTTTGCCAGACGCGCGTTTGCCTTCGCACGAGCCTGTTCCAGTTCCGCCAACGTAATTTGAAGTTTGTGCAGTGTGACTTCCGCTTGCAGCACCGACTCCAAACCAACTTTGTCGTCGTCCGGAGATTCGTACCTGGTGCGAGTGCTTTTGACCACATCTTTGAGTTTTGGTTCCAGCAGCCGATTGACGCGAATTGCTTCGTCGATGAAGTACAAATCGTAATAGGCCAACTTGACTTGCTCGATGACAGTCAATTCGACGTTCGCAAGCTCCGCATAGGTGGCCTGTGCGTCGTGATTGGCGGCGTGCCCTCGCAGCCACCGCTTTCCAAACCAGGGAAACTTCTGAGAGACGCTCACGAGCGCCTCTTGTGGGCCGGCAGCCGTTTCGATCTCGTTCAGCAGAATGGTCGTTGAGACGTACGGATCGGCGAGGGCCCTGGCTTGTGGCACGCGTGCCATTCGAGCTTGAGCTTGGGCACGTGCCGCCCGTATTTCCGGATTATTTGTGACGGCGAACGAGATCAGTTCTTCAACATCGGTCGGTCCATCGAACAGGCGGTTGTTGTGCGCTAGCTGGGCGGCTTCGATGTGTTCGACGAGCTGTACTGGGCGACTCGTTTGATTGGCGAAAGTTGATTGAATGTCTGGTACTGGCGGCACCACGAGCGTCGATGTTGGACGTGCGATATTCGAAACCGTCTTTGTTTCAGTACTGACGCAGCCGACGATCGTCACCGTCGCCAGAGTGAGAAGCATTGCCATTCTTTGGCGTGAAAAACAGGACATCCGTGTTCCCCAAAACTGCGCAAGCTTGCGTACCTTTTATATCGACGATTCGCCGAATGCAAAGTCAGGCGTCACATATCTGTGTGAACAGCCACTACAAGTGGATTCACCAGCGAGCGATCTGTGCGGATGTGCGCACATCGTCTCGGCTCACATCCGCATAATCGTCACAAATTGAACTAACGAGCCTACGCGTAAGGTCGTTTAACGCCGAGCCGGCAGGCGACGGCTTCGTCATGAGTTGTTATTTGTCGCCGAGGCCGTCGCCTGCCGGCTCGGCGTTAAACGATTTGCGGGGAGTTTATGCGTAGGCTCTAACAATAGTCTCACGAACCTTGCCTTTGATAACTTATCACCGCCGTTGTCTGGCTCGCAGTGACGCTGTGTACAGCTCGTCGAGCTTTTGCAGATATTTCTCTGGTTCAGCCGCGAGCTTCTTCGTGCAAGGTGGACAGCAGACGTAAACGACCTGGCCTTGGACGATCGTCCATTTGGGACTCTTAGGCAACTTGTGTTTCATCACCGGGCAGATGCCTTGCGCCTTGGCAAAGTTGGCATGGATCGTGGCCCAATGTTGTTGGTTGATCTTGCCTTTGAGACAACCTTTGCAGCACAGAAAGATTTCCTGTTGACCAACTTTGACTTTGATCGGCGCGCCGTGTTCGCCAAGTTTCTGACCGGAAACTGGACAAATCTCTTGAACGGCCGCTCGCAGTTGATCTCGTTCGGAGAATTCCTGTGCACTGGCGAATTGACCAGGTGCGGTAACCATCGAAGCGACCAAAAGCATTCTTACTTTCTTCATGTCCTGATTCCTTTCGTTGAGTAGGACGGTGAAACAAAACAAACCGTTGTATGGTGTGACTCTATGCAGCGAGCCTCTGTTGTTGAACTTCGTCTTCAAAATGTTCGTCAGCGAATCCCGATCGCATCTTGAATTCCATGTAGGCACAAAACAGTGTTGGCACGATGAAGGTGGTGAACGGTTCAATCAGCATGCCGCCGAACACCGGCAACGCCATCGCGCGGGCGACGTCGGCTCCACGGCCCGTTGACATCAGCACGGGTAGCAGTGCGACCAGTGTCGTGATCGTGGTCATCGTGCAGGGGCGGATGCGTTTCAGGCCGGCTTCGTAAATGGCAGCGCGGATGTCTTCGACGGTGCGGATCGTGCAACGTTGCAACGTTTCGCGCATGTAAGTCGCCATCACGATGCCGTCGTCGGCCGCCAGGCCAAACAGGGCGATGAAGCCGACCCACATTGCCGTGTTCATGTCGACGCCCATCACAGCCACCGCGATCATGCCGCCGGCCGCTGCGACTGGGATGCCCGAAAACACGACCAGCGAAATCGGCAGATTGCGGAAGTGCAAGTAGTGCAGCAGCAGGTTGATCAAGATCACCATCGGGATGATCAACATCAATCGATTGTTGGCTTCGATTTGATTTTGAAATGAACCGACCGGCTCCATCTCGAAATTGCCGTCGGGAAATTCTAGTTTGCCGTCCTTTCGTGCCGTTCGCAGCGACGCCATCACGGCATCGACCGTCTCCAAGTCGCCGGCCGCGCCGGATGGTGAGAACGAGATGTGGGCCACTAGCCGGGCGTCCTCGCTGTTGATCGCGCCCGGTCCCCAGGTCGTTGTGATGTCGGCGAGTCGATCAAGCGGCACGACTTCGCCGCTGTGTGTGACGACCGACACTTTGCCCAGTTTGTCGATCCGTTCGCGCACATCGCGGCTGTAGCGAACTTGGATCGGATAACGTTCGCGGTCTTCCACCGTCGCGGTCACGTCGACACCGCCGAGGCCCGCGCCGACGACCTGGTTGACCATCATCGTGGTCATGCCGTAGCGGGCGGCTTCACTTCGGTCGACTTCAAATTCAAAGTACGGCTTGCCCATCACGATGTCGGGACTCACCGTGCCAGCATTGACCAGCGGGTGCTTCTTTAGCTGATCGGCCACGGCGATCGAAGCGTCGGCCAGGCCTTCGAGGCCGTCACCGTAAACACGCACGGCCATCGATGCCTTGATGCCGCTTTGCAACATCACGACGCGGCCCTCGATCGGCTGCAACGCCGACGCGGGTGTGATGCCAGTCAGCGTCGCAACGCGGTTGATCTCGTCCCAGATTTTTCGTTCGGTCATGCCGTCGCGCCATTCGCTGTGCGGCTTGAGCATGACGTATGTCTCGACCATCGCGGCCGGAGCCGGATCGAGGGCTGATTCGACGCGGCCGATCTTGCCGAGCACGTTTTCGACTTCCGGGATGTTTTTGATCAGCACATCTTGCGTCTGCAGAACTTCCATCGCCTGTGAGAAGCTGGCGGCTGGGTACAAGCTCGGCATGTAGAACCAACTGCCTTCGTCCAGCGCGATCCAGTCGTCTGTCTTCAGCCCGCTGGCCGATTGCTTCAGCCACGTGTAACCAGGCACCTCGTGCAAGTCGGCACCAAGCGTTTCGAACACGACCTCGACCGGACGCAGCGCCGACCAAAGCGTCCCGCCGCACTCCTGGCACTTCATCGCAGACGACGAATTGTCGACGTGGCACGTTGTGCAGTGCGTCTGGCGATGGATGCCTTGCCAGCACACCAGCCCAACTAGGAAAATCACAGTTGGAATCGCGAGCATGGCAACTTTGTATTTCAATGCCATTCGCAACCGGCCTGCATACAGCCACAGCACAAAGCGGCTGACCGGGTTGCCTTCGATCGGCCGAATCGTCTCGCGCGTCATCCACATACCGGCGAGGTAGCCGATCACCGTAAAACCGATCGTCGCCAGAGGCACACCCACCCAACTCGCGATGCGCTGGCCCCAAACGAAGTAGCACAACGCGCCGCAAAGCACGGCACCGGCGACGCCCGCAGCCTGGCCTGCCCAACGTGGCGCTCGTGAACTTCTCAAGAACAACCGACACAACATCGGCACGACCGTCACGGCGACGATCAAGCTCGCTGCCAACGCGAATGTTTTTGTCCAAGCCAGCGGCGCAAACAATCGGTGATCGCGGCCGGTCAGATAAAACACCGGCAGGAAACTGACAATCGTCGTGCTAACGGCAGTGATCACCGCCGGCACGACTTCTGCCGCCGATTCGCGGATCACTTCCAAACGCCGCTTCGATCCGCCGGGCGATCCGTCGGCTTCCCATCGGGCCAACCCACCATAGATGTTTTCCAAAATGATGATGCCCATGTCGACCATCGTGCCGATCGCGATCGCGATACCGGCCAGCGACATGATGTTGGCATCGACGCCGAACACGTTCATGGCCACGAACGCCATCAACACCGCCATCGGCAGCGTCACGGCGATCACGACGCTCGCTCGCACGTGAAGCAAAAACAAAACCATCACGGCGATCGTGATCAGGATCTCGTGCCCCAGGGCGTCGGTTAGCGTGGCGGTCGTTTCGTTGATCAACAGCGTGCGGTCGTAAATGCCTGTGATCTTGATGCCATCCAATTCCGATTCGAGCGACTCGACTTTTTCCTTCACACGCAGGATCACGTCACACGGGTTTTCGCCGTAGCGCATCACGACCACGCCACCGACCGCTTCGCTGCCGTTAAAGTCAAGCGCCCCGCGACGGAATGCCGGGCCGGTCTGCACTTGTGCCACGTCGCGCACTCGGACCGGAATACTGTCGCGCGAAATGACGACAGTGTTTTCGATCTGCTCGATCGTCTCCCCCTCGGTCTTGCCCGAACCGATGAACCCGCGACCGCGGACGATAAACTCCATGCCGCTCGACTCGACGGTTTTCGCACCGACGTCAATGTTCGATTCTTTCACGGCCGCGATGACTTTACTGAGCGGGATGTCGTGATATCGCAGCTTGTCCGGGTCGACTTCGATTTGATATTGCCGCACATAGCCGCCGATCGACGCGACTTCGGCTACGCCGTCCACCGATTGCAGGGCGTACTTAATGAAGAAATCCTGTTTCGACCGCAGCTCGGCCAGGTCCATCCCTTTCGGCGGCTCAAGCACGTAGTAATAAATCTGGCCCAGCGCCGTGGCGTCCGGTGCCAGTCGCGGCGTGACCCCTTCGGGCAGTTGATTCGAAACAGTCGTCAGTTGCTCCGCCACGCGCGACCGGGCCCAATAGAAGTCGACGTCATCGGCAAACGTCACTTGCACGAAGCTGAACCCAAACATGCTCTTGCCCCGCACGCTTTCGGCACCAGGGACCGATTGCAGCGCGATCGACAGCGGATACGTTATCTGGAATTCCATATCTTTGGGTGACCGGCCGTTCCATTGGGTCAGTACGATGACTTGGTTTTCGCCCACGTTCGGAATCGCGTCGAGCGGCACTTCCTGTGTCGACTGCCAGCCAAACGCCACAATCGCAACCGATGCAATCAAAATCACCAGCCGCTCTCGTATGCAAAAGTCGAGGAATGTCTTGATCACTTGAGCGTCTCCTGCGTCGCGCGTTTAGCTTCCTCGGCATCCGGTTCGACCAGCTCCATTTGCGGCAGCTCCATCTGCGGCAATTCCGACGGCGTGTCAGCTATCTCCATTGCCCCAATTGGCGGCAGGCTGTCTTCGTCGAACTCGATTTCAATTTCGGGAACGACGCGCGTCGGATCGATCAGCGACGGATTGCCCGCGAGTTGCATTTGCGAATCGATCAGAAAGTTGCCGCGCGTTGCGACCTGCTCGTCTTTCGATAGACCCGTTTCGATGACAATGTCTTCGCCGCTGCTGGGGCCGAGTGTCACCCGGCGAAGTTCGAATCGTCCCGGATCGGTTTCGACATACACGACACTGTGTCCGCCGGCCATCAACACGGCGTTGCGCGGAATTACGAGCGCTTCGCCCCTCGATTCGTCGGATAAATCAACATCGATCGTTGCGTCCGCATAGTCGCCGACTCGTAGCAAGCTTTCGCCATTCTGCATCACCACGCGAACGCTGACGGTGCGCGTTTTCAGATCAACCGTCGGATCGATGAACGTCACACGTCCGTCAAACTTGCGTCCCGGTAGCGATTGAACTTCAGTCTGAACAACCTGCCCCTCCCGAATCACCGCAGCGTCCTCCGGAAACAGTTCCAGCATCAGCCAGACGCGCGACAAGTCGGCCAGGCGGCAGATCGGCTGGCCTTCCTTGACGTAGTCGCCTTCGACCGCGAACTTCTCGATCATCGTTCCGCTGATCGGAGCACAAACGTGCATGCGACTGTCGGCTTCGCCAGCCTTTTCAAGCTCGGCGATCTGCTCGGTCGTCACACCAAGCTCAGCGACTCGCCGCTTGGCGCTTTGATAGAGTCTTGCATCGCCCGATTTCTTTGCGATCAGCAACTCCGCCTGACTTGAATACAACTTCGGTGCGTACACCAGAGCCAGATGCTCGCCTTTTTCTACAACAAATCCTGTGTAGTCCGCATACAATTTGTCGAGTCGTCCGTCGACGTACGCAGATATCGTCTTCAATGTGCTTTCGTCAAAACTAAGCTGCCCGATCGCACGGATCGTTCGCGTAAGCGGAACGGATTTCACCGAAGCCGTCCGTATATTTGCAATTCGCCGCGCGGCGGGTGCGATGTCAATCGACGCGTCGTCGCCATTACCGCCGCTCGATGTGGCAGGCACCAGTTCCATCTCACAAACCGGACAGCGCCCCGGCTCGCTCGTTGGCGGCGTACACATCATGGGGCAGATGTACCGAGTGTTGCCATCGCCCCCCGATCCGCCCGTTGGACCACCACCGGCCGAAATCCATCCAACTTTCTGCGCGAGCCCCAGCAGCACAATGACGATCGCACCCGCTGCAACAATCAGTGCTGGCTTGACCAATATCGTCATCCAAAGCGGAAGCTGTTTTTTTTGATCCTGAACTGACTCAACGGTCATCTGCATACCTCACGATTCCACAAAGTGAGTAGTGAATGTGTGACGTGTTCAGTGCTGAACACAACCGAAGCCAAAAACTTCCGATGTGCCCATTGAGGCCCGAGTTTTCACGCCTCGACCTATCATTCGCTTGAAGACAGAAACACGAATCCCGCGATCAACGAATTCAATGTGGAATTCGAAGAGCGCGCGGACGTGCTGTAGAAACCGGTCTAAAGAATGTACCGACAGAGAGATGCACAGGCGTCTAGTGAATCGAGCCCATCGATGTGAGACGAGTTTGATTGTACTCGCGTAGGAACCTGTGGTACGAGCGGCATGGCAAGACTATTGGTGGAACTCACACCTTCGACAATCTTGTTGACGGTTCTGTTTTGTGCGGGTGGTGTTGCAGGGCGCGGGGCGTTGTCCTGATTGCAGCGGCAGTTGACACCACAGCGACAAATACCGTCAGAACTGGGTTTTGCACGACAGCAACACTGACAATCAGCGTTTGCCTTGCTCGCACAACAGTTTCTGACATCGTTCTTTGGGCAGCAGCTACTTCGTTTCACGTGCTGACAGCAGGGATTGCTACCAGAGCTAGAAATACAACCGCAGGGCGCGCTCATCGGGAGAGATTGCAGCGGAATAAGAATGGCTGCAAGCCAAGTCAAGAATCGTGATGTTGTACCAAAAGCAAAACGCACAAGAGCAATCCTTTGCTCAGCAGTTTGAGGCGACACACTCTGTCACCATCCCCTGAGATCGGCGCTACGTGCCGGCAACCTTGAAGAAAAGCATTTCACTCTAGAAGCCGCGGGATTCTCCGGCAATCAATGACGATCGTCAAGCTCAAGTTGAATGTTTCAAGAGTGTGCAGATGCGCTCAAAACCCAGGTTTCCGGACGGCGATGCGTTCATTCGATGAAAGCTGTCACCCGGCCGCTCGCCTTAACGCTCGCAACTGGTTACATGGCTGTTACCCGAACACGACGTGTTTCGCAATAGAATAGTGGTGTGGCATGGTCACGAGCTTGGCTGTGCCGAAACCGAACATGTTCTCTTACCTGCGAGGAACGAAAAGATGAAGATTCAGGACATCATGGCCATCCTTGGTGTGGCGGCGGCGACGATGGCGTTTACGCTTGTGTTTGCGGGGCCCGAACAGGTCGATGCGGTTGATCAAGAGGCGAATGCCGCGACCAGAATCACGCCTATAATTAGTCAACCGACACTGACGATTGCTGGCCTGGAGATCAAGTTGGCGATGGACAAGCCGGATTACGCGGCGGGCGACAAACCAGTCGTCACGATCGAGACCACCAATCCGACAGACAAACGAGTCGAGACCAATTTATGGGTCGGCATGACGTCGAGCAGTCTGTTGTCGAGGATGTCACGTGCCCCGACGATGCCAAATTACCTTTGGTCCGAGAGCATTCCGTTGACTTTGGAACCGGGCGAAACAAAGCAGTTCCAATTTACAACCGAGAAGGAGTTAGTCGCTGGAAATACGGTTTCGGTCACGATGAGCAACACGGATCAGAAAGCGGCTTTCGCCAAGATGCTCAATCTGAGACGCGGAGCCCAGCGCGTTCCGAACACTGAATCTGTCGTCACGCGCAACAGGGACGCGATAGGAATCGACGGACGTTGAACCAACAAGTCCTAACACAACAGGTCAAGACAGCATGAGTACCTCGACCGCAACAAGACCGACCGCCGCACGGTTGCGAGTGCCGTTAGGCGTGCTTCTTGGACTGGTTGGCGCGGCAATCTTGCTGGCGGTTGCCGACCTGCGTCCAGTTGCGCCGGCCAGTTCGCCGTCGATGGTACTCAGCGACTGCGATGGGACGATCCACGAGATCGTGATTCACTATGTCACCGAAGCGGGGGACGTAGTGGGCGGCGCGTATCGCGACTTCTTGCAGCAGCTACCGCCGGAAGTGGTTGTACACGTCGTTTGTCCTGACCGCACGGCGTTTGATGATCTGGTCACACGTGTCGGTTCGACCGATTGTCAACTCGAAGCGGTCGTGGTTGGGCATCCGATCACCACCTGGTCGCGCGACCGCTGGCTGGCTTTGAGACGCGATGAAGAGGACCTGACCACCTTGCTCTGTCCTCGTAGCGAGAAAAGCGAAGAGATCTGGCCGGAACGGGCGGGCGATGCACAAACTGGACGCGACCTAGCTCGGGCTCTGGGCCGCCGCGTTGCGATGCGACGCAGTTCGCTGTTCTTCGATGGCGGCGACTTCGTTGCGGATCGACACCGGGTGTTTGTCACGCCCGACGTGTTGTTGCGAAACCTTCAGCAAACGGTGCAAACACGCAGCGACTTGCGGAAGCGGCTGGAAAATGTGTTGAATCGCAGCGTCGTGCTCTTGGAAGACGCACCACCCTACCACGCCGGCATGTTCATGATGGCCGTTGGAGAGGATACCATAATCGTTGGCGATCCGGCGGCAGCCAAACAAATCTTGTCCGAGTCGGGGACAATTGACGCGAGCGACTTGTGCTCGCCGCACGGCATGGATTTCTCCGCTAAGACGATCGCCCAGTTCGACGCCGTGGCTGATCAATGCCGCAAGGCCGGCGACCGTGTTGTTCGCATCCCCGTCGTGCCAGGCCGCGATGGCCGCACCTATCTCACCTACGTGAACGTGATCATCGACCAGCGCGACGACAAGCGGATTGTCTACATGCCAGTCTATGACGATGTCGACCAGTTGAATCGTGCTGCCGCGGACGTCTGGGCCAGCGTTGGCTATGAAGTTCGTCAGGTCAACTGCACTGGCTGTTACCGCCACTACGGTAGCCTTCGTTGCCTGGTGAACGTGGTGAGTCGCTCGCCGCACTCTACATCAGTTGTTCGATCGGATGTCCCGCTTGAATCGCGACGCGAAGCAGCGTCGGAAGACTTTGCTCGATTCGTATCAGGCCAACGTTAAAGAGCGAGTGCATCACGGTTGCTAAGAGATGCTGTACGCCGATCGGCTCGGTGGCCGGTCTGCTGGCGGTGCGGTCTGATTGGCCGATGACCTGGCCGACGCGCAGACCACCACCCGCCATCGCCAAGGTGCAAAGGTTACCCCAGTGGTCGCGGCCCGCCTTGCTGTTGATTTTCGGTGTGCGGCCGAATTCGCCGGTGATGATCAACAAGACGCGATCCAGCAAGCCACGCTCCTGGAGATCTTCGATGAAGGCGCTGGCGGCGATGTCGACCGCACTGCCCAACAGCGGCATGCCGTCGTTGATACCGAAGGCGTTGCCGTGCATGTCCCAGCCGGCGCTACACACGGTTACGTAGCCACAGCCCGCCTCGACCAGCCGCCGTGCCAACAGCATCTGCTTGCCGAGGGCGATCGGCGACTGCCCTCGCAGGTTCTTGTTCTTCTTGCGGTACAAATCAGCGGAGACATCGAGGGCGGACGTATCGTAGCGCTCGACTGTCTTGGGATCTTCCTTCGAGAGGTCGAAGGCCTCAGCCACGCCGCCGAGAATGACGTCAAAGGCCTGCTGCCGGAAGCGGTCGGCGCTATCGACCACGCCCGTGGCGTCGATCTCGCGCTTGATGCGGTCGAGTTTTGCCAACAGGTTGCGGCGGTCGTCCAACCGGTCTTCGGCCATGCGCAGCTTCATGTTGTTGATGATGTCGCCGCCGGAACTGGGATCGAACGCCTTGTATGCGCTCGGCAAACCGCCCGTACCAATTACACGTTCGGTCTGGGCGCCCAGGCCCTTGAACTGTTCGCCGCAGGCCGGCGGCGTGATGACCACGTTGTTGGGTATGCCCGTCGATGGGTTCGTTGTGCCGGCCACGCGTCCGTAGAGCGTACCCATCGACGACTTGAGCGGATTGCCGCCCGAGGCAACCAAAGCTGCGGCCGATCCGTGGCTGCCGTTGCCGTGCCGGAAATTGCGAACGATCGCAATCTTGTCAGCCAGCGCCGCCAGACGCGGAAAATGGCTGCCGAAGGTCACGCCCGGTAGCCTGGTTTGGACCTCGCCGAACATGGCGCGAAACTCGGCCGGGGCGGTCATTTTGGGGTCGAAGGTCTCGATGTGGGTGGGCCCGCCTTGAAGGTTCAGCATCACCACCGCCTTGTCGCGTAACAGTTCCACTCCGGAAGCGGCCGTCGCCCGTGTGGCAAGCAAGCCGGGCAGCGTCAAACCGCCGAGCCCCAGGGCGCCAATTCTGAGCAACTCGCGGCGCGACACGCCTTCGCAATTTTGATTGCGACCATGGCCGTAAATCGTGAACATGACGAAGTCTCCCGAGTGGTTTTTGAGGTAGGTGATGAAAGGCAAGTTTGTTTGAAGTTGCAGGTAGGCAAACGATGCACTGGGGCGAAAGGGTGGCGGCCTCTATCCTACAATTTCCTCAAGTGAGTATACCAAAATGCATAAAGCATCGTCAATTTGTTGGGTCGTGATGTCGATGTTGGCAGCAATTCCCGCCGACCTTTAGACTGTGTGGGTTTCCGCTTTGGTTGCCTTCTGCGTTAGTGGGTTGCTGTGCCAAATGTGTTGCACTCATTCTTCTGTCAACTCTGCTGTTGGCGGATAGCAGCCTATCTCGATGTGGTTTCCATCTGGGTCGTGAAAGAACAACTGCTTGATTCCCGCGCCAGGCACGATGTTCGTCCGATACAGGATGCCGCGTTCGTTGAGCAAGCGTTCGACGTGATCGGTGTCATCCACATGAAAGGCCACGTGATCAGTGCGGACGGAAATCTCACCAGGCGCCTCGCCACCCTCTCGCGTCGCGATCAAGTGGATTTGAACGCCATAGTTGTACAGCCATGCTCCAGGAAAATCGAAAGGCGGTCGCTGGATTGGCCGAAAGCCGAGCACGTCGCGATAGAAAGCCGTGCTTTCCGCTAAGCGGCTCGTGACATGGGAAATGTGATTGACCGACTGAATCGGCAGAGGCTGGGACATGGTCTTGAATCCTTTTGACGCAATCGCGGCTTTTGTTGTCTTGGGAAACCGGCGTTGGTTGACTCCACCATCGTAACGCGGATAAAGTGGATGCCAAGATCCGCATATCCAGAATCAGGTGTTTGCGAGGACAGCAACACATATCAGTGAAGACGTTACGCGACATCTTGTTTCCTGAGCAACCGCGAAAGCTACCCTATGCGCGTGCTTGGAGCATCGCGTTACGCACCGCCCATATCGGTGTGACTGGGATTCTGTTTGGCGGGCACGTGTTCGATGAACCCGCCGAACGGCTTCTGATTTGGCTGTGGCTCACGATCGCGACGGGCGTTGGATTGATCGTGATCGAAGCCTATCCACATTGTCGATGGTTCTACCAAGGGCGCGGCGTGATGGTTCTTGTCAAACTAGTGCTGCTGGGAATCATCCCTCTGCTGTGGAATTACCGCGTGGCAATTCTGGTTGTCGTGATTGTGATCGCGTCGGTTGGATCTCACATGCCGGGGCGGTTTCGATACTATTCGCTTTTGCATCGAAAAGTTCTGGAATGATCCCTGGTTCTTTGACGCATTTCAAGTTATTTGAAGCTACCTGGTTTTCAGCGGTGGCCGTTATCAATCGCTGAAGAATGTTGCTACAATTTGGTTCTCCTCTTCTGTGAACCGAATGATGCAAAGAACCTTCGCTTGTCTGATTACTTTGGGTTCCACGCTCTTGTTGGGTTGTGGCCAGCCGGACGACGCAGCGCCGATTAAGGTGGGGATTCTGCATTCCGAATCGGGCACGATGGCGATCAGCGAACAATCGGTCCGCGACGCGACGCTGCTGGCCATCGAAGAGATCAACCAAAACGGCGGCTTGTTGGGAAGACAAATTGAGCCGGTCGTTGTCGACGGCGAGTCCAATTGGGATACGTTTGCGAAAGAAGCCGAGCGGTTGATCACCCAGGAAAAGGTGAGCGTTGTGTTTGGCTGTTGGACATCGGCCAGCCGCAAAACGGTCAAGCCCATCTTTAAAAAACACGATCACTTGCTCTTCTATCCCCTCCAATACGAAGGGCTCGAACAGTCGCCCAACATTGTGTACACCGGAGCCGCGCCCAATCAGCAGATTTTGCCGGCGGTGAAGTGGTGTGTCGAAGAGCTGAAAGCCAAGACCTTATTCTTGGTGGGTTCCGACTACGTATTTCCCCGGACAGCGAACGAAATCATGCGTGCACAAATCACGGCGCTGCGCGGCGAAGTGGTGGATGAGCAATACATTTTGCTGGGCAGCAAGGACGTCAAGTCAGTGGTCGACCGCATCGTCGAACTGCAGCCACACGTCATCTTGAACACGATCAACGGCGACAGCAACGTCGCTTTCTTCAAACAGCTTCGCGCGGTCGGCATTACGCCCAAGAAGATCCCGACCATGTCATTCAGCATTGCCGAAGACGAACTTCGCAGCATGAACGCCAAGGAGATGGCGGGAGACTATGCCGCGTGGAACTATTTTCAAAGCATCGACCGCGAAAAGAACAAATCGTTTGTGGCTCGATTCCGGCAGCGTTACGGTGACGACCGGGTCACCGACGATCCGATCGAAGCGGGCTATTTCGGCGTCTATCTTTGGGCCCAGGCCGTGCGAGACGCCGGCACCGACGAAGTCTTGTCGGTGCGATCGAAACTGGGCAATCAATCGATGGCCGCGCCGGAAGGAATCGTCTCGATCGATCCCGATAACCAACACACCTGGAAAACCGTCCGCGTGGGACAGATCCGGGACGATGGACAGTTCGAAGTTAAATGGACATCGGAGCGCCCAGTGCGACCGATTCCTTATCCCGTTTACAAGTCGGTCGACGATTGGGAAGCGTTCCTCGCCGAGATGTACGACGGCTGGGACGGCAATTGGGCCAATCCTGGAGAATGAGAAGCAAGTTGTCGTTTAACGCCGAGCCGGCAGGCGACGGCTTGCACTTACCGAGCCGTCGCCTGCCGGCTCGGCGTTGAACATGAAATCCCGAACTCTTGCGAATCCGGCTACATCGTCCATGAACCTACGAAGCATTACGGCCAAACTCATTATTTGGTCGCTGGTCATTTCGCTCGTGCCGCTCGCGGCGGCCGGGGTGCTTTCGTATCTGGTTGGTGAAAAAAATCTCCGTGAAGAACTTCAGAATCAACTTCTAGTCACCGCCGATAACAAGGCCACGCAGATTGCCTTGGCACTGAAGCGTCGCGAGCAAGACGTGTTGATGCTATCGCGCTCGCCTTCAATCATCAATGCTGTGGAGCCGTTGACGCGCGCGATGCAAGATGCGGGCCTCGAGTCGCCGGACTACGCGGCAATCGACAATCAATTGCGCCCGTTTCTGAAGTACTCTAAGGATACGGCAAACTACGCGGATCTTTATCTCGTTGCGTACAGTGGCGACATTGTGTTCTCACTGAATCAGGACGATGATCTCGGTACGAATCTGAAGACCGGCACCTACAAAGACACGGAGTTGGCCAAGGTTGTCGATCGCGCGACGACGTTGCTGGCGACCGACGTGTCAGACTTTGACTACTACGCGGCAAAGAATGAGCCGGCCGAGTTCATCGCCGCGCCGGTGTTCGATCAGGACGTAGTGGTCGGGGCAATCGTGATTCAAATCGGTGAGGAAGAGTTTTACTCGCTAGCTCGCGTCGATTCCGGGCTGGGTCAAACCGGCGAAGTGCTGTTTGGGGCTCGCCGAGACAACAACGTCGTTTTTCTGACACCGATGCGGAATGACCCGAAGGCGGCGTTGCAACGAAAAATCGCTATGGGGTCACCTTTGGCCAAACCCATGCAAGAAGCGGTGCGTGGCACGAACGGTCAAGGCGTGGCGACCGACTATCGAGGCCAGCAAGTGTTGGTCGTTTGGCGATACATTCCGTCGCGCCGCTGCGGCATGGTCGTCAAGATTGATCGCGACGAAGTTTCCGCACCAATTGCCCGTCTACATGGCCGCTTGCTGCCCATTGGAATTGTCGTGGCATTGACTGCAATCGCGGCAGCCATTTGGATTTCGCGATCCATTTCTCGTCCGATCGTGCAACTCACCATGGCCAGTCGGATGATTGCCCGCGGCGATCTGTCGAGCCGAGCGGACGTTAGTTCGACCGGCGAAATCGGTGAACTGGCTGCAGCCTTTAACACGATGATCGACCAAGTCCAGCAGCGAACGGACGAGTTGCGGCAACTCACCGCCACACTCGAACAACGCGTCGCCGACCGAACGGCCGACCTCGAAAGCCAGACCCAACAACTCGAGCAGTTAAATGTCGATCTGGCACGGAGCAATCAGGACCTGGACGATTTTGCCTACATCGCCTCGCACGATTTGAAAGAGCCGCTGCGCGGAATCGCGAATTACTCCCAGTTTCTCAGCGAGGATTACGGCGAGCAACTTGGCGATGACGGACGCGAGAAACTGGACACACTGATTCGTCTCTGCGGACGAATGGAACAATTGATCAGTTCGCTGTTGCAGTTTTCGCGGGTTGGCCGCGCCGAGTTGGCGATTCAGCCGACGAATCTCCATGACCTGGTGACCGAAATCATCGACACAATGCAGATCCGATTGCAAGAAGAAAACGTCGAGGTGCGAATCCCCAAACCACTGCCGACGGTCACGTGCGACAGCACTCGCATCGGGGAAGCGTTCCGCAACCTGATCACCAACGCCTACAGATACAACGACAACGACGAAAAGTGGATCGAGATCGGCTGTCAACCGAACGAAGACGGCCTCGCCGAATCAAGTCAAGAGTCGAGCAACCCAGTGTTCTACGTCCGCGACAACGGCATCGGCATCCGCAAAACACACCTTGACTCCGTCTTCCGCATTTTCAAACGACTCCACGGCCGAGACAAGTACGGCAACGGCACAGGTGCGGGGCTCACATTCGTCAAGAAGATTGTCGAACGCCACCACGGCGAAATCTGGATCGAATCCGAATACGGCCAAGGGACAACGTTCTATTTTTCAATCGGCAAGATGAAGTCGGCGTGATTGTTGGCATTACCCCACTCCATCAGGTGCTTCGTCATTTCGCGGTGAATGAGCCCTACGTTAGCTGAGGCTGAAGACCGAGCTAACGTGTTGTCGGATGAAGCCAATGCTTCAAGCGTTCGCCGCCGAGCCATAACTGATGGCGAAGCGAAGCGAGGGGTCGGGGTGCGGCAACGCGAACTTGCACCATCCGCACCGGCCGCGCACCCAAGTGGGCCTTGTACGGTTCATCGCCACAGAGAAAGTCAACGCCGCAAAGTTGATTGCGAATGGCGTGTTGGACAGTGTAGGTGTTCATCAGCCAACTCGGCTGACAGCGGGACAGCTCCGGCGACATGCCGCACTGGTAGATGTAGTTCACGTTATCGAAGATCAGTCCAACCGAGGCGGCGGCCGTTTGTCCGTCGATTGTTAGCTCAGCGAAGTAGAGGTGCTCGGTCTCACAGAACTGATCAACGACGTCAAATAGGAAATCGTGGAAGGCCGGCGTTTTGAAACAGCCCCGTTGATGCAGGCTCTCCCGACGCCTCTGGTGCAGCTCGACCAGAGTTTCGAACAGCCGGTGTACCTCACGTCGCTCGATCACCAACCGCCCACAGGCGCGACCGTTGTCTAGCATCTTTTCCTTCAAGCGTCGTATCTTACGACGGTAAGGTCTCGGTCGTGCGGCCAGGTATTCGTCCCACGTTTCAGGGATCGCAATGCGCCAACAACTTGTTGATGGCCTCTCGTAAACCGCTGCGCCAAGTTCCGCCAAGTGGTGTTTTAGCCGCTCAATCGCGGGATCGCCAATCTCGATGCCCGTCAAACGCAGCAGCTCCCATTCGCCATCAACTGAGCGCTGCGATCCAGAGGAGTGAGCTTCGATCAGCCACATGGCGATCGCTTGTGCAACACCATCTTGATCGGACTGCTCACAAAGCAAGCTCAAATAATCACTACAAACTTTGCCGCTGCCAAGGAAGCGAACCAGGCGTCCCGAGGAAAAAGACTTCTCCAGAAACCACGGAGCAATGCCGATCGTCTGCTGGTTGTCGTCACGCACGACCAGCACGAACAACTGATGCCGCTGGCGGAAATGAACCCACCAAGCCCGCAACCACTCCCACTTCCGAAACGGCACGGTGTCGGCAAGCCGGTTCCAATCGGAGCGCAAGGCGTCGAATTGCCTGAGCGTTGTAATCCGTTGGACTTGCATAGATTAATCGTTAAAGGGTTGATGGACTGCGGTCCCGATGAAACCTGTGTTCCACTTTACAAACCTAGCCCAGATTATTGGTGCCACGGCTGTGTCAGCCGTGTTTCGCACACAATCACGGGCTGACACAGCCGTGGCACGGAGACTCGATGTGCGGATTCGCTACAGTTGAGTTGCGGAGTGCACCATATCGGCGCGCTAGCGGTCAAAGCAACGATCCGTCGACTAATGAATCTTGCATTCGTTTGGAACAATGGACGGTCTACGACGCGGCCCGTGACGTAGCCCTTGTGATTGCTTCAATGGCCGCGAGGTGAGCGGCAAGGCGCTAGCCCCATACCGCTCACTTTCGAGAGACTCCACTCCCAAAATCGGGGTGGTGTCCCATTGCTGCCCCCGACAACCCAAAGGAATTGACCGCAGAGTACGCAGAGGGACGCAGAGAACATAGCCTAATTCCTTTGCGGCCCTCAGCGTTCTCTGCGGTAGAAATGAGTTAGCAACACACAATTAGGACACAGCCAAAATCGGGCGACCGTTGACTTTCCTTTTCCGCGGCTGGTAACCTAGCTAGCTATGGATATGTTGGTCCCGTTGTACACATCGTTGTCGTTTGGGGCAGGCAGTCGACATCTGAAGGAGAGGTTGCATGAATTTTCGGAACAACTTGTTGTCAGAGTTTCTGGCGGTGTTGACGGTCGCATGTTTAGGATCGCCGAGCCTCGCGCAAAACTATCCGATCGTGGATACAGGCCAGTCGCGGTGTTACGACAACACGCGAGAGATTACGCATCCGGGCGCGGGAAAGCCGTTTTTCGGACAGGATGCTCAATACCAAGGCCACCAACCTGCGTATCGAGATAACCGCGACGGCACCATCACCGATCTGGTTACCAAACTCGTTTGGCAAAAGGACCCTGGCCCGAAGAAGACTTTCGCGGAAGCCGTCGACGGTGCGCGGCGTTGCAGAACCGGCGGATTCGACGACTGGCGTCTGCCGAGCATCAAAGATATGTACTCGCTGATCCTCTTCAGCGGTGAAGATGTCGACCCGCGAAGCGAGGCGACCCGAAACCTGCAACCGTTCATCGACACGGATTACTTTGGCTTCGAGTACGGCGATCCGGCGAAGGGCGAACGCATTATCGATTCGCAAATCGCGACGTCGACCAAGTATGTCAGCACGACGATGCACGGTAACGAAACGATGTTCGGCGTGAACTTCGCGGACGGTCGTATCAAGGGATACCCCATCGGTCGCTCTGGCGGTCCGCGAGGCCGCACGAAAACTTATTTCGTTTTCTACGTTCGGGGAAATGCCGACTATGGCAAGAACCAGTTCCACGACAATGGCGACGGCACGATCACGGATCGGGCAACCGGTCTGACCTGGATGCAGCAAGACAGCGGTCATCTGAAGGCGGGACTGAAGCAAGACGGCAGGATGAACTGGGAGCAGGCGTTGCGTTGGGCCGAGGACCTGCGGCACGCGGGACATTCCGACTGGCGATTGCCCAACATCAAGGAACTGCAAAGCATCGTCGATTATACGCGCAGCCCTGACACAACCAAGTCCGCCGCGATCGATCCGCTGTTCCGCGTCACCTCCATCCGCGACGGGCTTGACAAGATCAACTATCCCTTCTACTGGAGCAGTACGACGCACAAGAGAATGGGCGATGGCGAGGCGGCGGCCTATGTCGCTTTCGGCCGGTCACAGGGATGGATGCGCAGCTTCCGGGGCGGATACGATCTCCTGGACGTTCACGGCGCCGGTTCTCAACGCAGCGATCCCAAGGCGGGCGACCCGTCACGGTTTCCTCGCGGTCGAGGACCGCAAGGCGATGTGATCGAGATCTACAACATGGTCCGTCCGGTACGCGGCGGCAAAGTGACTTCAGCAATCGAGAAGTCCCCAAGCCAAACAGGAAATCGCCCACCGCCACGTCGCAACGGTCCCGGATTTGTGAATCGATTGGACCGCGACGGTGATGGGCGTGTTTCGCCGAAGGAGTTCGACGGACCGCGTCGGGCGTTTGATCGACTCGATCGAAACAAGGACGGTTACTTGAGCGAAAAGGAATCGCCTCGCGCAACAAACCGACAAGCACCACCGCGGAAAAACCAGCCAGCTTCACCTCGCACGTCCCGATCGACCGAGGCCAAACACCCGAACTTCGTGTTCATCCTGGTGGACGACATGGGTTGGACAGGCCTGTCCATTGCGATGGACGAGAAGGTGGGGGAGTCGAAAAGCGACTTCTACTGGACTCCGCACATCGACAAGTTGGCTCGGCAGGGCATGCGGTTTTCGAACGCCTATTCGCCGAGCGCGATGTGTACGCCAAGCCGGGCCAGCCTGCTGACGGGCAAGAGCCCGGCGCTGTTACGCATGACGACGCCCGGCCCCGCCAACGGCCAACCCAAGGACCGAAAGCTGATTCCGCCGCGACACGTTCATTCACTGCCCGACGACGAAATCACCGTGTCCGAAATCCTTCAAGAGCGTAACTACGCGACGGCCCATTTTGGCAAATGGCATCTGGCCGGCGGCGGTCCCGGTCGTCACGGATTCGATCAACACGATGGCGACACAAAAAACGGTGGTCCTGGTGGGTACGAAGACCCAAATCCAAAAGACATCTTCGGGATCACCAAGCGAACCATCGCGTTCATGGAACAACAGTGCGCCGCAGGCCGGCCGTTCTACGTCCAACTATCGCATTACGCCGTTCACGAACCGTCGAAGGCACTTGGCCGGACCAGAACCGCATGTGCCGAAAGGCCACCAGGCGCACGCCATCGCGACGTCGACTACGCCGCCATGGCCGGCGATCTGGACACGTCGGTCGGCACGGTTCTGAACAGCATCGACCGCTTGCGGATCGGCGATAACACCTACGTGGTCTTCATGTCCGACAACGGCGCAGCAGCCCGGCCCCGCAGCACGGAAAACCACCCGCTGTCCGGCGGAAAAGCCACTTTCTGGGAAGGGGGCATTCGCGTGCCGTTAATCGTCCGCGGCCCCGGTGTTGAACCGAACAGTTTCTGCCGCCAAAACGTCATCGGTTACGACCTGTTCCCGACGTTCTGCGAACTGGCCGGCGTGGCGTCCGCCTCGTCCTCGGCCATCGAGGGAACCAGTCTCATTTCCCTTTTGCTTAAGCGAACGGACGGCCGCGCTTTCCGGCGTGACCGAGCGGAACTCGTGTTCCATTTTCCCCATTACGCCAAGGGGCCGAATCAGACCCCGCAATCGGCGATCCTGGCGACCAACTTCAAGCTGATCCGGTTCCATGAAACGAACGGAACGCGGCTGTTCGACCTCGCCAAAGATATCGGCGAGCAGAACGACCTCACGGCACGAATGCCGGCCAAGGCAGTGGCACTGGCTGAAAAACTCGACGTCTACCTGGATCGGATCGCTGCCCAACTGCCGTCGCTCAATCCGGCCTACGAACCGACGACCGGCCGTCGAGGCGCCGGTCGGAGTACGCGTTGATTCTCATTCATCCAAGGCCAACAGCAACCGTGAGAGAAACCGGAATGAACCATTCGCGTCTGCTTGTCTTGATCTGTCTTACGATCGGAAGATCTGTTTGCGGCGCGGATGACGTTGCTTCTGCCGATGAGATCACGCTGAAGAACAAACACATTCAGGTCGAACTGACCCGAAGCGGCAAGGTGTGGAAGACCCGGCGTATCGCTCGCGCGGACGGCTCGGATCGTCTCACTCTCGACAACGACGAATTCGAGATCCTTCTTTTTGATGACCGCCGTTTTACCATCGCGGACTACGAAGCGCTGGGCAGTCCGATCGAATCCCGCTCGGCGGAAGAGCATGTCGTCAAGATCACGTACCAACGCAAAGCCGACACCAGTTCGAATGCTCCTGAGGCCGTGCAGATCTCTTATTCTCTCGCCGACCAACCATGGATGGACAAGACCGTGCGGCTGAAGATGAAACAGGGTGACAAGATCGACCGCCTGGCAATTCAGCGTTTCTCAACGGATACCAAAGTGGAACTCGGCGGTCGCGGGCAGCCGCTCAACATCGGTGCCTGGTGGTTCGGCGCTGACTATCCGTGCTTTTACAGTCGCCATTCGGACGGATTCACGAACCCCGATTTCTATTACCGCTGGGACTACATGATCGACCTCGAAGGGCGTGACCATCTCGTCGATTCCCGCGACCACCTCGCCACGATCTTTCATTTTCCCGGCCGCGCCAAAAAGCAGGCGGATGGCTCATGGGGCATTGTCAGCAAGGATGCGGTCTTTGGCATCAGCGCCACGAAGGGTGAAAACGCCGAGCTTGGGCTGCTCGACTATATCAACGCCACCCGCAAACCGACGCGCAGCTATCTGCACTTCAACAACTGGTACAGCAGCGAGGCCAAGAAACTGACCAGAGAGAGTTTCATCGAAAAGACGTACCGTCCGATGGCACGTCAGTTGCGAAAATACGGCGCCACGCTGGACGGCATGGTGCCCGACCACGGCTGGGAAACCATCGGCACACGCATTTTCGAACCGCAACTCAACGCCACGCACGAACCCCTGCCCGAACTTCAGGAGATTCTCAACGAAGACGGCAGCGGTCTCGGAATCTGGATCGCCCTGGATGGCACGAACCAGCGATTCGCTGATGGACTCAAGGCCGGATACGAGTCGGCCTATGGTGACGACTTCGACCGTTCCCAGTTCCGCTGGATGAGCGGCAACAAGGTCTACTACAACATTCTTCAGCCGAAGTATTTCAACGACGTCAAGAAGTCCCTTCACTACCTGATCGCTGAAGTCGGAGTCGATTACATCAAACATGACTTCAACCACAATTTCACTTCCAGACATCTGAGTCAGCGTCATGCCCGCGAGGCCTGCCTCGACGCCACACTTGAGTTGTTGGCTTACGAGCGCGAACTCAACCCTGACATCTTCATCAACTACACCAACGGGTCATGGTTCAGCCCGTTCTGGCTCCAGTTTGTCGATTGCCTGTGGATGATGACCGGAGATTCGGGCGGCAGCCGCGATTGGCCGCACATTTCCCTGCGCGAAGGAGCCACCACCTACCGCTGCAAATATTTCTACCAGAGTTTCAACAACCCGGATCGATGTCCGCGGCCGACGATCCCGATCGCCAATTTCATGACGCACGGCATTCTGCTTTCCCACCGGAAACCCTTCACGGACTTTGAAGACACGCTTCACGACTGGGCTGATTACGGGGTGATGTACATGGCGCGTGGCACCACCTTGAAAGAACTCTATCTCGACTTGGATCTCTTGGACGACGAGCACTGGAAGGTCCTGGCGACCACCGCCCGTTGGGCTCAATTGAATCAAGACCGCCTGATGAACACCGTCTTTGTTGGTGGCGATCCTGCCAAGGGTCAGGTCTACGGCTACATCAGTTGGGTCGATGACAAAGCCATCCTAACCGTCCGCAACCCGGACCGTCGTCCGCAGACGATCAAGATCCCTTTCAACGAGCGTGTCTACTTCCGAGGCGCAACAGGCCAAGCCTATCGAGCCAAGGCAGTCTATCCGTTTGTCGAAGACATGGCATGGAAGCTGAATTCCGGCGAAGATATCACCATCGAAGCCGCTGGAGATACCGTCACCGTTTATGAAATTGAACGTGGCGCACCGAAAGTCACCAAGGCTTTGACACCAGCCCCTTTGCCTGATGCGCAAGCCAGCGTTGACGGCAGGACATTCCACTTTGAAATCCAAGTGCCGGATGAGCAGTTCAAGCGATACGACCTTTACCTGCAGCCCGCCACCAGCGCGGACACCGCCATTATGATCAACAGCAAGCCCGTGACCGGGCACCGTGTGAACACGAGTGACCGTTGGACGGTTTGCCTGTACGACCTGCGCCAGTGGCGCGGCAAAACCGTGCAGATCGAAGGGCAATTGACCGGCCTTCCTTCTGCCGAGGTGGAAGGCAGAAAAGTGAAGATGAACGCTTGGATCATCGCCGACCGCAAAGTCAACGCCCCGGTTCACGACGATGCTGATCTGCCTTTTCTAATCTCGCAACAATACCGGCGCATCACCCAGCAACTCCTCAGGGACGCGTTCATCGTCGTCGCCACCGGCTCCAACGACTAGCGCCGCGAACCAACCGCTGCGCGGGCCGCACGGAGAGAAAGCCGGTGCCCTTGGCCAGCATCGTCAGCGTTGCCGCGAGCCGTCGAGTACGGGATGAGAGCCGGCCGACTGTTGAGTTTCCATCTACCCGGCTGGTAAACTAATCAATTACGGATATCTTGGTCCGTCTATGTTGTCACTTTGGAGAGTTGTTCGATAAACGACCCTGGTGTTGCTGCAAACAATCAGAACTTCGCGCAACGACGGTAGGGCGATGGTAGCGGCGCCGCGCTGGTTGTCCATTACGTTTGCATTTATGCCAAGATTTTTTTAGGATATGTATCACACTCAAGCCTTAATTCCCTGCCGTCCGTACCACCCACCGATCCGCGGAGCGTGGAAACCTTTGGAGCACTAAGCGATGCGCATTCCGACTCGCTGGCCCTTCATTCTGATTCTGTTTTCATTCGCACTTCCTGCACCGGACGCTTTCTCGGCAGAACCGCTGCACGAGCGCATCGATAACCTTGTCGCTGCCAAGACCGGCGGACCCACCAGTGACCTGGCCGGCGATGCCGAATTTCTGCGGAGAGTGTATCTCGATCTGGCCGGGCGGATTCCGACGGTTGTCGAGGCCCGTGCGTTTCTTGACGAGGAGTCGGGCCAGAAGCGCAAGGCGTTGATCGACCGGCTGCTCGGCGGGCCGGATTATCCGCAGCGGATGCAGGAGCTGTTCAACGTGATGTTCATGGAACGGCGCGGGGACCACGAGGCTTGGACGGAATATCTCCGCAGTTCGTTCGCCGAGAACAAGCCGTGGGATCAAATGGCGCGGGAGATCTTGAGCCCCGACGTGGATGACAAGTCACCACGTGGCTCGTCGTATTTCCTCACCAAGCGACTGGAGAAGTATGGCCAGAATCCAACGGATCATCCGGGCTTGGTGCGCGACATGGGACGGCTGATGTTGGGAATGGACATCCAGTGTGCTCAGTGTCATGAACATCCTTTTATCGGTGACTATGAGCAAGACGTGTTCCAGGGAATGTTCGCCTTTTTGGGACACACGTTCATTCGCCGGGACACCGACTATCCGGCAATTGGCGAGAACCCGCTGAAGAAGAAGATTGAGTTCGTATCGGTCTTTGACACAGACATACAAACAATCGGTCCCCGCATTCCCGGTGGACAGGAAATTGAAGTGCCAACGTTCAAACAAGGCGAAGAGTACATCAAACCGCCGGACAAGAAAGCGAAGTTCCCCGGCATCCTCAAGTTCAGCACGCTTACTCTGCTGGCCGAGCAGTTACCGTCGGTAGACAACCCGGCGTTTGCTCGCAACATGGCCAATCGTTTGTGGTTTGTCATGATGGGCCGCGGGCTGGTGCATCCGCTCGATTTGCACCACTCCGACAATCCCCCTTCGCATCCCGAACTGCTCGACCTATTGTCCGACGAGTTTGTCAAGAACAAGTTCGACATCAACTGGTTGCTCCGCGAACTGGCGCTAACCGAAACGTATCAACGATCCGGCCTGCTGCCGGATGCGGAAGAAAGCGTGCTGAAGACGAGCTGCCGCTCGGCGCTGGAGAAACGTTTGTCCGCCGAACAACTACTGACAAGCATGTTGATCGCCACAGGCGAGTTTGACCGAGTCAAAGCTCTCAGCGAAGCCAAGCCGGAATCGGGCGACCAGCCCGAGAAAGTGGCCGACGAAGAAGAGTCTGGTCCGTTGACTCTGGACCAACTGCGAGAACGTTTCGTCAAAGCGCTGGCCAATCCACCTAGGGAACCGGAAGTGGAATACAGCCCTTCGGTGCGAGGAGCGCTATTCGTGATGAACGACGACGAAGTGCTGAGCTGGCTCAAGCCACGCGATGGCAACCTGGTCGACCATCTGGCGAAGATTTCGGAGCCCGACAAGATTGCCGAAGAGCTTTATCTTGGCGTTTTAACGCGAGTACCAACTGAAGAGGAAACAGCGGAAGTGACGGATTACCTCGCCAAGCATGACGACCGCAGGGAAGTTGCGTTGGGCCATCTTGCGTGGGCGCTATTGGCATCGACGGAGTTTTCCACAAACCATTAATTTGAATTACAACGAACGACGCGGCGCTTGACGCAATCAAATTCGAAATCCGAATATCGAAATCCGAAACAAATCCGAATAACCAAAATACAAATGACCAAAACCACCTAAGGACAATCACTACGACCTTGAATCTTCGGTGCAAACTTTTGAGCATTGGGATTTCGTATTTTGAATTTGTTTCGCATTTCGAGATTCGGATTTCGACAAGTAAGGAGCTTACCCGTGAATGATTCGAAACTCTGCCGGCCTTGGGAGCATCGGATTTCGCGTCGCCAGTGGTTGGGCACTGCGGCAGGCACCACAGTTGGTGCAATGGGGCTCGGCGGGCTGATACAACCAGCCATGGGTGAAGAGTTGAAAAAGAAACGCAAGCAAGTGCTCTTCATCTGGATCGATGGTGGGATGAGCCAGTTGGAAAGTTGGGACCCGAAACCGAACACGCAGTTCGGCGGCCCGTTTCGCACAATCGAAACTTCGGTGCCAGGCGTCCACTTGAGCGAACTGATGCCGCGGACCGCCAAACAGATGCACCATCTGTGCGTGGTCCGAAGCGTTCATACGCAAGACAACTCGCACTCGGCGGGCGTGCCGCGCATCCAGCGCGGCGATCCCCCAGAACGCGGCGTGATCTACCCGTACTTCGGCTCGGCAATCTCCAACTTGCTGGGCGGGGGTGACAGCGGGCTGCCGCCATACGTTTGGATCAAGCCCGGCAGCGGCGGGTTCATGCACAAAGACGCCGGCTTCCTCGGTCCCAAATACGGCGCCTTGGCGTTTGGCGACGGCCAGCCGCCGGAAAACCTAGTCCGTCACGCGTCGCTCAACGAGCAGGACGACCTTGACCGTAATCAGTTGCGAATCGCCGCGAATCGCCGCTACGGACAAAAGCGAAGAAAGCAAGCCACCGAGGCCAACAGTTACGTGTACGAGGTGGCCCAAACCCTCTCGCGGCGAAAGGACCTATTTGATACTTCGACCTTTTCGCCCCAGGACGTCGCGCGCTATGGAACGCACGACTTGGGCCGGCACATGTTGCAGGCCCGCAAAATGTTGGAAGCCGGAGTCACCTTCGTCAAGGTGAACTCCTACGGCTGGGACTTGCACGGAGACGCCTTCAATGGGCATTTGAGCCTGGTACCCAAATACGACCAGGCGCTTGCGTCGATCGTTGAAGACCTGGCCGACCGTGGCATGCTCGATAACGTTTTGGTGATTGCCATGTCCGAGTTCGGCCGCACGCCGCGGATCAACGGCCACATCGGCCGCGACCACTGGCCCGAAGCGTGGTCGTTGGCCATGACCGGATGCGGCATCAACCGCGGCCTGGTCATCGGCAAGACCAACGATAACGGCACGTTCGTCGCCACGGAAGAATACGACATTGGACACATGTTCCACACCTGGTTCACGGCGTTGGGCATCGATCCCGTCCTAACCGAATACGACAACCAAGGCCAGCCGCTGCCGATCGCGCACGATGACATGTCGGCGATCAAGGAAGCACTGGCGTAAAACGGACGTAGCCGAACTCGTGAGAGTTCGGAATCGGAAGTCGCACGACTTCCGCTACGAAACTAGCAACTCCACTTGGGAGCACGACGATGAAGGCGGATCCTCAAGACCTGCTGGCGAAGTATGAACCGAAAGAAGTCAAGGTACTCAAATTAGACCGGCAGGTAACTGCCGCGCGGTTCAGTCCCTGCGGTGATTTTCTGGTTGGCGGTGGACTGGACGGTCCTGTGCTCCGGTGGGACGTGACGAGCGAAGAAACACCGGAGTTGTCGCCGCTGGAAGGACACCGCGCCTGGGTCGAGGCGTACACATTCGATCCACAGGGCAAGCACCTGTTCACCGCCGATAGTTGGGGGGAACTTTGCTGCTGGGAGTATGCCCAAGAGAACCCACAGCCGATCTGGAAGGTCGACGACGCGCACAACGGCTGGATTCGCTGTGTCGCGGTCAGCGCGGACGGAAAGACGTTGGCGACGTGCGGGATGGACCAAACGGTACGGCTTTGGTCCACTCAGGACGGCACGAAGCAGCAAGAACTCGTCGGCCACGGCGAGGACGTCTTCCGTGTGCTTTTTCATCCGGACGGCAAACGGTTGCTCTCCGGCGACATGAAAGGCGTCGTCAAGCTGTGGGACCTCGCCACTGGTCAGTGCGTCCGCGAGTTCGACGCTGGCGTACTCTACGTTTACCGCAGAATTCAAGAAGTTGGTGGCGTCCGAGCGATGGCGTTGGACCAGGAGTGTAAAACACTCGCTTGCGGCGGAACCTCACCAGAGACCTCTGGCAACGTCACCGGCCCGCCAACGCTGCTGCTGTTTGACTTCGAAAGCGGCGAGCTGAAGAAGACGATCCAATTCGGCGACCGCAACGACGTGTTCGTCCACGACGTCATTTTCCACACGGATGGTTTCATCATCGCGGTCACCAGCGGCACGCCAGGCAAAGGCAAGTTCCTGCTCTGGCGCCCCCAGGACGAGGAGCCGTTCTTTGTCACCACGAAGCTCGCCAACCCTCACAGTGTGAGCCTGCACCCCAACGGCAAGCGCCTTGCCGTCATCGCCACCAACAGAGGTAGCAACGGCAACGGCAGACGTCTGGACAAGGACGGGAAGTACGCTGGCAACAATTCTCCCATTCACCTTTTTGAGTTCCCCACGCCGGAAAAAGCTGCAACATGAATTCGTCGGGAGAAGGCGGAGTCTTGCAATGACGGTTTCGCGAATATTGTTGTTTGTCGCCGTAATAGCAATCGCATCGGCATGGGCAGTTTTGCCGGTTTACGCCCAAGAAGAAAAGGCAACGAAATCGGCCGGCGCGCAGGCCACCCGTGACAAGTTGTCGTTTGAAAACGACATCGTGCCGATTCTTGAGGTCCATTGTGTTGAATGTCACGGCCAGAAGGCTAGGAAAGGCGAGTTGGACGTGCGCCGACGCTTTACGATGGCGAAAGGCGGCGAGAGTGGGCCGGCGATAGTGCCAGGCGAGCCAGACGAGAGCTTGTTGATCGAACAGATTGAAGCTGGCGAGATGCCGCCCGAAGACGAAAAACCGCTGGACGAGAAACAACGCGAACTGCTGCGGCGTTGGATCGCGGTCGGGGCGCCGATTGCCGGAGAGAAAGAGAAACCGCTAGACGACGCGGAAGAGATTGCCTGGGTTACCGACGAGGATCGAGAGTATTGGGCGTTCCAACCACCCGTCCGCCCGCCGGTGCCCGCTGTGGAAGATGACCATCGAGTGGGTACGCCGATCGACGCGTTCCTGCTCGCCAAATTGGAAGAGAAAGGGCTGACGTTTAATCCCGATGCTGCCAAATTGGTACTGCTGCGACGGCTCTATTTTGATCTCCACGGATTGCCGCCGACGCCGCAGCAAATCGACGCGTTCATCGACGATGACCGGTCGGATGCCTACGAGCGGCTGGTTGACCAACTGCTTGATGCAGAGCACTACGGCGAACGGTGGGGGCGGCATTGGTTGGACGTCGCGGGGTACGCCGATTCGGACGGGTATCTGAATGCGGACCGACTGCGGCCAGAGGCGTGGCGTTATCGCGACTATGTCATTCGCGCGCTCAACCAAGACAAGCCATTCGATCAGTTTCTTCGCGAACAAATCGCGGGCGATGAATTGACCGATTGGCGGAGGGCTGACGAACTGACGCCCGATATGATCGAAAAACTGGTCGCCACCGGTTTTCTGCGGACCGCCGCCGATCCCACTTACCCCGGCTACACGGAACCGAACGAATGTCACAAAGTGATGAGCGACACGATCGAGATCCTCAGTTCCGCTTTATTGGGGCTGACGATGAAATGTGCCCGTTGCCACTCCCACAAGTACGACCCGATTTCTCAGCGCGACTACTACGGACTGCATGCCATTTTTTTGGCTTCCTACGATCCGCAGCAATGGATTCCCTCGACCACTCGACACATCCCCATGGCGTCCGAATCGCAGCAGACTGCATTCAAGGACAAAAATAAACGGATCGACGAGCAGGTCAAAAATCTGAACGCTCAATTGGCGGCGCTCACCAAGCGGTACGCCGAGAAGTTCTTAGCCCAGAAGTTGAACCCCGAATCCTGGCAAGCCGTGAAGCCGGACACACGTGACAAGCTCATTGCGGCGCTGCTGGTCGATGCAAAGAAACAAAACGACGCGCAGAAGAAGCTACTCGCCGAGTACGCGCCAGGCATCTCTTTCACGACTAACACGCTCGAAGAGAGTTTTCCCGACTATCAAAAAGACAATACGAAACTGCGGACCGCCATCGCCGACGAGCAAGCGTTGCAAAAAAAGATCGTCGAGATCCGCGGCCTGATGGACTTGGACGATCAGCCTCGTCAAGCGCACGTTCTTCTGCGCGGCGAACACGACAAGCCGGGGGCAACGATCGAGCCAGCCGTGCCGGTTGTGCTGGCGAAACCAAGCTTCAAGTTGCAACCTCAATCGAGCTACAAAACGACGGGGCGGCGGCGGGCTTTCGCCGAATGGTTGACCGATCCAGAGCATCCGCTGACCGCGCGGATCCAAGTCAATCGGATATGGGCTCGTCACTTCGGTCGCGGGCTGGTTGAGACGGTTGCCGACTTTGGACACACCGGAAGTCGCCCGTCCCATCCAGAGTTGTTGGATTGGCTGGCCACTGAGTTCATCCGGCAAGACTGGAGCCTGAAACAGCTACATCGTCTCATGTTGACCTCGACGGCCTATCGGCAGACTTCTGCGTTGGACACGCAAAAAGCGGCCCAGGATCCTGAGAACATCCTCTTAGGGTCGTGGCGACCCAAGCGACATGACGGCGAGGTCGTTCGAGATACGTTGCTGGCCGCGGCGGGCAAGCTGAATCTGCGGATGCACGGCCCGCCGGCGCCGGTGAAACGAGAAGCCACCGGCGCGGTTGTCACCGGGGACGATCCGCAAGGCAACCGTCGCAGCATCTACCTGATCGTCCGCCGCAGCCAGCATGTTACATTCCTGGACACCTTCGACACGCCCAAGATGGAAACCAATTGCCCGAAACGAACCGAGTCGATCGTGCCGCAGCAGGCACTGGAGATGATGAACGGACCGTTTGCAGGGCGGAATGCCGGTGCGCTGGCCGAACGGATTTGGCAGTTGGCTCCGGCCGGCCGTGACGCGCGAATCGATGCCGCTTATCGGCTGTTGTTCAGCCGCCCGCCTGTTGCGGCCGAACGGGAGTTTGTTGCAGAGTTTCTGGAAGCCTTTGCCCAAGAGACGTTCGGCGACAAACACCCCACTGCTACCGCGGCAGAGAAGGAAGCGACTTACCGTTCCGGTTGGAAACAGGTGGCGCTGGTGCTGTTGAACACGAACGAGTTTTTGTATGTGCATTAGTTTTTCTTTCATCATTCGACATTCCTTGTTCGATATTCGAAATTCGAAGTACGAGGGAAAACCATGACCGACCGAGATTTCCACCATCAACATCTGTCAGATCTGATCACTCGGCGTGAAGTGTTTTCCTGCAGCGCGGCCGGGATGGCTGGCATGGCGCTGGCTTGGCTGTCGCGCGAGGAAGAGGTCCGTGCGGCAACGCCTTCGCACGATCAGACAATGGGAACGCACTTTCTGCCCAAAGCCAAGGCCGTCATCCAATTATTCCAGCACGGTGGTCCTAGCCACGTCGATTTGCTCGACCCCAAGCCGGAGTTGAATAAGCGGAACGGTCAAGCGATGCCTGAGTACTTCACCGACCTCGTAAAGTTGACGAAGCACGGTAGCCTGCTGGGTTCGCCGTTCAAGTTTCGTCCCGGCGGCGAGTGTGGCATCGAGTACTCGGAAGCCCTGCCACACACGGCCGCTTGCGCCGACGACATTGCGGTGATTCGGTCGATGTTCACCGAACACAACAACCACGAACAGGCGCTGTGGCACATGCAAACCGGCCGCATCATTTCCGGTCGACCGACCATGGGGGCCTGGGTCAGCTACGCATTGGGATCGGACAATGAAAACCTACCCGCTTATGTTGTGTTGCGGAACGATACCCAGTTGCCCGTGGATGGCGTGCGAAACTGGTCGTCGGGTTTTCTGCCGCCGCGATATCAGGGCGTGCACTTCCGCCACACGGGCACGCCGGTTCTTTACCTGAACCCGACCACGCCGGTTCCTGACAGGGTCCAACAGTTACGATCCAACTTGCTTCGTTCGCTCAACGCGGTGCATCAGGCCGAACATCGCAGCATCGCACCGAAGTTGGAGGCCCGCATCGCCAGTTACGAACTGGCGGCCCGCATGCAGCTTTCCGCCACGGAGGCGTTGGACTTGTCTCAGGAATCAAAAGAAACGCAAGTACTCTACGGCATCGACCAGCCGAAGACCGACAGCTATGCCCGTCGTTGCCTGATCGCGCGGCGGTTGATCGAACGTGGCGTGCGGTTCGTTCAAATCCTCGTGCGCGGCCAGATCTGGGACACGCACAACAACAACGCCGCACGGACGCGGGACTGCTGCGATCAAACCGACCAACCTACGGCTGCGTTGCTGGCGGACCTGAAACGCCGCGGCTTGTTGGACAGCACGTTAATGATGTGGACCGGCGAGTTCGGCCGCACACCGGTGAGCCAAAGCGGCGATGGGCGAGACCATCACAAACAGGGATTCAGCACGTGGCTGGCGGGCGGCGGAATCCAAGGCGGCCAGACGTACGGCAGCACGGACGAACTGGGCTATCACGCCGTTGAGAATCGCGTGCAGGTCGCTGATCTTCATGCCACGATCCTGCACTTGTTGGGCCTGGACCACGGCCGAGTCACTTTCCCGCGGAACGGCCTCGACGACCGGCTCACCAGTATTTACAAACCTAAGATTCTGACCCCGTTGATCGCGTGATGCGACGACGCGCATGAGCTTCGTCGGCCGGCAAGGAACTGCCGAGAAATAACTTCCCTTTTGTTGTCAAATGTTTTGCGAGACGGCTTTGTAGTTCCATTGTGGCAAGATCGAGTCGAAAACGATGGGTGAGTTGCTGCGAAATGCTTCGGATGGTTTTCGTTTCGTTTGGAACATCCTGCGGATAACGTGAGCCGTTGTGCGAAGCCCGGTTTTCGTTCGGGCTTGACGGATGAGCTTCGTGACCAACTCCACGCTGCGGAAGATCACCCCCCGCAAGGCGCGTGTTATGTGGGGAAAGAAACGATGGTCGATCGGCGTGTACTTCGAGCAGTACGGGGGATAGTGCGCCATGCGAATTTCGAGGCCCAGCCGGTTGGCCAGGTTCTGAAGGTCTTCCTTGAAAATCCAGTGCCGCGCATCGTGACTGCCGCCCGCATCGCAGAGGACCAGCAACGAACTTGCTTGCGGGTAATACCGCCGGCCAAACTGCCGCCACCAATATCCCAGGCTGACACAGGCGAACTGGCTGGTGTCGTGGCTCAGCCCCAGATTGATGTGTCCCACGTTGCGGGACAGATCGTAGATGCCGTGAGGAATCAAGACGCCCTCGGTCAAACGGAGAAAATCGTGGTCATAAACTTCGATCTCCCCGGTCGTGAACAGTTGGCCGTCTCGGTAGAGATTTCCCAAATATTCTTTCTTTTTTGTGTCCATGCTGATCACCGGATCGCCAGCATCGAAGTATTGCTGCTTGAGGTCGGCGATGTGTTCAAACTGCTGGTTCCGATAGGGAGAGGACGGTCCGGTGGCCTTTTGTTTTCGTGCTTTGCGGCGCCCCAAACCGAAATCCACGACCAGTTGTTTGGCGACAAACGGACTGACGACCGTCCCCACCTTGGACATCCGATGCGCGATCTCGTTCTACGACAGGTTGGTCCAAATCACATCTTCCCGCATGGGATCGCCCGCCATATGCTCGGTAATCACCGAGGTAAAAACTTCTTTCACTTCGGGATTGCTATCAAGATAGCATTTGCGTCCCCCCTTTTTTTCGGACCCGTGTCCCTGCGGGATCTTCCGGCAACTCGGCCATGTCCGCTTGTCCTTGTCGAATGGTCTTGGCGTCGCAATGCAACACCGAAGCGATATATGCCAGTCCGCCGTATCCGAGCTTCTCGGTTTCCACAGCAGCGTAACGTCGACGATCTTTTTCCGAAAGTGATTCGTAGAAGGTCTTCATTTGCTCTTCAATCTCCACCGAATAGCGTTCCATGGTCTTCTTCTCCTAAGAAACAAAACGACAACTTCAACAAACAACGACAACTTGCCCTGTTATAAAACATGTCGTGCAAGATGCGGAAGTTGTTTTTCGGCAGTTCCCAACTCTTGTCCTGTCCCCTGATCTTTCTGTCTAAATCTAGTTCCAATTCGGGGCAAGTTCAGTCGGCGGCCACAGCTCGGCGGATCTCGTCCAGCGCGGCGGGGTCGTCCAAGGTCGTCAGGTCCCCCGGATCGCGGTCCTCGGCCAGGGCCTGAATGCTGCGGCGGAGCAGCTTGCCGGAACGGGTCTTGGGCAGTGCGGACACGATGTGGACCTGGGCCGGACGCGCGATCGGACCCAGCTTGTCGACGACGTTCTGGGCGATTTGCCCGCGGCAAGTCGAATGGTCCTCATCATCGGCCTCAGCCCCGTCGGTTTTCAGCACCGCGAACACAATCACCGCCTGCCCCTTCACTTCGTCATGCACACCGACCACCACTGCCTCAGCGACACGCGGATGGTCGCTGACGGCCTCTTCGATCTCGCGCGTGCCGAGCCGGTGGCCGGCGACGTTGATCACGTCATCGGTTCGACCGAGGATGAAGTAGTAACCTTCCGGGTCGCGCAAAGCCCAATCGAAAGTCGAATACAAGGACTCGTCGTAGTCTGAGCAATAGTCGTCGACGAATCGCTGATCATCGCCCCACACCGTGGTGAGACAGCCAGGCGGCAGCGGGGGCGCGGCGACAAGTACCCCCTTCTCGCCCGCGCCCAGTTCGGCGCCGGTTCTCTCGTCTACCAGTTTCAAGTCGAAACCGTAGGTGGGAAACCCTGGCGAGCCGGGCTTGATCGAGGGCGGTTCCAGGCCCGGCAAATAGCTCAGGATGGCCCAACCGGTTTCCGTCTGCCAGTAGTGATCGATCACGGGAACTCCCGAAGCGTCGCTGATCCAGCGCCACGTGGGCTCGTCCAGCGGTTCGCCGGCCAAAAACAGGTAACGCAGCGAACTCACGTCGTGCATCGAGAGGTATTTGGGGTCTTGTTTCCTGAGCACGCGGATCGCGGTGGGTGACGAAAACATGGTCGTGACCCGCTGCTCCGCCACGATCTTCCACCAAATTCCGGGGTCGGGCTGGATCGGTAGACCCTCGTACACGATCGTCGTCATGCCGTGGATCAGCGGTCCGTAGACAATGTAGGAATGTCCCACCACCCAGCCGATGTCTGACGTGGTGAACATGGTCTCGCCCGGCTGCGCGGCGTAGACATACTTCATCGAAGCGGCCAGCGCCGTCGCGTAGCCACCCGTGTCCCGCTGCACGCCTTTAGGTTTGCCGGTCGTGCCGGAAGTGTACAGGATGTAGCTCGGCTCGTTGGATTCCAGCCACACGACGGGCACGTCCGCATCCATGTGCCGCTCGCGCAAACTTGCGTAATCCAGATCTCGGCCGTCGGTGAGCGGCATGTCGTTCACCAGACCACGGCGGTAAATCAGCACTCGTTCGGGCGGGGATTCGGACAATCGCAGCGCCTCGTCCACCAGATGTTTGTAGGGGATCACCTTGCCACCGCGCATCCCCGCGTCGGCGGTGATCAACAGCTTGGGCGCAGCATCGTCAATTCGCCGGGCCAGGTTGGGCGCCGCGAAGCCGCCAAACACCACCGAGTGGATGGCCCCCAGCCGCGCGCAAGCCAACATGGCAAAGACCGCTTCGGCGATCATCGGCATATAGATGATGACACGGTCTCCTTTGCCGATTCCCAACTCACACAGCACGGCGGCCAGTCGCACTACCTCGCGGTGCAATTCGGCGTAGGTGTAACGGGCCGTTTCGCCCGTCTCTGAAGAGATGTAGATCAAGGCGAGTTGCTCGGAGCGCGTGGCCAGGTGCCGGTCCAAAGCGTTATGGCAAAGGTTTGTCTGAGCGCCGACAAACCACCGCGCGAACGGGGGCCGGCTGAAGTCCAGGACTTGATCCCAGCGCCGATGCCAGTCTATCGCCTCGGCTTGCTCGGCCCAGAAACCCGAGCGATCCGCCTGGGACCGCCGATGAAACGCCTCGTAATCGCTTGCGTTAGTCACTTGTTCACCTCGTGCACGCCAGTTCAGAATTTCGGTGTGGAACACGCCGGCTCGTTGGCCAGCGCCGCCGAGCACCGCCCCCCGCGTTTTTGCGTTGAGGACGGAACCTGGCGATAATTCAAACATAGTTTATCCTGTATCAGACCTGACACCAACTCTCAGGCGAGGCAAGAAGGCGTGCGCCCTTTTACGTTACTCATCAAACCAGCTTCCGCTGACTGCAATCTCCGCTGCGAGTATTGCTTTTATCTGGAAAAAGCCCGCCTCTATCCCGACTCGAAGCGCCACCGCATGTCCGAGGCGGTTCTCGAGCGGATGGTCAACAGCTACATGGCTACCCAGCAGCCCGTCTATTCGTTCGCCTGGCAGGGTGGCGAGCCAACACTGATGGGCCTGGACTTCTTTCGCAAAGTCACCGAGTTGCAGCAGAAGTGCGGACGAGCTGGTTCGGTGGTTAGCAACGGCCTGCAAACAAATGCCACGCTGATCGATGACGCGATGGCCCGGCACATTGGCCGCTACCGCTTTCTCGTGGGATGCAGCCTCGATGGTCCGCCGGAAATCCACGATCATTATCGGCGCGGAATCCGCGGCGGTCCTTCGCACCAAGACGTGCTGCGCGGCATTGGTGTGCTCAAACGCCACCAAATCGATTTCAACATTCTGGTCCTGGTCAGCCAGTCGAACGTGTATCGCGCGGCGGAAGTCTACCGATACTTGACCGAGCAAGGGTTCCTTTACCAGCAGTATGTCCCGTGCGTGGAATTCGAGCCGGATGGGACACTCAAGCCGTTCGCCATCGACGGCCCACAGTGGGGCGAATTTATGTGCGCGCTGTTTGACCAGTGGCACCGCAACGACACCTTCCGCGTTTCGATACGAAACTTTGACGAGGTCCTTCTCAAGCTGGTCGATGGCGTGACCAACGTCTGCACGATGGGGCGGAACTGCTGTAAGTACTTCGTCGTCGAGCACAACGGGGACATCTATCCGTGCGATTTCTTCGTGCAGCCGGAACTCCGGCTCGGCAACGTCCTCGACACGTCCTGGGAAGATGCATTGGCTTCGCGAACCTATCGCGATTTCGGTGCGCGGAAGTGCCAGTGGAACGCCGCCTGCGACGAGTGCGACTGCCTGGACCTCTGTAACGGAGACTGCCTCAAATTTCGGGTCTACGGAGACGGGTCGTCCCGAAACCTCAGCCAGCTCTGTACGGGATGGCAACAGTTCGTCCGGCACACGCGCCAGCGTTTCGAGGAACTGGCCCAGGTTGTTCGCAGGCGACGCACAGGGGAGCAGCGTCGCAGCCAAACACCGTCCGGTGCCCAGCGCGCCTCGGTCAAACGCAACAGCTCTTGTCCTTGTGGCAGCGGGCGGAAATACAAGAAATGTTGCGGGCGCTTGGTGTAGGAAGACCAGTATTCCAGCACCGAGACGAACATAAATCTCTAAACTAAACTCAAAATATCTTGATTTATAAGGCGGTGGTCAACCATAATATTGCGTATCGGTGTCTTGCCAAATGTTCACTCCAGAAGAACGAGGTACATGCCATGAACCGCTCCAAACAATGCGTGGTTGCCGTGTATAAGAAACTTGCTGGAGCCGAGGACGCGATGCAAGCGATTGATCGCGGTGGATTTCCGATGGACTTGGTCTCGCTTGTCTCGGTGAGCCTTAAGACTGAGGCAGACGAAGATGTGCAGTCGTACCACAATCTACCCGCGACTTGTCCCCGCACCTGTAACGGTTCGGTCGAGTGCGAATGGTCCGGTGCCTGCGTCCCCAAAATACTTCAGTTTGGCGACAACATGGAGAAAGACGCTGCTATTGGGGCTGGCGTGGGTGGACTGCTTGGCCTATTCGCAGGCGCAAGTGTGCTGACGGCTACGGACGCCGGATCTGCGGTCTTTTTGGTACCCATCATGGCCACGACAGGTATTGTTGGGGCGCTGCTGGGCGCGATGGCTGGTTGGGGAGTGCATTCGGAGCATCTTTTTGGGTACGGTCAGAAGGTGAAGGCGGGCCGCGCGCTACTGCTGGTGCATGGCAATCCCTTGGAAGTTGCCAAAGCAAATGGGATCTTGCAAAATACCAAGCCTGCGGAGCTACACATGCATGCCGAAACGAGTGCCGATGCCCACGAGATCTACCCGGTCGAGTGAAGCCCTTCGAATCGACTTGAACGAGCCTGCCCCACGAAAATGAACAACTTGGAAACCTGCTCGCCTGTGTAATGGAGTAACTCGGCGCGAGTGGCTCCGCATCGGGAGCCCGGAAGCATTCGGTTTGGGGCTTTCGCATCTTCAAAGGGCTTGTGAAGCCCGCCAGTTAACCGTCGGTCGAGCGCGGAGTCTGCTTCGCAAGAATCTCTCGCGGCGGCAGCGGCGGTGCCGGTCCCGTTGAATCTTCACTGGGCGGGCGACACACCGGTTAGACACGACAGAGACTAATCCAGAAAAGTGAACAGCGGCGGTTTTGTGGAAAAGTGAAATGAGGGTAAAACAGAGAGTTGGACATCTTGTTAGTGGCGATCTTGTTGACGGTCTCCGCCCACGGTGGCCCCGTCGAGGACGATGGTTGAATCTCGCTATTCAACGGCAAGGACGTTGGCGGCTGGAAGCTGAAGACGCCAAGTAATCTTCGCGATTGAACCATGGCCAAGCACCCAAATCGTACTGAACACGAAACGCAATCTCCTGGAAGTGAGCAAATTGAGTCAGACCGTTCGCTCGATGAAACGCTGCCACACGGCGCGTCGGCTTGCAAGACTCCAGTAGGCGAGAATTTCTTTTCGGGGACTGGTCCCGTTGAAGCCACTAACTCCATCTCCGAGGGGACCGCAACGGAAGAACCCACCCCGACGATCATGGGTGATTATGAATTGCTCGACAATTTGGGCGAAGGCGGCATGGGCGTTGTGTTTCGTGCGCGACAGCGCAGCGCGAATCGGACCGTGGCGCTAAAAGTTATTCGGCCGGAACGGCTGTCGGCGCTATTGCCTGCGAAAAAGAAAGAGGCGATTGATCGTTTTCACACCGAAGCCCAGGCTGCGGCGGCACTGGAACACGACAACATCGTCACGGTTTACGATGTCGGCGAAGTGGATGGGCAACAGTATTTTTCCATGCGGTATGTCGATGGCCGCAGTCTCGCCGACCTTCTGCGAGACGGGCCGCTGGAAAACCGACGGGCGGCCGAATACATGGAGCCCGTTGCCCGCGCGGTCCACGAGGCACACCAACACGGTGTTTTGCATCGTGATTTGAAACCACAAAACATCCTGGTAGATGACAGATCCGATCGCGCGCTTGTGGCCGACTTTGGCTTGGCCAAGTTGACCGAACAAGAAGAAGAACTAACGCGAGCTGGCGAGGTGATGGGTACGCCTCAGTACATGTCGCCCGAGCAGGCTCGTGATTCAGCCCACGTCACTGAACAGTCGGACCTCTATGCACTCGGTGCGACTCTCTATCATCTGCTCACCGGCCGTCCCGCGTTTCAAGCGGCGACTCCGATCGAGACCTTGCGTCAAGTCATTGATGAACTGCCTGTGGCGCCGCGTCAACTCAACCCGGCCATCGATCGCGATTTGGAGACGATCTGTATAAAGTGTCTGGAAAAGGAACCGGCGCGACGATATGACTCGGCCGAGCAATTGGCGGACGAACTGGGCCGCTATTTGAACGGCGAGCCGATCCAGGCACGGCCGATTGGTGTGCTAGGCCGAACGTGGCGCTGGGGTCAGCGAAATCCGCTCGCGGCGTCTTCGATCGGTGCTGCGTTTGGGTGCCTTGTGCTGGCGCTGGTTGTCATGACCGTCGCCTACTTTCAAACGGCTGCCGCTCAGCGCCGTTCGGAAGCAAGTTTTTTCAAAGCGCTCGACATGGTCAACGTGTTCTTCACACGCGTCAGCGAAGAAACTCTGCTCGATCAACCTGGTTTGCAACCGCTCCGCAAAGACCTTTTGCATCAGGCACGCGAATATTACACAGGTTTTCTTGAACAACGTGCTGGTGACCGCGCGATTCAGGACCGGCTTGCCGAAACGCATTACCGCGTGGGACTGATCACGGCGAAGATTGAATCACCAAAAGATGCACTCGAGTCTTACGACTGGGCAATGGCAATTCAACGGGAACTCCTTCGACAAAACCCAAAAGACCGGGCACATCGGTTCGCGCTCGCAAACACGCTAAACGCCAAGGGCAATGCACTGTTCCAACTTGGTGATTGGGACGCGTCGCGCGAGATGATCGAAGAGTCGAAGCGGTTGCGTGGCCAATTGGTCGAGGCTGATTCGGGCAACGTCGAATACCAACGCAAGTTGGCCAACTCACACATGAATCTCGGCGCGGTTCTGAACAAGTTGGACAAAACCGACGACGCTCGCAACGAGTTCGAGCAAGCACAAACGATCCGCGAACAACTCCGAGCTAACGAGGGCGACGAACCGAAAGTGTTGAGAGACTTGGCAAAAGGCTACTTTCATTTGGGCGATCTGCTGAGCGTCGCGGGCGAAAGGGCCAAGTTGGCGAACGACGATGAATCGTCGTACTTCGAATTGGCACGAGATGAAATTGACAAGGCTGTCGAAACGCTCCAGCAATTGATGGAAGTAGAAGAAACGATCGAGGACCAGTTCTTGTTGAACATCTGCTATTTTTCGCTCGCCCGCGTACAGTCCGCTGACGAGAGCCAGCGTGTTATCGAACTATACCGCCTGGCGCGTGCGGGAGCCGAAAAGTTGGTGATCGCCAATCCCAAGGTCGATCGATTTCGCGCTCAACTTGCCCGTGCCAACACGGAACTGGCTGTTGCCGAGTTCCAAAACGGAAACACGGTCGGTAGCGAAGCGTCCCTCTTGCGAGCGAATGAACTACTTAGGCAACTCGTCCACGAAGATCCCGATACATCTCACTATCACGACGACCTTGTCCAGGTCCAGCGGCTGCTTGCTTATTTGACAGGTCCCGAGGAAGGTTACTACGCGCGGCTTCATCAGTCGTTGACGGAACTCGCCGCGGCGTTTCCCAAGGTCGAGCGTTTCCAAGCGGCCGTGCGTGAGGTGGAACAAGAGATGTCGGCTCCTGCCGATCGTGACGAATAATCCGGTTTTTCAGTTCATGTTGACTTGTTGCCTTTCTCCGCGAAAGGCGTGTTTTCGAGGGACAAAGGGCGACATTGCTGGTACATTCTGCATCACCCTCGCGACAATCCAATTTCTCGCGTATATGCGTCCAGTCCGTCACATCCAACTTTTGCTCGGCACCGATATAAGCCATGAGGAAGGTGCAACTGACAGGAGTGATGCAATGGATTGCAGTTGGTCGTTTCAAACAGCAAAAATCTTGGTTCTAGTCGCAATGGTGACGGTCGTTGTCGCAAACTTGGCCAAGAGTGAAGACATCCAATTTCAACTCACTGCACAGCCCGCTGAGCAACCACGACAACCCCCGCGGCGGCAACCCCCGCGACGCTCGACGCGACCGGTCAATCCGTTTCGTGCCGCCTCGCGCCGGTTCGCCAGCACGCCCGCGCCAATGGGCGACTTTCCGCCAGGACCAATCTTCACAGCGGCAACGGGCGTCGATTTCGTCAGATCGCCGCTTCTCGTAGTGGGACGCATTCCCAAGATCACCGATGGCAGTTCCGCAGTGCCGACGGACCGCTGTTACGCCGACCTGCGATTTGCGACCGCCGTGCAAGATCGCCGCCCAGCGATGGGTGCGCCTGTGGGACGATTCGCACAAGTTCCCATCCAGCAATACACGCTCGGCATCGAGAGGATCTGCGGTGGCGGAGCGTCCTCGGTCGAAGTGCGCATGCCGTTCACCGGACAATTCACTAGCGATTCACCCGACCTGGATCAACGCGGTGGCCACATTGGCAACGTGTCGGCGATCTTCAAGCGGTTGATCTACACAGGCCAAGTCTATGCGTCGTCGATCGGTGTGGGCGTTTCCGCTCCGACAGGAAGTGACATCCAAGGACGGTTGCCAACACCGAATTTCAATTTCACCACTTGCAACGACGCAGTTCATCTGTTGCCATTTTGGGGTTTTGTTTACGACCCAGGGGGAGCGTTTTTCGCGCATAGTTTCGTGCAAATGGACATTCCTGTAAACGGAAACCGGATCGCCGTCACCGACGTCGGCGCGGCGACAACGACCACGGGCGTGATCACCGAGCAGATGTATTTGTTTCTCGATGCGGCGGGCGGTATCTGGCTGTTAACCGATCCGCCGGACTACATCGACGCCGTTGCCGGGTTGTTTGAACTTCACGTCACCACGCCGCTTTCCAACCGCGACACGATCCCCTTTGCCGCGCCGCTGTCATTCGGCGCGTCGGACAAGACGCTGGTCAACATGACGTTGGGACTACACTTTGAATTGGCCGGCGGCTGCCAACTGCGCGTCGGCGGAGTCATTCCGTTGAGTACCCGCGAAAACCGGCTGTTCGACGGCGAGTTGGTCGTCTCCATCATTCGGCCCTTGCGATAAGGTCGTTTTGCATCAAGACTGTAGGACGGCTTGCCAACCTTGCCAACCCGGCTTACACGGTAATTGTCATGACGAACCCTTCGTTCGGCCCCGGTTACTTTCCAACGACGAACTGGTCGCTCGTTGTACACGCCGGCGATGAACTCGACGAAGAGCAGTCGGCCGCGCTGGATGAATTGCTGCGGACGTATTGGCCCGCGCTGAAAGCCCACTTGGTTTTTAAGAAGCGGATCGATCCCAACGACGCCGACGACTTGGTGCAGGGGTTTATCGACAACAAGGTGTTGGAAAAGAACCTCGTGAGCGTCGCGGACCAAACACGTGGACGATTTCGTGGTTTACTCGTCACGGCGCTGGACAATTATGTGGCGAACCAGTATGAACGCGGCACGGCAAAGAAACGCGCAGCCGAACACGCTCGGCCAATCGATCCACATGATCAACAACGCTGGACAGCGAACGAAGCGCGGCCCGACCAGGCTTTCGACATCGAATGGGCGCGGCAACTGCTGGCCGAAGTCGTGCGTCGCATGCAAGCGGAGTGTCGCGAGTCGGGCCGAGATGATCTATGGGGTGTGTTCGACGGGCGCATCCTGGCTCCCATTCGTGACGGAGCGGAACCGCTGGATTACGAAGAATTGGTCCACCGGTTTCAATTCCGTTCGCCATCACAGGCATCCAACGCTCTGGTCACGGCCAAGCGGATGTTCGCTCGGGTGTTGAAGGACGTAGTCAGCGAATACGCATTTGACGAAGCGGATGTAGAAGCAGAAATTCAAGAGCTGGAGCGATGTTTGTCTCGTCAAACGTAAATTGGCGGCCGGGACTCACGAGCTACATCATGTCGAAGACAGAAATGCACAATGCGGAAACAGCCACTCTAGCGAATCTGTTTCAACTCGACGCTGAACGGACAGCGTTATGGCACAACGACGAATTGGGTGCGATCTTCCAGCATCAACTTGCCGCGCCGCTGGAGCCGGAGTTGAGCGACTTTGACGCCGTTGCGACAGAAAAGGTAATTCAACAGCAGACCGGTTCGAACGCCATGCCCCAAACCTTCGCCCAGTTACTACACAAAGTAAATCCACCGCTGGAACTGCTCGAACTGACCAAGCGTTTCGCCAAAGAGTGTGGCACCAGTGCCGACGAACCGTTGCCCAAGGACGTATCTGCTGTGTTGTACGTTTGCGCGATTGCCGCCGCAATGCTGCGCTGCGATCAGCGAATCACAGAGTGGGATGATTCGGCGCTACAAAAAAAACTCGAGTGGGCGATCTCCCAGTCGTGGACCGATGACCACACTCGAGCTTTGCTGCGTGCCTCTGTCGATTGTCTTGGCTCGACTGCTGACTAGACTCGCAGAATCTTCGAACGGCATGACCTGTCTTGGCTTTGTTGGTCCTTAAGTCGCTATGCCGTTCAACGAGGGTGACGCTCCTCGGCATCCTTCCGGATTCGTTCCACCATTTCATCAAAAAAACGAAGACTCTCGTCAATCTCTTCCAATCTCCGTTGATTCTTCTCGGCGTCTTTAGACAGCTGTTCTCGTTCTTCCATCAATCGAATTTTCTGTTCAAAAAACGACTTGACCGCCTCAAATAATTCGTCCAACGATCTTGGACGATCAAGCATCACGCCAAGAAGACGACCCAGATCTTCCTTCTCGTCCGGTTTCAATCCGTCGTCCAGGATGTCATCAGGAATCTTGGTCACGGGTATTTCTCGATCGGGTTCCGGCGCATTCTCAATCAACTCCGGCGGCTCATCGGAAAGACCGTACGGACCAATCCATCCTGTACGATTCGCGGCAGGCGCGTCGTTCTGATTCGCAGGCTGGTTTGTTGGAGTAATGTCGGGAAACTGGCGTAGCGGAAACGTCCACGGCGCTGCTATCCGGTTGGCCAGACTCGGGGCTTCCGTCGCACGCGATATCGCTTGAGCTTGGCTTGTGGGGGGATTGTTGAGCATCTCCACAAGCCGACTGCAAGCCGTCGACATCGCGGTTAGCTCACCACGGAATGATTGCATCGCTGCGTCCAGATGTTCGACGTCGGTGCTGCGAACGTGTTGAGCTGCCGCATTGATGTATTCACGAAGCGCTGAAAACTTCTTGGAATGATCGTGCGGGCCAAGCTTCCCATGCAGCTTCCGATAACGATCATACAAGCTTTGAAACTCCTTGATTCTTGACTCGAACTCACGTCGGTATTCTTCTAATTGTACAGCGCACCTTAGTCATCCGGTGGTCTGCAAGAGGTTAGTCGTT